>OMZN01000018.1 GCA_900315555.1 uncultured Eubacteriales bacterium
AAGGCGCTTGCTTAAAAGAGTTGCATACAGCGTATGCACGCTGTATGCAACTCAAATCACTTAAAAATCACTTGTTATTGCACGGGCCTCAAACGGTCAAACCCTGTCATTGCAACGCTTGCATGAAAAAAGAGTGCCGAAGCACTCTTCGAATAATTGGTGGAGCATAGGGGGATCGAACCCCTGACCTCCAGATTGCGAACCTGGCGCTCTCCCAGCTGAGCTAATGCCCCGTGTCAGCGAAACATATTATATACCAAGAACTGGGTATGATGCAATGAAAATTTTCTCCATCAGTTAAGAAAAGAACAAGAAACAAATGATAAGAAGTAAAGTGCAGGAAGTCCTTTGAAAAAGATTCTCTGTGCAGTCAGGAGGGTGCCACGTCGTGCGGTGCAGAGGTTGCGTGCCATCGGAGGACATGGAATCACTAAAAGAGTCCATTACAGCGATTGCGTTAAGAGTTTGACATGATAAGATTATTTCGAAAAGACTGAAAATAGAAACCAAGGAGGACTGGCTATGAAGATCAAAGCGGCCGTTACGACGAAAAAGGATGCCCCGTTCGAGATCAGGGAAGTGGAACTTGCAGAGCCGAAGGATCATGAGATCCTGGTCAAAATCACGGCCTGCGGTGTATGTCACACGGATGATGCAGCGCGCGTGCAGATGATTCCTGTGCCGCTGCCCGCTGTTCTGGGTCACGAGGGATGCGGTGTCGTCGAAGAAGTCGGCCCGGGCGTGACGGACTTCAAGCCGGGCGACAAGGTGGGACTTTCATTTGGATCCTGCGGGCATTGCCGGAATTGTCGGAATGCGAAGCCGTATCACTGCGAGAATTTCAATGCCATTAACTTTGGCGGCGTGCAGGCCGACGGTACGACCAGGCTCTCCACGCTGGACGGCAAGCCGCTGGCCACGTTCTTCGGACAGTCATCCTTTGCGACACATGCAGTCGTCAATGAGTCCAGTGCAGTCAAGGTCGACTATGATGATATCGATTTGGCGCTTGTCGGACCGATGGGCTGCGGCATACAGACCGGTGCAGGTGCTGTGCTGAATCACCTGCGACCGCCGTTTGGCTCCACGATAGCGGTCTTTGGCTGCGGTACGGTGGGCATGAGTGCGATTATGGCGGCCAAGATCGCCAACTGCGACAAGATCATTGCCGTCGGCGGTAATCCGGACAGCCTCAAGCTTGCCATGGAACTGGGCGCCACCCATACGATCAACCGCAAAGAGGTAACGGATATCGTCGGCAAGATCCGCAATGAAATTACCGATGGCGGGGTCGACTATGCCATTGATACCTCCGGTGTGGAGGATTTCGTGAAGAAGATGCTTGCTTCTGTCAATTTCGGCGGAACAGGTGTCGTACTAGGGGCCACCGGTGATGTGACGCTGAACATTCAGGAAGAACTGATGGGCGATGCCAAATCACTGGTGGGCATCGTGGAAGGAGATTCCGTGCCTAAGGAATTCATTCCCAAGCTGCTTAACTACCATCAGAAGGGATTGTTCCCCTTTGAGAAGCTTGTCAAGTTCTATCCTTTTGAAAAAATTAACGAGGCTTTTGCAGAGTCAGGATCAGGCAAATGCATTAAGGCTGTGCTGCGGATGGACGCAGAGTAAGGACGTAAGGAAGAGCAGGAACATAAGGAGGAGAAATTTATGGAAAATCAGTACTTTCCCCATCTTGCCAGTCCCATTACCATCAATGGACTGACATTCAAGAATCGAATCTTCGGTGCACCCATGTCCAACCCTGAACTGGATGCCGAATGTCATATGCGCAAGGAAGAGATCGCCTTTCACGAGAATCGTGCACGCGGCGGACTTGCCAGTGTCTGTATAGGGCTGGGCATCGTAGATCCGGTCGGTCGGACCCATACCAAGGAGATCACTCTCTATGACAGAATGTCTCTTCCGTCGCTGAAAGAGGCTGCCAATGCGATGCATCACCACAACTGCAATGCGGTTATGGAGCTTGCGCATGGCGGTAAATACGGCAATGCCCGCAGCCAGAAGGAGTCGGAATATGCGGCTATCCTGGGGCCCAATGATGAGGTCAACCCTGAAGGCCTGAGGGTGACAGCCATGACGGAGCAGGATATTTTCCATGCAGCCGATGCCTTTGCCGAAGGTGCGAAGCTGGCGCAGGATGCAGGCTTTGATATGGTGCTGGTGCATGGCGGCCATGGCTGGCTGCTGGGGCAGTTTATGTCGCCGACGATGAATCACAGAACCGATCGGTGGGGCGGAAGCCTTGAAAACCGCATGCGCTTCCCGCTTCTGGTCATCGAAAAGATCCGCGAAAAGTGCGGCCCAAGATTTCCGATCGAATACAGGATGAGCGGTGCGGAGCTGATCCAAGGCGGTTACACCATTGAAGAAGGCGTGAAGATGGCAGAGATGCTGGATGGCAAGGTGGATATTATCCATGTTTCTGCCGGTGTACACGAGGATCCCGATGCTTTTGTGGTGACGCATCCTTCGATGTTTATCGAACATGGATGCAACGTCTATCTGGCGGCCGAGGTGAAAAAACATGTTAAGACGCCGGTAGCCACACTGGGCGGACTTAATGATCCGGCCATGATGGAAGAAATTCTCGCCAGCGGCAAAGCGGACATCATCGAGATTGCCAGACAGTCGCTGTGCGATCCCTATTTTCCCGAGAAGGCCTTCTCGGGTCATGCGGATGATATCACCAAATGCTGCCGCTGCTTTACCTGCTTTTACAATTATCTGACCAACAGGACGTTCTGCTGTGCCTTCAACCCTGTTATTGGCAACGAGCTGGAGAACAAGTCTGCCTTCCCGCCCGCCAAGCACAAGACGGTGGCGGTTATCGGCGGCGGCCCCGGCGGCATGGAAGCGGCGATCACGGCGGCGCGGCGCGGTCACGATGTGACATTGTATGAAAAGAACGATCGTCTTGGCGGCCAGCTTCTGGCGGAGCAGTATATTCCTTTCAAACAGGATATGTACAACTTCGTCAAGGTGCTTGAAGGCCGTCTCGCATCCGAATATGTCAAAGTGGAGACCGGTGTGGAGATGACACCGGAGAAGGCCGCGGCACTGCATGCCGATGTCGTGATTGTGGCAGCAGGCGCCAAACCGTTGATTCCGCCGGTGGACGGTATCGATAAGGATATCGTCAGCGGACTGGATGCTCTTCACCATGAGGAGCCGCAGCTGGGTCAGCGCGTGGTGATTCTGGGCGGCGGCCTTGTCGGTGCCGAGGTGGGCATCTACCTGGATCAGCTGGGGAAGGATGTCACCATCGTGGAAATGAAGGATGACTGGGCGGCAGATGCCTACTTCATGCACAAGAATGCGATGAACATCTATGTGCGCGACAGCGATATCAAGATCTACTGCAAGACCACGGCAAAGGCGGTCACTGACGAAGGACTGCTGGTTACCACCGAGGATGGAAGCGAGAAGCTGCTGGCAGCGGATTCCATTCTGCTGGCGACCGGTATGAGGGCGGATCGGGACTTCATCGACAGCTTTTACAATACAGCGCCTCGTGTCTTCGAAGTCGGCGACTGCATTCGTCCGGGCAGAGTCCTTGAGGCAGTGCAGACAGGGTATTACAGAGCGCTGGATATCTGATGACGTCATTTACCGGAAAAAAGGATACGGAGAAAACGAATAAGGATTTGATGATTTGCCTTGTTGAATAGGGGATACAAAAAACCGGGAAGCGATGCTTCCCGGTTTTTTGCAGTGCTCTGTGTATCGTGGTATAGTAAAGCATCATGCAGCAGTGTGTACAGTAAGCGATGTATACAATACCATGTACGGCAGGCCGCACAGCAATTTCCAGCGGCTTTCAAGAAAGGAAAAACCATATGCAGATCACATTCATAGAACACAGCAGTTTCCTTGTGGAGCTGCCTTCCGTCACCCTTCTCTTTGACTGGTATCAGGGAAAACTGCCCAAGATCCCGGCAGGCAAGCCGCTGCTGGTCTTTGCTTCCCACTGCCACAGCGATCACTTTTCACCGGACATCTTCCAGCTGGATGATGGGAAAAGAGAGGTTCGATACCTGCTGGGATTTGATATTCCGCTCGATGCCGAGCATGCAGACCGCTGGAAAATCGATAAGACGGTCTATGGACACTGTATCAGTGTACAGGGAGAGGAGAAACTGCAGCCGCTGCCCGGCGTGCATGTGGAGAGCTTCTTCTCCACCGATGAAGGCGTTGCCTTCCTTGTGGAGGCGGACGGCAGGACGATCTATCATGCAGGGGATCTCAACTGGTGGCATTGGAAGAAAGATACCAAAGAGGTCAATGAAGAGAGGGCGGAACGCTTTAAGCGCTTTGTGCAGCCGCTTGCAGGCAGGAAGATCGATGCGGCCATGGTGCCGGTCGATCCAAGGCAGGAAGAGGCCGGATACTGGACGGCAGAATACATGCTGCAGCATACTGCGATACGAGCTTTGCTTCCTATGCACCAATGGGGAAAATTCGATTTTACCGATGGCCTGATTGACAGACTCAATAAAAGAATGCCCGGAGCCGCTGAGAAAATTGTGAGGATCATGGCGGACGGGCAGAAAGTGGAAGTGTAAGCGTATTATGATTCGACCTGAGATATTCTTGCAGGCTGTTTGTGCATGCAGGGCGCAGGCTTTTGCGCATGCAGGGCGCCCGACGTCATACCCAGGGCCTTCAGGTCGCTGAAGGATAGACCGTAGCTTGCGGTTTCGGCAATGTCAGCGCTGTCGGTAATGATTTCGCCCAGCGTATGCATCATGAAATCGTAATTCTCTGCGGTCGATCGTGATACGGCTGTCTCTGTAGTACGCTCCTTGTGCAGCGTAGCAAACAGCTCCAGCTGATCGCGTATCATGGATATATGAACAAGAGCGGCGGCAGTCTTTTTGCTGTCTCCCTTGATGACAGAAGCCATGGACCGGGTAATGATTTTCTCGGCCAAAGCCAGGCCTCTGTCAATTTCAGAGAGATCGTTAGG
Source organism: uncultured Eubacteriales bacterium (assembly GCA_900315555.1). Lineage (GTDB taxonomy): Bacteria > Bacillota > Clostridia > Peptostreptococcales > Anaerovoracaceae > RUG100. The sequence continues at coordinate 4,991 of OMZN01000018.1, forward strand.
AGAGAATTTGTATTTGGATTTATAGGCTGCTGCCAGCCTGACTCTTGTTTTCTCACATTCTATGAAGATCCTCTGCAGCGCATGCAGAATGACCTGCATCATGGAGGCGCAGACCGTCTGCTCTTTATTCAGCATACCGGAAAGGTGCAGCCGGTCCAGGTAGGTATCAATTTCCTCTGCCAGTGCCATGGCATGCAGACATGATTTCTGCAGCGACGTCGTTCTGGCTGCTGCCTCCTCCTGCAGATGCTGCCGCAGAGCTGCGGTGAGGGCGGCGGCGCATTCCCCGCAGTGCATTATTTCAAGCGATGCCAGGTACAGAGCCGTAAAGGGTCTGTCCGGCAGTGGACCATGTAAGTTTTCTGCAATGACAGGCTTTTGTTTGAAGCGGAAAATCTTCATCTTTTGTTCCTCCGTTGTTTATATCTTAGCAGAGGCAGCAGCCTGCCAATAGCGCATTTATGTAATATCGGTGTTAAAGCGCTGTAAAATACGGTATAATGTTGCCAGCCAGGCAGCAGATTTTTTGTGGCGGAGGGCAGCTTTAAACTGATCCCCGCATGCAGGAAGCACGGTGCATGGCATGAAAGCGGACGGAAAATAGAGAGGCAGACAGCATGGCGTTTACAGAAGAAAGAAGTATCACTTGTCCCGCATGCGGCTATGAGCGTATGGAAGAAGTTTGGATGGCACTGGACACCATCACCTTTCCTTTCAAGAAGTGGGAGCTGCTCAATCGGAGTATGTTTCGCCACAAATGTCTCCATTGCGGCCATGAATTCGATATGGATCATGATTTCCGCTATCATCAGCCGGAGAGCCGGGAACTGATCTGGTATGTCCGAAGTGATGAAGAGGAGAAAGAAGCGCTGGATGTTTTGGCGAACGGCAAGCGGTCCGGCGCATGGGATGAAGAGGAACGCAGAATGTTCGATGCCGTCACGGATGACTATATTCTGCGGGTGGTGCGCTCACAGAAGGCGCTGATCGAAAAAATCATGCTCTTTGACAGGCGGCGCGACGACCGGATCATGGAGATTGTCAAGATCCTTTTGATAAATCAGACGATGCAGGCTGATCCGGATCTGACGATGACAGGAATCTACTATAATGACGACGGCGACCGAGAAGGCTTTGTCCTCGTTGATCAGGAAAAAACCATCGGCACCATTCCGATGCAGGAGGCGCTGTATGAGAAAATAGAGAAGACATTTGCACCTTCCCTTTCGCCGCTGCAGGCAAGAGGGAACTACAAGGTTGACTTTGCATGGGCACGTTCCTTCCTCGCCGGTCTGGACGGATGAGATGACAGCATGATCGGCGGCATGGCGCTGCCGATTGGATGCCATAGTTCACTTTCCCAGCAAGTGCTTTCGATAGACGGCGAAGGCGCTGGGGATAGACCAAATGGTTTCGATGGCCTCATTGTCCGCAGTGAAATAGCCTTCCGGTATGCCGGGCTTTTTCTGCCAGTCGCCGGTATGGATTTCGTAGCCGTGCATATGCCATTCCAGGTGTGTGAAGATGTGCTTGGCGGCCGGCAGGGAGGTGATCCGAAGCGGCTCGAAGCCCAGGCGGGTGACGTGGTCAAGCGCTTCCTTTTGGCTCAGCCAGCCCGGCAGGTTCGGAAATTCAGGCAGACCGCCCAGCAGCTGGTCTTCAGCGCGCCTGTGCAGGAGGACGCCGCCTGGAACATGAATAAGGAAGACGGTCCGCTTTTCGACGGATCGTTTTTTCTTGGGCGGACGATGAGGAAAATCGTTCTCCCGGCTGCAGGCATGTGCGCGGCAGAAGGCGGCAAGAGGGCAGGAGCTGCAGTGCGGTGCGGTATGCGGCAGGCAGATGCCGGCACCCAGATCCATCAGCGCCTGGTTGAAAGCGCCGGGATGTTCTTTTGAGATCCTTGCAGTAAAAAATTCTTTGGCTTTTCGATGGGCTGCTGTGGCAAGAATGTTTTCTCCGTAGGCGGTCAGCCGTGAGAAGATCCGCAGCAGATTGCCGTCGATAGCAGCTTCCTGTTGTCCAAAGGCGATGGAGGCGATGGCAGAAGCCGTGTAATCGCCGATGCCGGGCAGCTGAAGGAGAGCTTCACGGGTAGAGGGCAGCCGGCCGTCGTACTGCTCCACGAGGAGTTTGGCGGCGCGGTGGAGGCTGCGTACGCGGCGGTAATACCCGAGTCCCTCCCAGAGCTTCAGACAGGTGTCTTCATCCGCCGCTGCGAGCGCAGGGATGTCGGGAAGCGCCGCAAGAAAACGATGATAGTAAGCTATGACTGCTTCCACTCTTGTTTGCTGGAGCATGATTTCGGAGAGCCAGACGTGGTAAGGAGAGGGATCCTCCCGCCAGGGAAGGACTCTTTGATGATCCGCATACCAGTGAAGCAGTTTGTTGGCAAATTGTTCCTTTGTATCCTGCATATTCATGAGATCATTGTAGCAGATTGCCGATGAAATTTGTAATTCCCCTGCGGGAACGATATAATAGGGCGTGATTTCAATGCATTGAACAATCGCTTTGAAAAAACGCCGCGCGCTGATGCGCCGCGGCTTCTGCAGCGAACCTGTGCGCCGAATCATAGGAGAGAAGGCGCCGTGAGAAAGGAAACGGGATGAGTGCAACATTTTTCAGAAAGCTGCCTACACCGAAGGAATTAAAAGAGCAGTTTCCTATCGATGAAGAGCTGATCCGCATCAAGCAGGCGCGGGACCGGGAGATCGCTTCAGTCTTTGAGGGCAGGAGCGATGCCTTTCTTCTGATTATCGGACCGTGCTCCGCCGACAATGAGGATGCGGTCATGGACTATACTTACCGGCTGGCAAGGGTGCAGGAAGAGGTCAGAGACAAGATCCTCATCATTCCGCGTGTTTACACCAACAAGCCGCGCACGGTGGGTCTTGGCTACAAAGGCATGCTCCACCAGCCGGATCCCGATAAGCCCGAGGATATGCTGGCCGGGATCATTGCCATCCGCGAGCTGCACACCCGCGTTCTTCGGGAGACCGGCTTCACCTCAGCCGACGAAATGCTCTATTCGGAGAACTACCGTTACCTGTCCGATCTGCTTGGCTACGTGGCCATCGGTGCGCGTTCGGTAGAGGATCAGCAGCACAGGCTTGTGGCCAGCGGCATCTCTGTGCCGGTCGGTATGAAAAATCCGACCAGCGGCGATATTTCCGTCATGATGAACTCTATTGTCGCTGCACAGGCAGGGCATCGGTTTATCTATCGCGGCTGGGAAATTCAAACGGATGGCAATCCGCTGGCGCATGCGATCTTCCGTGGCTATGTGGACAAACACGGCCGCAGCTATCCCAACTACCATTATGAGGATCTGCAGAGGCTTCTTGAAGCGTATGGGGAGAGGAATCTTGCCAATCCGTCGCTGATCGTGGACACAAACCATGCCAATTCAGGCAAGCGTTATCTGGAACAGGTGCGCATTGCCAAGGACATTCTTCACAGCATGAACCACAGCTGCGATATCAAGGCGCTGGTCAAAGGGCTGATGATTGAGAGCTATCTGGAGGATGGAAGACAGGAGATCGGCGAGGGCGTGTACGGCCGATCCATCACAGATCCCTGCCTTGGATGGGAAAAGAGCGAACAGCTTATCTATGAGCTGGCCGATCTGCTCTAGTGCGGCAGCATGGATCCTGCTTTTGTCCGGCGGCGATACTGCAGGTCAGGAGAGCGGGCGGCTGCGAAAGACGGTTTTTGCGAGGCGGCGGTCGATAATCAGCGCTATGATGCCCATGGCGATGCCGGCGGCAATACCTGAGAAGAGAAGCACCGGAAAGTAAAGGAACATCTGCGCCGTCTCGACAATGAGGGCGGCGACGAGCAGCTGGGCAAAATTATGTGCCACCCCTCCGGCCATGCTGACACCGATCATGGAAAAGCGGCCGCTTTTCATCAGCGTCCACATGAGCAGGAGACTGATAAAGGCGCCGGCCAGGGAATAGAGCATGGCAAAGACGCCGGTGAACAGAAGACCGGCCAGAAGAATACGCACCAGATTGATGAGCGCAGCCCAGCGCAGCCCCATCTCATACAAAGCAATCAGAATGATCAGGTTGGCCAGTCCCAGCTTGACGCCGGGGACGCCGATGCTGATGGGGATGAGGAATTCCAGATAAGACATCAGGAGAGCGAGCACCGCAAAGACGGCAGCGACGGTGATCTGCCTGGTGCGAAGCCGCCTGCCTGCAGCGCCTTGATGGCCATGGCGCGCTGTATGGCGGCCTGCTTCTTTAGTGTCTGTACGATGGTGAAGATCAGTTTCCGGAGACCGCATCGATGGTGTCATCGCTATCCTTTCCTTCTATGCGAAGCATGACTTGGTTAGGGAGGCATACGATCTGCTGACTGGTTTTATCGATGGCATGATGGTGGACGCAGATCTGGTTCCTGCAGTCGGAATACACCATGGAGACACGGCCGTCCCGGATACGCACTTTGTTGACATGTCCTTTCTGACGAATCGTGATGGTTCGATCCACCGACAGACGGTAGGTACCGTATTCTTTGCCTCCTACAGAGATCACGACCTTTTGTCCCGAGGAAGAAAAGCCTGCGGTCAAAAGGGTCATGGCCAGACCGATGACAATGAAAAGAACAAGAAGAAGAACATCAGCTCTGCGGATGTTTTCACGGAGAAAGGAAAGCAGGTTGTTCTTCTTTTGATTCATGGTCTGTCCCTGTGCTTTACTATATGCTAGTATACTATAATGGCAACGAACTTTATTGTCAAAGACAAAGGCAGCGAAAACCAGCATGCGCTGCATCGCTGTGATTAACGTATTCGACCTGTGTGAAAGGAACATATGATGAATAGATACAAGAAAGGGTGGATCGCGGCGCTTGTGGTGATGCTCGCGGCGGCTGCGCTGACACTGACCGGATGCGGTAAAAAGACGGATCCGGTAAGCCAGGAATCTTACTATTTTGATACGGTCTGCCAGCTTACGGTCTATGATATGAAGGATATGAGCGAGAAGCATGCCGATGAGGTCATCCAAGGCGCATTCCGTCAATGTGACAAGTATGAGAAGCTGCTGAGCAAGACAAAAAAGGGATCAGATATCTACAAGGTGAACCATGCGGGCGGCCGTGCGGTTACTTGTGACCCGGTGACTATCAAGGTGCTGCAGAAGGGGATCCGCTATGGGAAAATGACAGATGGTCTCTTTGATATTACCGTTGGTCAGGCAGAGGATCTTTATGATTTTCATGACAAAAAGCACCATACAGTGCCGACCGATGCGCAGCTGGCGCAGGCGGTCAGCCACATTAACTATCAGAACGTGCAGATCAGCGGCAGGAAGGTTTCTCTGACGGATCCTGACAGCGAAATCGATCTGGGCGGCATCGCCAAGGGGTATATCGCCGACAGGCTGGGCGTGTGGATGAAAAAACAGGGTGTTACGTCGGCCATCATCAGCCTGGGAGGCAATATTACCTGCGTGGGCGGCAAGGATGGCAGTGCATTCAAGGTCGGCATTGAAAAACCCTTCTCTGACCAGAGCGAGGTGGTGGGATATACGAAGGCGAAGGAGCAGACCGTTGTCACTTCCGGTGTCTATGAACGCTATTTCAGAAAGAACGGCAGGCTCTATCACCATATTCTTGATCCCTCCACAGGCAGACCGGCCGATACGGACGTATACAGCGTGACCATTGTGGCCGGCAGCGGCCGGTCTATCGATTGTGATGCGATGGCGACCATCTGTCTGCTGATGGGGAAAGAAAAGGGAATGGACTTTATCGAAAAGCAGGATGGCTGTCAGGCACTCTTCATCGATAAGGACGGAAAGATTACCAAGACCAAGGGTATGAATTTCACGAAGCAGGAGGAAGACAAGTGATTCAGGATATTCAGCCGGATGTGTTTAACAATGAATATATTCCCCGGGCACCGAGGAATCATGATTATGTGCTCTATTTTCTGGCCGGCAAAAAAGTATTGGTCAGGAATGACCAGAAGACCATCTGCTTTCCCACGGTGAAAGAACTCTTTGATCCGGCAGGGGATCAGCTTCAATATCTCTTTTCTATTTCAGGGAAAAGGTTTTACCTTGCTTCCCGCTGCGAGCTGCCGGAGCCGGCGGGATGGCACTATGAAAGCTTTATGCAGCTCAACAGGGAAGAGCCTGCGGCTTATCGTTTCGCTGCGGCCACCGGGTATCATCTGTTCAACTGGTACCGAAGGAACCGGTTCTGCGGCTGCTGCGGAACGGAGATGAGGCCGGTGCAGAAGCTGCGCGCACTGCAGTGTCCCGCCTGCGGCGACATGGTTTTTCCCCGGCTGGATCCTGCTGTGATTGCGGCCGTCGTAGACGGAAAAAAGGATAAGATCCTGGTGACGCGCTACAGAGGAAGAGCTTTCAAAGGAGCGGCTCTCATCGCCGGTTTCTGCGAAATCGGCGAGACTGTGGAGGATACGGTGCGTCGTGAAGTCATGGAGGAAGCGGGCATCTGCGTCGGAAGGATGCAGTATTACAAGAGTCAGCCATGGGGGCAGGACGCCAATCTGCTCGTTGGCTTTTTCGTCGAGGCGGACAGTACCCAGTCGATTCATCGGGACCGGGAGGAACTCTCAGCGGCGGCCTGGGTGGATCGGGACGCGATCCCCAAGGACTATAGTCCCGTTAGTTTGACCGGCGAGATGATGGAGTACTTCCGTGACCATGGTTCTCCTTTCAGCAGATGACCTGAAGCTGCGGTGCGGTGTCTGGCATCAATCGCCCGGATTAAAGCCAGAAAGTGCAGTGGATTGAGCAGATTGGCGGCGGCTTCAGAACGGCGGCTTCAGCATGTATGGACAGGTGGGGAGGTTCATAGCGTGAAACAATATTTCTTTGGCATTGATATCGGCGGTACGTCGATTAAATCCGGCCTGTTCACCGCAGAAGGCGGCTTGCTGGATCGGGATCGTGCAGCTACGAGAAAGGAAGAAAACGGCCGCTTTGTCCTGTCGGATACGGCCGACATGATGCGCCGTCAGCTGCGCAGGAATGGGCTGTCCATGGACGATGTGGCCGGTGCGGGAATCTGCGTGCCCGGACCGGTACAGCAGGCAGCCGTTGTCAACGGATGCGTCAATATTGGCTGGGGAAAGGTTGATGTCTGCCGCAGTCTTGGCGAGCTGACAGGCTTGAAGCGGATCTGCTGTGCCAATGATGCCAATGCGGCCGCGCTGGGTGAAGTGCATCAGGGCGCAGGCAAAGCGTATGACAGCATTATGATGATCACGCTGGGTACCGGTATCGGCGGCGGGGTGATTTATGACGGGCGCCCGATGGAGGGCGCTGCAGGTGCAGCCGGCGAGATCGGACACATGTATATTCTTCCGCCTTCATCCGCTCTCTGTCAGGATACTAAGCCGCACTGGCTGGAGCATTATGCGGCAGCCGCAGGGATCGTGCACAGGGCGGAGACGGCGATGCAAAGTGCCTCTTATTGCACCTCGGTGCTCCACGTTCTCAAAAGAGCCGGCGCATTGACGCCCAAGGATGTTTTCGATGCTGCCCAGGCTGGTGATGAAGCCGCTCTTGCCGTGGCAGAGTTTACCGGCGACGTGCTCGGCCGCGCCTTGGCCTCCTGTGCGGGCGTTCTGGATCCGGAGGCGTTTATCATCGGTGGCGGTATTGCTGCAGCGGGCGATGTGCTGCTGGATCCGATTCGCAGAGCTTACCGGAGGTATGCTTTCCATCCTTCGGCAGATACGCCTATTCTGCCCGCTGTTCTCGGCAACGATGCCGGCATGGTCGGATGTGCGGGTCTGATCAGGCAGATGATTATGGCTTAGTATCAGAAAGGAAGAACATATATCGGTGTCAATCGACGTCCTGTCTCTGACAGGACGTTTTTTTGTTGTTGAATAGTGCGTGCGGTTCCTGATATAATCAAAGTGAAAGTGAAGATTTTGTGATGAATGTGCGAAGAAACTTCACGTTGATCTTGTGTTCCAAGACCAAGGGAGGGTGTTATGAAGAAAAGAATATTTTTGCTGTTGACGGCGCTCGCAGTGGCCATATGCTTTTGCATGTGGCCATTTTCTGATGTGCTGGCCTTCGGATCAAATGCGGCGTCAAGCGATGGAGATGGAACATCGCGTGCGGCAGAAGCGGCGAGCACCTCACCGCTATCTGCTGCGGAGATGCTCGAGGGCGGTCATTATGCCAGAGATGAGCTTCTGGTGACCTTCGAGAAGGGAACCAGCCGGAAGGAAATGAAAAACGCAGCGGCGGCCAGTGATACAAGGCTGACAGATGTGCAGGATGCTGGAAACGAACAGATGGCCAGCGTGGATGTTGAGAAGGGGCAGTCGATGCGGCAGGCCATAGAGGAGCTGCAGCGGCAGGAGGGTGTGTCGGCTGTGCAGCCCAACTATCGTTATCGTGTCCGTACAGTAAGCGATCCGTATCTGCAGCCCGGCACGGTCGGTTACCAGTATCATCTGGCGGCGGTCAGGGCACAGCAGGCCTGGGCAGCCCTTGAAGGGTGCGGTCATGCTGCTACGGTGGCTGTTGTGGATACCGGGGTGGACATTACCCATGAAGATCTGCAGGCCAGCCTGCAGGATACGATCAGGCAGACGGGCGGGTTTGTACGAACCACCGGGGGTGAAGAGAGACTGACCAACGATGATCCGGGATATCACGGCACCCATGTGGCCGGCATTATCGGTGCGACGTATGGTAATGGCAAGGGTGGTGCCGGTGTCGCCAGCGGCAGCAGCAATGATCTTGTGCGGATTCTGCCGGTGGGCATCAGCGATGATGGTGAAAGCATGTATACCTATGACATTGTCAATGGCATACGCTATGCGGTGCAGCACGGCGCCGAGGTGATCAATCTAAGTCTGGGCAGTTACGGTCAGGACCTGCTGCTGGATGCCAGTGTGGAGCAGGCGCATGATGCCGGCGTTGTCGTGGTGGCTGCCGCGGGCAATGACAGTGCATCCGCGTATTCCTGCCCGGGTGACAACAGCGCCGTGATCGATGTCATGGCAACCGGCAGCACGGATGAGCCGACCTATTATTCTGATTATGGCGTGATGAAGGATCTTTGCGCGCCGGGCACGGCGATCAAGAGCACAACGCCCGGCAACGAGTATGAAACCTATAGCGGCACCTCGATGGCAAGTCCCGTTGTTGCTGCCGCGGCAGCCATGGTGCTGGATGCGAATCCGGATCTGACACCGGATCAGGTGCGCAATATTCTCTGCGCCACGGCCAGGGATATTGAAGAAAGAGGTTTCGATCTGAACAGCGGCTATGGGATCGTGGATGCTGCGGCAGCTGTTGCCGCGGCGAAAGAGGCCTCGGAGAATATCGGTGTGGATGCATTGGAGATCAAGGAGGATACGTTCCTGCTGGCGCCGGGAGAGAGCAAGGGCTTGGAGACGCTGGTGCGGCCGGCAGCTTCTCTGGCGGGGATCAGCTTCAGCTCTGCCGATAAGGAGGTAGCAGTCGTCGACGCAGCAGGCCGGGTGTGCGGCGTGGCGCCGGGTACGACGGAGATTACCGTGCATGCCGGCGGCAAAACACAGGTGCAGAAGGTGACGGTGCGGGATACAGATGCGCCGAACTCTGTTGAGCTTTCATCAGCTTCTCTTACCGGCAGTGATGCGTCGATTAACGGACGCAGTCTTCTTGTGACGAAGGGAAACAGTTACTACATTCGCGCGAAGGTTGCACCAAAGAATGCTTACAGAAAGGAAGTCAGCTTTTCGAGCAGCAATGACGCCGTTGTTTCCGTGAATGATTATCAGCTGCTGCAGGCACGCAAGGAGGGTACCGCGAAAATCACGGCCAGAGCATACAATGGGGTCAGTGCGTCCTTCACGGTGACCGTCAAGAAGACGGCGGGCAGCGTGAAGATGACCGGCAGCTGTGCTGTCATGCAGGCAGGCGATCACTGCAGGTTTACAGCAAAGGTTTATGATACGGCGGGCGGCAGCGACTTGGCGGAGCCGGGTGTCCTGTGGCGGTCTTCCAACAGGCGCGTCGCTGTGGTGAATGAGAAAACCGGCGAGGTATATGCCAGGAAAGCAGGCCGTGTGACGATCTATGCCTATGCGGCGGCGACGATGAATCAGGAACTTCCGGTACGGACCGGCCGGCGGATCACGGTGGCCAAAAAGAACTATGCAGGCAGGGATTACAGGCTGCGGCTGGTCAGGAGCGGAAAGAGCAGGATAAAGCTTTCCTGGAAGAAGATTCCGCTGGCCGTTAAATACCAGGTGCAGCGCAAGGCCGGAAGCCGTGGTGTGTGGAAGATGTGGAAGACGATCAAGGGAACACGGCTGACTGACTATGGGCTGCGTGCAGGAAAGAACGACAGATATTATCGTGTTCGCGCCGTATACAAAAAGAACGGGCAGATGAAATCTTTTGGCTGGTCCAAAGTTGTGAAGGCAAAGAGAGGAAAGTAAGGAGGGCAAGGCAATGACAAAGAAAATTCACATACGGGCAGTGGCGCTGCTGGCTGCCGTCGCCATGCTATTGACCATGCTGCCCGGAACAGGTTTTGCAAAGACATCTGCGCGGGAGACTGACGCATCTGCATACTACGCGGAAAAATACAGCTGCCTGCTGGTTCGCAAGGGCGGCACGATGAGCCTTCGAAAGAATTCAACGACGGTGCAGTCAGTGCGTGAGGAGATCCGCGAGAATCTGGATTCGACCTGGGAAATGTCGGTCGAGGACAAGACGCGGTACTGCAGTGCCGTCTGGCAGGAGATGCAGGCTGCCTATACCAGCGAATGCGACAGGCTGGATCAGGCGGAGGATCTGTCTGATATGGTTGCGTTTGAAGATGGTGAACTTGTGCTCAGTGATCAGAGCGTGGCTGCTTTGGAGACGATCATGGTGCTGGGACAGCTGACCAGGGAGAAGGTGCGTTCGCACAGCGACATCAAAACTCTGAGGCGGAATCTTCGGAACGTGATGAAGTCGCTCTGCAGTCAGCCGAAGCGATATTTCAATACATATTATCGGGAGATGCTAAGTGATAAAAAGGCGGAAGCCAGCAGACGGATTTCGCACATCAAGACCTTTACTGATTATGCTCTCATCTTTTTTTACATTGTGAATATCCCGCCAGAAGATGAGGATGACTATGACACTGACGATGTGATGCATTTTATCACAGGCGGGAAAAAGGCAGTTACGGGCAGCGCAGCAGATGTGATGTTTATTGGTGATCCTGCAGGCATTTTTACAAAGCGGGGGGTATCGATGTTTCGCAAGGCATCACAGAAAGCGGTGTCCTTGTACATCCGCCGCCAGCTGAAGATATCGCATTTTTCCGATACCGCCAAGCTGAAGAAGGCCAGAGCCAAGGCTGCTGCTCTCGAGAAGAAGACAGCAAAGCAGCAGGATGTGCTGGAAATTACACGCGCCTGCCGCAGCACGCTGCAGGCACTGGAACGGATGACAGGTGTGCCGTATGAGGATGCCACGGAGGCACAGCGGGTTCTGGCGAAAAAGCGGATCAACGCCCTGCTGGATGAATGCAAGTATGAAGACTACAGCGATGACGGATGGGAGGAGATCGAAGATATCATTGACGAGGACGCAGAAACAGCGAGTGGAGCGGTGAAGTATGCTGAGGTCTATGGACTCGTAAAGAAGGCGAAGGCAAAGATCGGCAAAGTGCCGACAAAAAAGCAGGAACTGCGCGCCGCCAAGAAAAGGTATAGCAGGAAGCTGAAACGGTATCTGGGTGATCGTCGTTACGATCAGAAAAAGGTAAGGCCGATCGTGAAAAAAGGCGTTCATAAGATCCGGCAATGCAAGACGATCTCCGCTGTCAGCAAGGTATACAAAAAGTATAATGCGCTGGCGAAGAAAACCAGGCTGTAGCTGAGCGGAGATCGGCAGGCTTTGCAGACGGACTAGATTCTGGCGACGCCGGAATCTCTTGCGGCCTGTGCCACGGCGGCGGCTACGGTCGGTCCCACCTGGGGATCGAAGGCTTTAGGAATGATGTAGTCGGCGGAGAGTTCGTCGTCTGCGATCAGATTGGCCAGTGCGTGCGCGGCTGCAATCTTCATATCCTCATTGATGTCGGAGGCGCGCACATCGAAAGCCCCGCGGAACACGCCCGGGAAGGCGAGAACGTTATTGATTTGATTGGGGAAGTCGGAACGTCCGGTGGCGATAACGGCGGCCCCTGCCGCTTTGGCTTCATCGGGAAAGATCTCCGGGGTCGGGTTGGCGCAGGCAAAGAGAATGGCGTCCTTTGCCATTGATTTCACCATATCTCCGGTGACCAGCCCTGGTGCAGAGACGCCGATAAAGACATCGGCACCTTCGATGATATCGGCCAGGGATCCCTTGCGCTTTTCGCGGTTGGTCACCTCGGCCATCTCGTTCTTGATCCAGTTCATGCCCTCGGGGCGGCCTTCGTAGATGGCGCCGCGGCGGTCCGTCATGATGATGTTCTTGACGCCGGCAGAGAGGAGAAGCCTGGTGATGGAGATGGCCGCAGCACCGGCACCGCTGGTGACCACTTTGATATCTTCCAGCTTTTTGCCGACGACCTTCAATGCATTGGTCAGACCTGCCAAGGTGATGATGGCTGTGCCGTGCTGATCGTCGTGGAAAATGGGAATATCGCATTTTTCCTTGAGCTTGCGCTCGATCTCAAAGCACCTGGGCGCGGAGATGTCTTCCAGGTTGATTCCGCCAAAGGAACCGGAGATCATGTAGATTGTGTTGACGATCTCATCCACGTCGTTGGATTTGATGCACAGCGGGAAAGCATCCACGTCGGCAAAGGATTTGAAGAGGACACATTTGCCTTCCATGACCGGCATGCCGGCCTCCGGACCGATGTTGCCCAGTCCCAGCACGGCGGAGCCGTCGGTGACCACGGCACACATGTTCCAGCGCCTGGTCAGTGCATAGCTTTTTTCGATATCGTCCCGGATTTCCAGACAGGGCTGCGCCACCCCGGGCGTATAGGCAAGGGACAGGTCGTCCTTGTCCTTAACGGGAACGGTGGCGACAACTTCAATCTTGCCCTTCCATTCCTTGTGCAGACGAAGAGATTCTTTTGCGTAATCCATATGATTTCCTCCAATTAAGCACGCTGTTGTTTTTCTGTTTATAGTATTTTTTCCTGCTGTATTCCTGCGGGCGGCACGTATATACTGCAGTGCGCCGCCTCATGCAGAGGCAGGATCCCATAAGGAGTATACCACAAGAATTTATCACTGTAAGAATTTATCACTGTGTGCGCCTTGGCGGGATGGATCTGCAGTCAGGAACAAGCATAGCAGGCTGCTCTTCTTTTTTTGAAAAAACAAAGCGCCTCTAAAGATGGAACGCTTCCACGCACATCATTTTTGTTAGCACTCGTGATTGAAGAGTGCTAATTCCGGGCATATACTATATGGAAAGGTAGCATTAAAGAAGGAGGTGTGGATCATGCGTGCAAAACGAGACTACTATGACGTCCTTGGCGTCGACAGGAAGGCGGATCTGAACAAGATCAAGAGCGCTTTCCGCCGGCTCGCCAAGAAATATCACCCTGACAGGAATGCCAATGATCCAGCGGCTGCAGATAAATTCAAGGAGGTAACGGAAGCCTACGACGTTCTTAAGGACGAGAAAAAACGTAAATTATACGATCAATACGGCTTTGCGGCATTTGACGAAAACGGCAATCCGAGAGCTTATGAGGAGCAGGCCGGCGCTTACGGTCCGGGCGGTCCCTTTGGCGGCAGCACTGGTGCGTGGAGTGACGGCAATACCAGATACCGTACCTATACGTTCCACGGTGACGACTTTCCCGGCGGCGGTTTTAAAAATGGTTCTTTCGAGGGTGGCAGCTTCGGCGCCGGCAGTTTCAGTGATCTTTTCGGGGATCTCTTCGGTGCCGGATTTTCCGGGCAGGGCGCGCAGCATGGTGCGGCGGGCTTTCAAAACGCCGGCGCAGGCTTTCAGAATGTGCCGGGAAGGGGCAGCGATGCCGAGGCCTCGCTTGAGGTTGGTTTCGAGGAGGCAGCCTTTGGCAGTGAACGCACTGTGCGGCTGACTGACAGCACCGGACACACGCAGAGCCTGAAGGTGCGTATTCCGGCCGGTATCGAAAGCGGGAAAAAGATCCGGCTGAAGGGCAAAGGCGGCAAGGGAAGGAACGGCGGCCCCAATGGAGACTTATACATCCGCATCAATGTAGCTTCCAAGTCCGGCTTTGAACGCAAAGGCAGCGATGTTTACTCCACGGTGCGCGTTCCGTATGCGACGGCGGCGCTGGGCGGTCAGGTCGTGGTGCCGACGCTGGAGGGAAGTGTGCGCTGCAGGCTCAAAGAAGGTACGCAGGCGGGAACGAAAATTCGTCTTAAAGGCCGTGGTGCTGCGCAGATGGGTGCGCCCGGACAGCGCGGTGATCAATATGTTACCATTGAGATCCAGGTGCCTAGACATCTGACGCCAAAAGCGAAGGAAAAACTAAAGGAATTTCAGCAAGCGGCCGGCATGTAGCCCTGGCCGGGGCACGCTGCGGGATGGCAGCCGGGAGATGCCGATGATTGTACGAGCTGCGGCATGGTGCCGCAGCTTGTTTTTTTCTCGTTTCTAGTGTACATTTAAATTATGGAAAAGATCCGTGAGAAGCTGCGGACAACGGCATTTTGTCAGCGGTTTGTACAGGAATTCATACATGAGGGAGACACCTGTATCGATGCTACCTGCGGACGGGGCGGCGATACGGTGTTTCTTTGCCGTGCTGTTGGTGCAGCAGGCCGCGTGGCGGCATTTGATATCCAGCAGGAAGCGCTGGATGCGACGCGGCAGCGGCTGTGCAGGGCCGGACTGGAAGATCGTGTCTGCCTGATCCGCAGAGGACACGAGCATATGCAGGAGGCGATGGCAGAAGTGATGCCCGGTGCGGCAGGCCATGTGGCGGCAGCCATGTTTAACTTCGGTTATCTGCCGGGCGGTGATCATGCTGTTCATACTGAACCGGCGACCAGCCTGGAGGCTGTGAAGCAGTGCAGGGAGCTCCTGCGCCCCGGCGGGGTGATGAGCTTATGTATCTACAGCGGTGGTGACAGCGGTTACGCGGAACGCGAGGCGCTGCTTGCGGCTCTCAAGGTGATGGATCCTGCGCGGTGGCTCGTCATTCGGGCGGATTATTACAATCGGGGAAGCGATCCGCCGCTGCCTGTTTTCATTGTGCGTCTTTCCGCATGAATGTCTGCCGGCACGGACAGGGTTCTTCGTGTCTGCTGTGCAGCTGGGAAAAGAGATTTTCATTGGAACAGGAGGAGGAAGAATGACAGAAAAGAAGCTGGGATTTGGGATGATGCGTGTTCCGCTGCTTGATAAGGATGATCAGAAATCGGTGGATATGCCCCGCCTGGAAGCTATGGTGGATGCCTTCCTTGCCGCCGGATTCCGGTATTTTGATACGGCCTTTATGTATCACGACTTTTGCAGTGAGCGGTTCATCAAGGAGGCTCTGGTGAAGAGACATCCGAGGGAAGATTTCCTTCTGGCGGACAAGATGCCGCTTTCCATGCTCAAGCGTGAGGAAGATGTGGCAAGCATCTACAATAAGCAGAAGGAAAAGACGGGTGTTGATTTCTTCGATTACTATCTGATGCATGATATGAACCAGGGTAACTACGAAATCGCGAAGAAGATGGGCGCCTTGGATTTCGGACGGCGCAGGAAGGCGGAAGGCGAAATCCGCCATCTCGGCTTCAGCTTCCATGACAGTGCGGATGTGCTGGAACAGATCCTGGAGGAAAATCCCGATATGGAATTCGTGCAGCTCCAGATCAACTATCTGGACTGGGACAGCGAGGGCGTGCAGTCCGGCAAATGCTATGAGGTCGCCAAGGCGCACGGTGTTCCGGTGATCGTTATGGAACCGGTGAAGGGCGGCACGCTGGCCAAGGTGCCTGAAGATGTTGAGAAGGATATGCTGGCGATGCATCCTGACTGGAGCATTGCCAGCTGGGCGATTCGGTTTGCCGCCAGCCTGCGCAATGTAAAGGTTGTGCTCTCGGGCATGAGCAGCATGGAACAGATGGAGGACAATCTGGCCTGTATGCAGGCGTTTGAACCCCTTGGACAAAAGGAAAAGGATCTGCTCCTGCAGGACGCCAGAAAGATCCGGGAGCGGATTGCCGTTCCCTGTACCGGCTGCCGTTACTGCGTGGAAGAGAGTACATGTCCGAAGAATATCCCTATTCCGGAGTATTTCGCACTGTACAATACGCAGCATCTGCAGATGGATCGCAGCTGGACGCCGGAATGGGAATACTACAGCAACTATGTGGAGCAGGGCTATGGCAGCGCAGGTGCCTGCATCGCCTGCAGGCAGTGCGAACGCGTCTGCCCGCAGCACATTGCTGTTTCCGAACGGATGAAGGACGTTAAGGCGCTGATGGAGGATAGGTAGAGGGCAGAGTGCCGTGCAGAGCTGCCCTGCCGGCGGAGGTGCACGGCGCTGCCGCAGAAGGGTCACGGTGAGAAAAGGCGGGATGCCGAAAGGGGATTGAAGAAGCGATGAGGCAATGATGGTTCAAAATTTTGTGGTATGCAGCGAAGCTGTCATTCCTCTGTTTCTTTTCATGCTGATCGGCATGGGTATCCGCAGGGCAAAGCTGCTGACACCTCACGAGATCGGCAGAGTGAATCATATGGTCTTCGTGGTGTTCTTTCCGGTGATGATGTTTACCAATCTCTACGGACATACGCTGAGGGAGATCGTGGATCCTCATCTGGTCCTCTTTGTGGTGGCGGTGATTCTGGGTGTTTACTTCGCTTCGATTCCCATTGTGCTGAAGATGGAGCCCTCGCCGCAGCGCAGAGGTGCCATGATCCAGGCCATTTACCGCAGCAACTTTATCATCATGGGGCTGCCGGTGGCGATCAGCATCTTTGGCCGGGAGCATCTGGCCGTCACCATGATGATGATTGCCATCGTTGTCCCCATGTACAATGTGATGGCGGTCATCACGTTGGAAATCTTCCGCGGCGGCAGCATCCGGGCCGGCAGGATTCTGCTGCGGATACTGACAAATCCGCTGATTCTCGGGGCTGCTGCAGGTCTTGCTGCGGCGGCTGCCGGACTGCATCTGCCGCAGGTGCTGGATGGGGTGATCACCGAGATGGCCGATATGACCTCGCCGCTGGCGCTGATCATTTTAGGTGCGTCCTTCAACTTTAAGAGTTTATCGCACAGGAAGCGGGATCTGGTTGTCTGTCTGGCGGGGAAGCTGCTGGCAGTGCCGGGCATCGGCCTGACGCTGGCCATGATGATGGGATTTCGCGGTGTTGCCTTTGTTACCTGTATTTCCATCTTCGCAGCACCTACGGCAGTTTCTTCCTTTGCCATGGCCGAATCCATGGGCAGTGACGGGGAACTGGCCGGCGCCTGCGTAGTGTTTTCCTCCGCTTTCTCTATATTCACCATGTTCTTCTGGCTCTTCCTTTTCAAGAACCTAGGCATGTTTTGACGGCGTTGACAGCGGCCGGTGACGGGCATAGAATGAGGAAGGCATGCAAGATGAAGCCTAGGGAGGACAGTATGAAGAAAAAAATCGGAAGAAACGATCCCTGCTGGTGCGGCAGCGGGAAGAAATATAAGCAATGCCACTGGGCATTTGATGAAAAGCTGCAGGAACTTGCCGATGAGGGACATCCTGTGCCTCGCCGTGATATGATCAAGACCCCCGAGCAGGTGGAAAAGATCCGGGAAAGCTGCAGGATCAACGTGGCTGTGCTGGATGAAATCGACAAGCAGATGCATGAAGGCATGACCACGGCGGATATTGACAAGATCGTTTATGATGTAACAACCGACATGGGCGGCATCCCTGCGCCGCTGCATTATGAGGGGTTCCCTTACAGTGTCTGCACTTCCGTCAACGATCAGGTATGCCACGGTTTCCCTTCAAAGGATGTTGTGCTGCGTGCCGGTGACATCGTCAATGTGGATGTCTCCACCAATCTGAACGGCTACTATTCGGATTCTTCGCGCATGTACTGCTTCGGTGAACTGGATCCCACGGTGCGCAGACTGGTGGATGTGACACGTGAGTCCGTGGAGAAGGGCCTTGCGCAGGTGCAGCCCTGGGGATTCATGGGCGATATGGGGCAGGCAGTACATGATCACTGCACGGAGAACGGCTTCTCGGTTGTGCGGGAGTTCGGCGGCCACGGTATCGGTCTGGAGTTCCATGAGGATCCCTGGGTGGGATTCAACAGCAGGAAGGGCCGTGAGATCGTGCTGGCGCCCGGTATGGTTTTTACGATCGAACCGATGGTGAATATGGGCAAGCCCGAGATTTACATCGATCCCGACAATGACTGGGAAGTCTACACAAGAGATGGCAAGCCTTCGGCGCAGTGGGAAATTCAGGTGCTGGTAACCGAGACCGGCCATGAGGTTCTCTGCTGGTAAAGGCACAGACCCTGTGCTTTATGAGAAATGCATAAGGATTGAGAGAGGAGGCGGGCATGAAGAAGAAAGCGGTGTGGATTGCACTGTGCCTTGCTGCGGCACTGTTCCTGCTGACGGCTTGCAGCGACAGCGGCTCAGGGACGGAGGAAAAAAGTCGGGATACGCTGAGCAGCAGTGTGAAGATGGCTGTCTATGAGGGAACGGCCGGCAGCGTGACGAAGAATCTGGGAAGCGATTACAAGATTACACGTTATAACGAGCTGCTCAAACTGGAAAAGGCGGTACGCCGCGGTGATTATGATGTGGCGGTGCTTCCGACGACAGATGCCGACTGGCTGTACGGCAAGACAGGGAAAGATCTTGTCATGCTGTCGCCGACCAGCAGCGGCGGAATTTATCTCCTTTCCAACAGCTATCAGACCGCCAGCACGAAAATGACCGCATTTGCCGGCAAGACGATCTATGTTACCGGCGAACGGTCCACTGGTGCTGTCGTTTTCCGCTTCCTGATGCAGCAGGCCGGCATCGGTACCTCTTCGTATACCATCAAGGTACTGGATTCCTATGAGGAGATCGAAAAGGCGATCAATGACTATGGCAACTTTGCTATTGTGGAGCAGCCCTATGCCAGCAGGTATATGAAAAAGAACAGCTCTGTTGTCAAGCTGCGCAGCCTTGGCGATCTGTTTGAAGAGGAGACCGACCTCAAGGTGCCCACCGACTGTATGATCTGCAGCCGTGATTTTTACCGTGACCGCTATGATGATCTGCCTCTCGTCATGGCCGATTATCAGAAGGCCACCGAAAAGGCAAAGGGCAGGAATGCGCGCGCGGTCTTTTATGGCTCCAGCAGCCGCGGCGTCTCCCTCCTGCGGCGTTTCAACAAGGCACTGGCAGGATCGGTCACCGATCTCTACGGCGGCGCAGGCGACACAGGCAGGCTGTATTTTACGGAAAAATAGCGATCGGCATACAGGGGGCGTGCTCCAGTGAAAAGCGAGTACCGGAGAGGAGAATGGCATGGATGATGATGTGCGGCTCAGAGCACACCTCGAGGATTTGTTTCGGCGGGCGGCCGACCAGTACGCCATCGAAGCCACAGGATTCCTGGACCTTCACCAGCAGAGCCTGGTGAAGGCCTTTCTGTCTGCGAAGAAAGGATGGGAGGATATTGTCTGGGTATGGGCAGGCGGATACGATGATGCAGAGAGAAAGCGTCTGCTTCTTCATCCGGACTTCCTGCCGGCGGATCCCGGCGATTATCTTGGCGTGCTGCGGATTACCGCCGCCGGAAGCAGCGGTGCTCTGACGCATCGGGCCTGCCTGGGAGCATTGCTTGGAACGGGGATCGACCGGCGTGAGACCGGGGATATTCTGGTGCGGGAGGATGGCGCCGACATTATCATCAATCCGGGGATGGGAGAATTCCTCTCGCAGATGATGACCAGTGTGGGCAGGATGGCAGTTCATGCCGAAATGAAAGAGATAAAGGCGCTGCGGCTGCCGGTGCAGCGAAAGAAAGAAATACGGACAACGGTGGCAGCCCCGCGGCTGGATACCATGACAGCGGCTGCTTTCGGGCTTTCGCGTGCCAAGGCGCAGGCGGCGATCCGGGGCGGGCGTGTCTATGTTGACGATGTCGAAGAGACAAGAGCGGACAAAATGGTGCAGAGCATGCAGAAAATCGTCCTGCGGGGTATGGGTAAAGCGGTGGTGACGGAAATCGGAGAACATAGAACCAGAAAAGGACGCCTCTTTGTCTGCCTGGAACGCTTTCTTTAAGAGACTGGCGTTACCTTTAAGAGAACGGCGCCATTAGATCAGCGTCTTGACACCATACGAGATGCAGATCATCAGGACCCCTGCGGTGATGACGCCGAGCGTGATAACCGGCAAAGCGTCCCGCAGGCGGATATTGAGCACCGAAGCTACCAGGGAACCGGTCCAGGCACCGGTGCCCGGCAGGGGAATGGCCACCAGAATATAGAGACCAAGGCGCCTGTATTTTTGAACCTTCTGACCATTGAGATGTGCTTTTTTCTCCAGTTTATCCACCCACTTCTCCGTTCTCGGGTTCTTTCGCATCCAGTCGAAGATGCAGCGCAGGAAGAGGATGATGAAGGGAACGGGAACCATGTTGCCGGCGACTCCTAAAAGAAAGGTCACAAGAATCGGCAGATCCATAGAGACGCCGAAGGGAATCGCGCCGCGCAGTTCTACGATGGGCAGCATGGAGATGAGGAAGACGGAGATCATCTTCCCGATATAGGTTGATCCAAGCCAGGTGAGCATCGATTCTCCTTTCGATTTGATTCGTGTTCCGTCGGCGTGCCGGCTGTGGAAGCTCCCGGCGCACGCGATGTTTAAATTATACACGAGGCGGCACTATTCGTCCAATACGATGCGACTTATGGTATAATGCACTCTGGAGGTACGAGAACGTGATTGAAGTTTCCCCTATCAGATATGAAAACGGACAATTTGAGATTCTGGATCAGACACAGCTGCCGGGCACGGAGGCCTGGCTCACTATGGAGACCCGGGAGGATATTTGGGATGCGATCCATGCGCTGAAAGTGCGCGGTGCGCCTGCGATCGGCGTGGCGGCAGCATACGGCATGTGGATTGCTGCAAAGAACAGCTCGGCGGACAGCCGGGAGGCGTTCTATGAGGCGTGCAGAGAACACGGAGATTATCTATGCTCTTCCAGGCCGACGGCGGTGAATCTGTCATGGGCGGTGAAAAGGATGCTGCGTCTGGTGAAAACATGGAACCCGGATGCAGAAGGGCTCGCAGGCGCTTCCTGGGAGGCGCAGCGGACGGCGCTTCTTGACCGGATGCTGCAGGAAGCAGTCGCGGTGCAGAAGGAAGATGAGGAAGCCTGCCGCAGGATGGGAGAATACGGCCTGCGGCTGCTGTCGCCCGGTATGGGAATTCTGACCCACTGCAATGCCGGTGCGCTGGCAACTGCTAAATACGGTACCTGCCTGGCGCCGATCCATCTGGGTCAGGAGAAAGGCTATGGCTTCCATGTGTTCGCTGATGAGACAAGGCCTCTGCTGCAGGGCGCCCGGCTGACCTGCTGGGAGCTGATGAAATCCGGTGTGGATACGACGCTGATCTGTGATAATATGGCAGCCACCGTCATGAAGAAAGGCTGGATCGATGCCGTGGTAGTAGGCTGTGACCGCATGGCGGCCAATGGCGACGGCGCCAATAAGATCGGCACCAGCGGCGTGGCCATTCTGGCGAAGGAATTCGATATTCCCTTCTATATGTACGTGCCGACATCCACCATTGATCTGGATACGGAAACCGGGGATGAGATCCGCATCGAATGCCGGGATGGCGAGGAAATCTATCAGATGTGGTACGAAAAGGATATGGCACCTGCAGGCGTCAAGACATTCAATCCGGCTTTTGATGTGACCAGCCACGAGAACATCACCGCTGTTATCACAGAGAAGGGGATCGTCCGGCCGCCCTATAAAGAAAATCTGGCGGCCATTGCTGCTGCGCCGGCTCGGGACGGAGAATAGAAGGGATCCTTATGGCATACAAGGTCATTTTGGATAATTTTGAGGGGCCTTTCGATCTGCTGGTTTACCTGATTGAAAATGCCCGCATGAGTATCTACGACATCCGGGTGGCAGAAATCACAGAGCAGTATATGGCTTATATGGAAGTGATGGAACAGGCGGATGCTGCTGTATCTTCCGACTTCCTGGTTCTGGCTGCCGAGCTCATCGATCTTAAATCGAAGATGCTGCTGCCCAGGCTTCATACTGAAGGCGAGGATGACTTTAAGGAAGATCCCCGCCGGGATTTGGTGGAGCGCATTCTGGAATACAAGCAGTTCAAGGCTGTTTCGCAGATGCTGGCGGAGCGTGAGGCACGCTTTCGCTATGTGCTGGAGAAGCCGCGCGAGGATATCTTGGCGTACACAGCGAGTCCAAAGGAAGAGCTGATCGCCGACGATGCGCAGTTTGTCAGGGCCTTTCATCGCTTTCTCCAGCGCAGAAAGCGGCTCGGAGAGATTCGCCGGCGCTACGAAAGCAGCGAACGGAAGCGGATCACTGCAGAGGCGCGGCGGGCATTTATCCTGCGCCTGTTTCAGGAGAAGCCCGGCAGGCATCTCAGCTTTGAGGATCTGGTGGAGGATAAGGATGATGCCTATGATGTGGCACTGTCTTTCTCTTCCTTGATGGAGATGATCCGGGAGAGGAAGTTATCAGCAGTGCAGGCGGTTCCTTTCGGGACGATCGACGTCACCGCCGGGGAAGAAATTCGCACGGAAGGGGAGGACGATCATGACGATCACACGAGGCGTGAAGTCCGCGCTTGAATCGATGATGTTCATATGGGGGGATCTTCTGTCCGTCAATGATGCGGCGCAGATTCTCAATATTACAAAAGCCGAAACAGTGAGCGCTTTTGAGGAACTGAAAGAAGAATACGAAAAGGAAAAGAGAGGACTGCGTCTCCGCCGCGTGGAGGACAGTTATCAGTTTGTTACGCCGATAGAGAATGCAGATTATATCGAACGCCTGTGCCGTCCTGTAAAGAAGCGCCGTCTCTCTCAATCGGCACTGGAGGTGCTGGCCATCATCGCCTATCGTCAGCCGGTCACCCGGGGAGAAATTGATCAGGTGCGCGGCATTCGAAGCGATCGCGTTGTGGACGGCCTGATCAAGAAGAAACTGATTGAAGAAAAGGGCCGCTCGGAGGGCGTAGGCAGACCGATCCTGTATGGAACCACGGCAAACTTTCTGAAGACGTTCGGTTACGCCAGTCTTGCGGAACTGCCGGCCATCAGTGATTTTGCAGAGGATCCGGATACCGAGGTGGAGGCCGCCGCACTCTATGAAGATGGCGTGATGACCAACCAGATCAGCTTTGCCGAGGTGGCCGAAGGGAATACTTCCGGAAAAGAAAAAGCGTGAATGGACGCGGGCTGCTGCAGAGCAGTGCCGGTTCATGATAACGGCACGGGTCCTGATAACCGGTGCCTTTTTTTCAGGCCCGATGAAGCTTTTTGCTGGCGGCTATGATCAAGTTGATGACGGCACCTGTCACCAGAAGCCCGATGGCGATCGCGCCGGCAAGGAAAATCGTTTCAGCTCCTGCGATGGCGGCCGTCTTCAGATCGCCGGCGATCAGGTAAGCCATGGTGTAGAAGATGCGGGAACCGGGTACAAGAGGCATAATGGCAGGAATCGTAAATACCGTGGCGGCCTGTTTTAATCCCCGGGAGGCGATGCCGGCCAGGATACCGATGAAGCATGTGCCGATGAAGCAGGCTTCCACATCGCCCATGTGGAAGAAGGTGACACATACCATGAAGGCACTCCAGCCGACGCCGCCGATGAGCGCGGTGGCAAGGAGGTCTTCGGCAGGTACATGAACCAGGATAGAAAATCCCAGTGTCGTGATGAGCCCCACCAGCATGGAGACGACGATGCCGGTGGTTCCCTCGACGGGGAGCAGAACCATGCTGGATGCCTGAAAAAGCCGGAGGAATACGCCGACGCCTACCGCCAGGGAGACGGCGATCACCAGTGCCTCCGTCATGCGGGCCAGGCCGGCCAGCATGTCTCCGGAGAGAAAATCACGTATGGAATTGGTGATGGCGGCGCCGGGAACGTAGATCATCAAAACCCCGATGATGATGGCATCCGGAGTGCCGGCCGGCCGCAGCATGACAAAGAGCATCGCCAGTGCCGTGGCAAGGCCGCAGCAGGCGAAGCCGCTGAGAAAGTAGTTGGTGTTCTGCCGCTCCAGAAATTCCTTCAGCAGCAGACTGGCTATGCCGATGCCTCCTGCGCACAGTGCGCTGAGAAGCGTGTTGCTGTAGAGCATGCAGAAGAACATGGCAACCAGAAAACCGCCGATGAGGCGAAGCCATAGAGGAAACGGGCGCTGCGATGCAATTTCATCCAGCTGGATGAGGCCGCTTTCAATGGACAGATCCGTTGTCGTGAAGGTGCGGGAAAACCGATTGAGGTCAGAAATCTGCTTCATGTCGGTGGAAGATCCGTGAATACGGCTGATAGAGGTCATGATATTCCCGTCTTCTCCGCCGGTATCTACGGATACAAAAATGCCTGTGGGCGTGGCAAACACCTCTACGTTTTCAATGCCGCAGACGGTGCATATCCTGCGGATCGTATCTTCGACGCGGTAGATTTCGGCGCCGCTGTGCATCATGAGCTCGCCGGCCTTGACGGCCAGCTTCAGCATCTGTCTGTCCCGTACTTTCATAATGACTGCATTATAGCATAGGGATGGTGGGAGGAACAGCGGCAGGGCATGTTTTTATTTATGATATAATGGACACGCTGGAGGAAGGAAGATGAGACTTAACAAATATATTGCCGCGGCCGGCATGGCCAGCCGGCGCAAGGCTGATGAGCTGACGATCAACGGCAATGTGAAGATCAACGGCGAGGTCGTTCGTACCCCCGGGGTGGATATCGGACCTGATGATGTCGTGGAAGTGAACGGCAGACGTATCGAACCGGAGGAAAAGAAGGTATATCTGATGCTTCATAAGCCGCCCGGTGTGCTGACTGCCATGACAGATGACAGGGGCCGCCTGACAGTGGCGGATCTGGTCACGGATGTGCCGGAAAGAATCTTTCCGGTGGGGAGACTGGATTACAATACCACCGGACTGCTTTTGATGACCAATGACGGGGAACTGGCGAACAGGCTCGCCCATCCAAGTCATCATGTAGGGAAGACGTACCGCGCTAAGGTCAGCGGCGTTCTTTCCGACGCAAAGCTCCGCCGCCTGCGGCAGGGAGTGGATATTGGCGGTTTTATTACCGGGAAGGCACAGGTACGTGTGGTTCGGCAGACGGAACGGTCTGCCATTGCAGACATCACCATCTACGAGGGGAAGAACCGGCAGGTCAGAAGGATGTTTCGCGCGGTGGGATGTCCGGTACAGAAGCTCCATCGGATGGCCATCGGTGAGCTGTATTTGTCCCGCCTGGCGGAGGGAAGCTATCGCAAGCTGACCCGCCGCGAGATTGCGTATCTAAAGAATCTGTAGATTCAGGGCATGAGGGACCGTGCCAAAAAGGCTGTCAGTTCCTCTTCACTGCCTGCAACCCGGGCGGAGGTTTTTCTGCCGCCGCCGCGAAGACCGCTTTTTCTGGCCAGGGCGCCGCAGTCGACGCTGCCGTCGGAAAAGAGGAGCAGGACGCCTGCCTTCTGGATCAGCAGCCCGGTGAAAGGCCTTTCGATCAGCTTGCCTATGCGCAGTCCGTCGTCTACTGTCAGGGGATCGATCGTAAAGATCGTCTCCGTGGAGGAGGCGATCTTCTCCACCCAGTGAGAAGCAGCCAGATGGGCAAGGGAGGCGATGCGCTGCTTTTGTGCCTCTTCTTTTGCTTCGCGGGCGCGCAGCTTTTCGGGCAGTTCATCCATGCCGGAGGTAAAGTGGTGCTCCAGGCGCTGCAGGAGGTCGTGCTCCTGCACGAGATGCTCGAAAGCCGGCTTGCCGGCATCGAAGTAAATACGGGTCATATCTTTGTTCTTTTCCAATTTGTAGATTTTGATCAGGCCCACCTGGCCGGTGCTCGAGGGATGCGTTCCGCAGCAGGCAACGCAGTCTGCCGGATTGTCCGAACTGCCGATGAGAACAACGGAGATGGCTTCATCAAAGGCCAGTGGCTTGCGCAGCGGCATTTGCTCCGCCTCCTCCCGCGTCTTAAAGTAATGAATGCGCACGGGAAGATCTTCCCAGATGACCCGGTTGGCCATCTGCTCCGCCTGCTTTGCCATGGCAGGAGTAATACCGGTAAAGGCGGGATTCTTTTCTGCCTTCAGGTCGATCGTCATGTAGGCATTTCCCATGTGAAAGCCTCTGTTGACGCAGCCGAAAGCGCGGTCAAAGGCACCGGAGAGAATATGTTCCCCGCAGTGGCGCTGCATATTTTCGAACCGATGCTCCCAGTCGATGGTGCAGTGCACCTGCTCGCCCTTCTTGGGAAGCGCTCCGGAAAAGCGGACCCGGTGCACTGCATCTTCGCCGTCTTCCTGCACATCGATGACCTCCATGCTGCCCATGGAGCCGGTTATGGTACCGGTGTCGGCGCTTTGACCGCCTCCCTCGGGAAAGAAGCAGGTGCGGTCGAGGCGGATATCTGCCAGATGTGCATCAAGCGGTGCAGCGTCGGTGATCTTTGCATCGCAGGTGATGGCGTACATGTCTTGCTGGTATATTTTTTCCATGGAATCCTCCGGTGACAGAAACAGCACGTTCAATGAAATTTAGTATATCACAAGTCTTTGATCTTGTATTATAATGGACTCAATTACAAATTTGCTCCTGATAGAATGTTGAAACGTAATTAGTTGCCCATGGAAAGTGTATTCCCTTGCTATCGGGACCGGAAAACGATAATCTGTGGATAACATTCTGCGGTTAAGTGGGATACATCAATTGAGCCTTGAAAACAGAGGATTCTTAAGTTGGTTGTTATCCACAGCAAACAGTGTATAAAATCGTATACAAAAATGAAAAAACTGTGGATAAGGAGGGAACGTATTGAAATTTGAGGAGTCATTGTCTGTTAATTATTTTTGAATGAGGATACTGTCTGGATTTACATAATATCGAAAAACAGGTGGAACTATGCTGAAAGAGAGAATCCAATACAAACGAGAACTGCCCATCGATCTGCTGGTGGCAGACGTGGAGCAGTACCCCCTTCATTTTCACGAAGATTGTGAGATCGTTTACGTGATGCAAGGCGCGGTCAGATTGCGTGACGGTTATTACGACTATGATCTGACGGCCGGTGATGTGGTCATCGTCAACGATGGCGAAATGCACAGCATCACAAGAATCGGCGAGGCATCCAACATGGTGATGATGCTTCATGTGGACTTTGAGTATTTTTCCAAATACTATCCCAATCTCAGGAACAGCTTTTTTGATACAGAGTACGTGGATAGCAAGGAAAGTCTGGATGTGCTCCGTTCTATCCTCGTGCGCATCATTCTCGAAATGCTGCAAAAGGGCTATGGTTACGAGCACAAGATCATCGAGGCGGCGCATAACCTGATTTCCTATCTGCAGGCGGATTTCCAAAGCTATCTGGTGGATGAGGACAATGCCGAAAGCGGCAGGCAGAGCCGCCGCAACAAGGTCATGGCCGGCCGCCTCTCCAGGATCACCAAATACATGTATGAGAACTACGATCGCAAGCTGACCCTCAATGAGATCGGAGAAAAGGAGCATCTGAGCATCTACTATCTCTCCCATGTCATCAAAAATGCCACTGGGCTCAGTTTTCAGGATCTGCTCAGCTTCATTCGCGTGGAAGAGTCGGAAAAGCTTCTCCTCAGCACCAACAAGAAAATCGGCACGATCGCTTCGGAGACCGGCTTTTCGGCGGTGCGCTACTATATCAAGCATTTTGAGAAGTGGTACCACATGACTCCGCAGGCATACCGGGAAAAATACACCGGGAAGGCGATGGGCGATGAATCCGGTGCTGATTTGCGCCGATGTACGCCGACGGAGATTGAAGCACTGATCCGAAAAAAGTTCCCGGAGGACAAGGACAAAGCAGAGTATAGCAAGTATAGTGCGCCGCTGATTGTGGATATCGATCTGAACGGGGATTTTGAGGCATCCAATGACGGCGGCAGCGCCCTGGCAGCGCTGATGAGCCGGTCGGTTCTCAAGCCTGTTGCCAAACCCTACAGCACGATCATCAGCCTCGGGGAGCATCCGCTTGCTTCCGGCGACAACTATCTGATCACCAGTCCGGCGAAAAAGGGCGGGGATATTCGCTCATTGAGCGTTCTTGTCTACAATTTTGATGCAGAAGCCAGAAAGCAGCTGCTGGAGGCTAACAAGACGGCGCAGGCGGCTGAGCTGATCAGGGAATATGACAAAGAGCAGGAGTTCCTGCTGCGCTGCAGCGGTCTGTCGGGGAAATTCCGCATCGCCAGGTACCGGCTGACCCGTGAAAATTGTGTGCGGATCTACCGGCGCCTTCTTGAGCATGCGGACACGGCGCATATCCGGGAGGAGGTTCTGCAGAAGTGGATGTCTCTTCCCAGTGTGGAGTTTGAAGAATTTACGTCTGCGGATACATTGAACCTGCGGACAAAGATGAACGGATTCAGTGCAGAGCTGATATTGATTGACAAAATATAGGAAACTGGATTTGCAGGGTTATGGTGAAATTGAAGGTGATTGAAGGCGGTGTAAAGCATCCGGAGGCATGCGAAAGGGAGTTCCTTTCTGCCTTCGTTTCCGATACCCGCCTGATGGGCGTTGTGGGTCTTTACATACACTGGGCGGTGAAGCAGTGTGAGGAAACGGAGGATCTTCACCAGTTTTTCTATTTGGATCACGAGGAATACGGCTTGGAATCTTATGTGAGCATCTGGAAAGATGATCCGGAGGCCGTTGCCGATGCCTATCAATCTATGATCGGCTGCCTGGGCGGTGAGAGCGTGCCGCTGACTTTGGAAGAGGCCTGCGCGATTCTGTGTGAGTATGCCAGCATCAGCAAGGCACATGGCTATGCACTGCCGGCAAAAACGTCGGAATATCTGATGCTGATCAGTGAGGCGCCTGCACTTTCTGAATCAGCGCGAAAGGAACTGCTGCGCAGGCAGTGCACGCCCATTCATTCCGATTACCAGCTGGTCAACTATTTCCTCATGCGCTGCCTGGGAAAGGATTATGAAGCGGCGGAGATTCTGACCGACGGCCATGTGGACACGCATGTATTCCAAAATACGGATGTATCAGCGCTGTGCAGGAACGAGATTGAAGGAAGCGATGGACATTACATCTGCCAGTCTCTGGTGGAGGAGGCACACCAATATCACATTTTTGTCAGCGAAATCAGGGTGAAGGCACGGTGCGTGACCTCGCTTTCCTTATCATCCGGCTTTGCCGTGACACCGCAGGAGGCTGCCATGCAGCTGGCAAGACCCGAGTTTGTGACGGTGTATGATCTGGCAGAAGGCATTGGCGAACGGCTGGACATTCGGGAGGACGTAGAGTACAGTACCATCGTCTCAAGCTATGAGAACGGCAGGCTCTTCATGATCTTCAATGACACGAACAATCATGTGGACCGCCGCATCTTCCTTCTCAACGGCGATGTGTTCGGGATCTGCTTCATCAGTCTGGGCGGTCAGCTGATTGCGGCGGCTTACTCGCAGAACAATATCCAGCGGCTGGAGAGGATGCTGGCACGGGGACACAGCAGGCTCTATATGCAGGTCGCGGCCAAATATGAATTCAAGGAACCGATCCTCTACGATTTCATACAGAGTGATTACGAGGACTTTGAGGACTTCCTTGATGATTTCAGGCAGGAATAAAAAGCATACCAGGAAAAGAAAAAACGGGAGTGATTGAAAATGTATCTGCAGGCGGAACCGCATCGGAAGCGGATCATCGATACCTTTTGTGCGCTGACATCGATTGACGCAGAGAGCTTCAACGAGAGAGAGATCGCTGATGCCGTGCGAAGAAGATTGGAGGACATGGGCTTTACGGTTGAGGAGGACGAGGCCGGGCAGGCGCTTGGCGGCAATGCCGGCAATCTTTACGGCGTTCTCGCGGGTGATCCGGCCTTAACGCCGGTTCTCTTTTCGGCGCATCTGGACACGGTGCAGCCGGGCCGGGGCAAGCGTGCGCATGTGGATGAAAAGGGCGCAATCACCGGCGACAGTCGGGCGATCCTGGGTGCGGATGATGTCAATGGTATAACGGAGATCCTGGAAGGTATCCGCCTTGTGCAGGAGAGCGGATGCCGCCACGGCGATATCGAGGTGCTGTTTACAGTGGCGGAGGAACGATATGCTCTGGGCGGCGGCGTCTTCGATTTTTCCCGGGTGCGCTCTCCGATCGCCTACACGCTTGACATGGCGGAGCCCGTGGGCAAGGCCGCAGTGCAGGCGCCTTCCATCGTCTCCTTTTCGGTTGAAGTGCAGGGCAGGGATGCCCACGCCGGCTTTGCACCGGAGAAGGGCGCCCATGCGATCAAGGCGGCTGCAGAGGCCATGGCCTGCCTGCCGCTTGGCCGGGTGGAGGAGGATGTCACCTGCAATATCGGCACCGTGGAAGGCGGCAGAGCCGCCAATATCGTGCCTGATCGCTGTCTTCTCACAGGAGAGATCAGAAGCTATCGTCATGCACGGGCTATGGCCTGGCTGGAACGGATCAGAAAGGCCTTTTCTGAGCAGGCCGCTGCCTGCGGATGCACGGCGGAGATGCAGAGCACGGTGCATCTGCAGGCGTATGCAATTTCGAAGGATGAGCCGGTCTGCCGGCGGTTCCTTGCAGCGTGCGGAAAGCTCGGCATCCCGACGCCGCCCGGCGGCCGCTTTCGCTCCACCTTCGGCGGCAGCGACAACAATCATTTTGCAGCGCATGGCTTGCGGGGCATCGTTTTAGGAAACGGCATGCAGGCGACGCATTCGGTGAAGGAACATACCGATGCAGCGCAGCTGGAACAGGGCGCCCGTCTGGTGGCTGCTCTGATTGTAGAGGACGAAACATGAAAAAAGGCTGTGCCTTGCTGCACAGCCTTCCTTGTCCGATAATATACATGCTGCTATCTGGCATCACGTCCGTGGATGCCGAATACGGCATTGCCCGCAAAGGCAGCATTATCGTGGCCTCTGTGATTGGTGTAGAGCATGTGGTCTCCGATCTCCAGACGATAGAAGCTCACCTGATCGGTGTCCGGATCGTAGTAGAACTTCGTAAGCAGCTGTTTGCTGTGATCGCCGTCGCTGGTATCACCAATGCCTACGACAAGCCAGTTCTTTTCCTTGTGGCCATCCTCTGACAGGACAAAATGCCAATTCTTCTGATCAGTGGAGTAGTCAGCAGGATTACCGCCTTTTACTTCCAGGAAACTCAACACTCTGTCGATGTACTTCGCAACCTTTTTCTCGTCTTCCTGTCTGAACATTTTACTGCCTCCTCAAATGATAAATTTTGTCTTGCAGGATCTGTGTTTCCACATCTTCTGTTACTATGGATATACCCGTTTGCGGGCGGACAAAACGATGGCAGGTGTTCAGTTTCAGCATGTTTCTGGCAAATATTTTTCCAAAAATTTATGAGTCACCGTCCGCGCTCTTCCTCTTCGATTGCATCGGTTTTTCATCGCGCTGCAGCAGGCGGTTTCTCTTTTGAAGAGAGGTTCTTTCCTTGACAAAAACCTGCTGTTTCAATACAATAAATCAGTACATCTGAATAGAGATGATGAGGAAGAGGAGTAGTGGCATCACCCCCCGCAAGAGAAGGAGGCTCATGGGCTGGAAGGCCTCCGGGACCGGCGCGTCATGAAGGTCGCTTCGGAGTCTCATGATTGAGAGGGTCTGCATTCTGCCGCCGGTGCGGAAGGATGCGGGAACAAAGGTGGTACCGCGGACAAAGCGTCGAGTTCGTCCTTTATGGGGCGGCTTTTTATTTTTGAAATGATTCAATGAACCGGAGGAGAGCATGAAAAGAAATCTTGCAAAGACGTATGATCCGAAAACGTTTGAGGATCGTATCTATAAAGAATGGGAGGAGGCGGGTGCCTTCCGTGCAGAGGTCCGCAAGGACAAAAAGCCCTTTACGATCGTCATGCCGCCCCCCAACATCACGGGGCAGCTTCACATGGGACATGCGCTGGATCAGACACTGCAGGATGTGCTGACACGCTGGAAGCGGATGCAGGGTTACAGTGCTCTCTGGCTTCCCGGCTCGGATCATGCCAGCATCGCCACCGAAGTCAAGGTGGTCAACAAGCTGCGCGAGGAGGAAGGCAAGGAAAAGGAAGACATCGGGCGTGAGGAATTCCTCAAGCGCGCCTGGGCCTGGAAGGAGAAGTACGGCAGCCGCATCACCCAGCAGTGCAGGCGGCTTGGGGATTCCTGCGACTGGAGCCGGGAGCGCTTCACCATGGATGAGGGGTGCAGCAGGGCTGTCCGTGCTTTCTTTGTACGTCTGTACAAGAAGGGCCTGATCTATCGGGGCAACCGTCTGATCAACTGGTGTCCGCAGTGCGGGACCTCGCTTTCTGATGCCGAGGTCGAGCACAAGGATCATACCGGTTCCTACTGGTATTTCCGCTATCCCGGCGCAGATGGCGGTGAGGGCATTGTCGTGGCCACTTCCCGTCCCGAGACCATGTTCGGCGATACGGCCATTGCAGTGCATCCTTCTGATGAACGCTACAAGGATATGGTGGGCAGGAAGGTCATTCTGCCGCTGGTAGGAAGAGAAATCCCGGTCGTTGCTGATCCTTATCCGGATCCGGAGAAGGGAACCGGTGCTGTCAAGATCACGCCGGCGCACGATCCCAACGACTTTGAGGTGGGCGAAAGACATCACCTTGAGCAGCTGACCTGCATTAACGAGGATGCGACGATGAACCAGCTGGCCGGCAAGTATGCCGGCATGGATCGCTACGCATGCCGCAAGGCCTGGGTAAAGGATCTTGAGGAAGCCGGCTACTTGGTAAAGACGGAGGAGATGACCATTCCGGCAGGGGAGTGCTATCGCTGTCACACCGTTGTGGAGCCCATGCTTTCCGAGCAGTGGTTTGTCAAGATGGAGGAGCTGGCCAAACCGGCAATGGAGGTGGCGAGGGACGGCCGTCTGCAGCATGTGCCTGCGCGCTTTACCAAGACTTATCTTCACTGGCTGGAAAACATCAGGGACTGGTGCATCTCGCGGCAGCTCTGGTGGGGTCACCGCATTCCTGCCTGGTATTGTCAGGACTGCGGCGAGGTGATCGTGGCCGAGGAAGATCCGACGAGCTGCCCCAAGTGCGGCAGTCATAACCTGAAGCAGGACGAGGACGTTCTGGATACCTGGTTCTCTTCTGCGTTGTGGCCGTTTTCGACCCTGGGCTGGCCGGAGAAGACGAAGGAACTCGATTATTTCTTCCCCACTGATGTGCTGGTGACGGGCTATGATATCATCTTTTTCTGGGTTGTGCGCATGGTCTTTTCAGCGCTGGAAGTGACCGGGGAAAGTCCTTTCCGCTATGTTTATGTCCACGGCCTGGTGCGGGATGCGCAGGGACGCAAAATGAGCAAGTCGCTCGGCAACGGCATTGATCCGCTGGAGGTCATTGACCAATACGGTGCCGATGCCCTTCGCTTCATGCTGACGACCGGCATCACCCCGGGCAACGACATGCGTTTTTCCGAGGACAAGATCGAGGCAGCCAGAAACTTTGCCAACAAGCTGTGGAATGCCAGCCGGTTTACCATCATGAATCTGCAGGACGAGGAGGGAGCCTTCCTTCCTATGGCGGCGGAGGATACCGATCGGCTGCAGGATGAGGATAAATGGATCCTCTCGGCCGTAAATGACACGATCCGGGAGACCACCGCCTACATGGAGCGGTTCGATCTGGCCATGGCCGCTTCCAAGGTGTATGACCTGATCTGGAATCAATTCTGCGACTGGTACATCGAAATCGTCAAGGACAGACTGCACGGGGAAGATGAAGACGACAGGCAGGTTGTCAGAATGGTGCTGGTTCGCGTGCTGAAGGATATGCTGCGTCTGCTTCATCCGTTCATGCCGTTCATCACTGAGGAAATCTGGAGCTGTCTGCCCGGCGATACCTGCGAAGAGGCGGCATCCGGCTTCCTGATGAAGGCATCGTGGCCGGTGTACCGCGCCGAGGATGAACATCCCGAGGAAGCGCAGCGCCTGGAAACCGCCAAGGAGGTTATCCGGGCCATCCGCGGTCTGCGTCTGGAGGCAGAGGCGGCACCGTCCAAAGAACTTTCGGCATGGATTCTTGCTGATGAAGAGTCGCAGGAAGCGATTCGGGCAGGAGAACGCTATATCAGAAAACTGGCCAACATCAATGCGCTGCACTTTACCGCCAGGAAGGAAGAACTGCCTGAAGATACCATGAGCGCCATTCTTCCCGGTGCGGAAATCTTTGTTCCCATGGATGAGCTGGTGGATATCGCCGCCGAGCTGGAGAGAACGAGGAAGGAAAAAGAAAGACTCGTGGGTGAGGTGAAGCGCTCTGAAAAGATGCTCTCCAACCCGGGTTTTGTCAATAAGGCACCGGCAGCCAAGGTGGAGGAAGAGCGTGCTAAAAAGGTCTCCTACGAGGAAATGCTTGCCAAGGTGAATGAACGTCTGGCAATGCTGGAGAAAAAGGCTTGAGCATGAGTGAATACAGTCTGGATCATTATACATGTGCGGCTGAGGCACGTATCGGACAATTCAGCCGCTTTGGCAGTGTACTGGGGCTGGAGAGGATCCAGGCACTGCTCCGGCGGCTGGGCAGTCCCCAGGAGACGCTGCGGGTGATCCATGTGGCCGGGACCAACGGCAAGGGATCGGTGTGCCGCTATATTTACAGTGTGCTGGAGGAGGCAGGATACCGTGTCGGGCTCTTTACCTCGCCCTACATTGAACGCTTCCACGAACGCATCGAGTACGATGGCCGCTGCATCACCGACGAGGAGCTGGATGCCTGTACCGACCGCGTGATTGCCTGCGCCGAGGCGATGAAAGCTGAAGGGCAGGAAAGCCCCACAGAGTTCGAAATCATCACCGCTGTGGCCATGGTATACTTTGCGGAAAAGACGCCGGACTTTGTCATCCTGGAGGTTGGTCTTGGCGGACGAGGCGATTCCACCAATGTGATAGCACATCCCCTTGTGGACATCATCACTTCGATTTCCTATGATCATATGGATCGCCTGGGGAACACGCTGGCGGAGATCGCCGGCGAGAAAGCAGGCATCATCCGACCGGGCACACCGGTGGTTTCCATGGTGTCGCATGAGGATGCAGAGGATGCAGACAAGGTGATTGCAAGAACGGCCTATCAGCGCGGGTGCCGGCTTTACGATGCCGCCAGATACGTTCCGCGCATCGAGCGTGTGGACTGCGGCGGCAGTACCTTTTCCGTCCGCATTGGAGAAACGGAATTTCCGCATATCCACATTTCGATGGGCGGCGTTCATCAGGTGGACAACGCGGTGTGTGCGCTCACCGCTATTGAAATACTGCGCAGATCAGGTATAATTAAACTCAATAAGGAGGCTCTGGCAAAGGGCATGGACCGTGCCCGGCAAAACGGGCGCTTTGAA
Organism: uncultured Eubacteriales bacterium; assembly: GCA_900315555.1. Lineage (GTDB taxonomy): Bacteria > Bacillota > Clostridia > Peptostreptococcales > Anaerovoracaceae > RUG100. Next base: position 40,541 of record OMZN01000018.1, read on the forward strand.
ATCTTTGAGGGGCATCCGACGGTTGTGCTGGACGGTGCGCACAACCAGGAGGGCATGGAATCTCTGGTCACCGCTATGGATGACTGCTTTCACGGGCGGCATGTGCTGCCGGTGCTGGGGATCCTTAAAGACAAGGCTGTCGATGCGATCCTCGACAAGGCGGTCTGGCTGGGCGGGGACTTCATCGCTACGGCGCCGGATAATGTGCGCCGGCTTGCACCCGGAGCCCTTGCGGAGAAGCTCCGCAGCCGCGGGAAGCGGTGCCGGGTCATCGAGGATGCTGCAGAAGCCTTCCGGACAGCTGTGGAACAGGCCTCGGACGACGACGTGGTGCTCGTCGCAGGGTCTTTATACCTTGTCGGCAGGATCAGGAGCTTGGTGAAACATGGCGCGTAGGAAAAGAAAGAAGGTTCTGCTGTTTTACAATCCCTATTCCGGCAGCGGCATCTTCCGTACTCATTTGGATATGGTGGTCGCCAAATACCAGAAGGGCGGTCTTACGACCATCCCCGTCCGATCGGCTTCCTACCTGAACATCTCGAAAGTTCTTTCAGAGATCGATCCCGATGAATTTGATCATCTGGCCGTGGCAGGCGGCGATGGAACCATCAACCTTTTCGTCAATGGGATTCTGGATAACAATCTGGAACTGCCGGTGGCCATTTATCCTACCGGTACGGCCAATGATTTTGCACATCATCTGAATCTTCCCGATGATGTCGGCAAGATGGCGGAGACGGCGATGCAGGATCATTCGATGCTGGTCGACGTAGGGAAGTGCAACGATCGATATTTCATCAATGTGGCGGCACTGGGTGCCCTGGTGGACGTCAGCCGGAAGACGGATCCCAATTTAAAGAATACCCTGGGCGTTGTTTCCTATTATCTGCGGGCGCTGCCCGAGCTTGGAAACCTGAAACCGGTGCCGGTCAGGCTGACCACGAAAGAAAAGACGATGGAGGAGGAGATGCTCTTCATGGTTGCCATGAACGGGCGGGCTGCAGGCGGCTTCAAGAAGATCTCCCCGGATGCAGAGATCAATGACGGTCTGCTGGATGTGATTCTGTTCAAGGCCATGCCGACGCTTGAACTGATCCCGCTGTTTTTCAATGTCGTGCACGGCAGGCATCCCGGCAGCAGGAACGTGATCTTTTTTCAAACGGATCGGATGCGCATTGAGTCTTCTGAAAACATTATTGCAGATATCGATGGAGAGAAGGGATCCAGTCTGCCGGTGGATTTGAGTATTGTTCATGACAGACTGCGCATCAAGACGCTGCCTGAGGATAAGGTGCAGCCGGATACAGACGAGGGACACGGATGGCAGAAACAGGCAGAGAAGCTCCTTCACAGAAGGCAGATGATGCTGCGCAGGTGAAGATATGAAACATGCATGGCAGGAAGGAAGGAATGAGCAAAATGAGGATCATCGTGGACGGCATGGGCGGCGACAATGCGCCGCAGGCTATCGTAGAGGGCGTAGTACAGGCATCGGCGAAGCTGCCGGCCGGGTATGAAATATGTCTCGTGGGCAGGGAGGACTGTCTGCGGCGCGAGCTGGCGAAATATGATTACGATGCGCGCATCATTACGATCAGCCATGCCGAGGAGGTCATCGCCATGGAGGACGCCCCCGTCAAGGCAGTGCGGACCAAGAAAAAGTCTTCCCTGGTAAGCGGTATTCAGATGGTCAAGTCAGGCGAAGGAGATATTTTCATTTCTGCCGGCAATTCCGGCGCCCTGATGGCGGGCGGACTTTTTATCCTGGGAAGGATCCAGGGAATCGACCGGCCGGCCATCGCTTCGGTGTATCCCGTTCTGGGCGGCAGTCCCCAGCTGCTGGTCGATGCCGGTGCCAATTCGGAATGCAAGCCCGGCAATCTGCTGGAATTTGCGATGATGGGAAGTATCTATGCCGAAAAGGTATGGGGCAGAAAGGAGCCCTCGATCGGCCTTGTCAATCTGGGCGTGGAGGAGAACAAGGGCTCGACGCTTACCAAGGCGGCGTATGAGATGCTGGCACGCAGCGGACTCAACTTTACCGGTAACGTGGAGGCCAGAGAGCTGCCGGATGGCGCCTGCGATGTCATTGTATGCGACGGCTTCACGGGCAATGTCATTCTGAAGCTTACCGAGGGATTTGCTCTGCATATTCTCGGCCTGCTCAAGGCGCGGTTCACAGAAGGAACAAAGGCCAAGATCGGTGCGCTGCTTCTGAAGGACAAGCTTCGTTCTCTCAAGGGAGAATTCGACTACTCCGAATACGGCGGTGCACCGATCCTGGGAGTCAAGGGCGCCATCGTGAAGATGCACGGATCTTCCAATGCCAATGCTGTCAAGAATACCGTGCTCAAGAGTATTCCCTATGTGGAGGAGCAAGTCGTGGACAAGATCCAGAATTCGGTTCTGGACATTGAGGAGATCGTCAACAGTGAGCGGGAAGAATGATTTCGAGGAACGCATCGGTTATCGCTTTCAGGATCCGACGCTGCTTGAACAGGCACTGACCCACAGCTCGTATACGAAGGAGCATGACCTGCCGAGGATTTGCTGCAACGAACGGCTGGAGTTCCTGGGAGATGCTTTTTTCGATGCCATCATCGGCGAGGCGCTGTATCGCAGAATGCCGAAGACCGAGGAGGGCTATCTGACCAAACTGCGTGCCCTCGTGGTCTGCGAGGAGTCTCTGGCGGAGACGGCAAGGTCACTTGGGATCGGTTCCCTGCTGCGGCTGGGACGCGGAGAAGAACATACCGGCGGGCGAAGCAGACGCTCCGTGATTGCCGATGCCATGGAGGCTGTCATCGGCGCACTCTTCATGGATGCCGGCTATGAAAAAACCGGTGAGATTGTTCGTGCTCTTTTCCGGGATCGGGTGGAGGAAGCGCTGGCCGGCAGGCTTCACAGCGATTATAAGAGTGAATTGCAGGAGATGATTCAGAAGGTGCGCCCTGCAGAGATAGAGTATGTCATGACCGGCGAGGAAGGACCCGATCATGCCAAGACGTTCTATATCGATGTGCAGGTAGACGGTGTCGTCTGGGGAAGCGGCAGCGGATCCAGCAAGAAGGAAGCACAGCAGCATGCCGCTAAAGAGGCGGTACGGCGGAGAAGACAGGATGTACTTTAAGAGGCTGGAAATCCATGGGTTCAAATCATTTGCTGACCCCGTGACAATTAATTTCGACCGCGGCATCACCTGCGTGGTGGGCCCCAACGGCAGCGGCAAAAGCAACATCTGCGATGCCATTCGCTGGGTTCTGGGGGCACAGAGTGCCCGGGCGCTGCGCGGAGAAAAGATGGAGGACGTGATCTTTGCCGGTACGGCGCAGCGGCACGCCCGCGGTATGGCTGAAGTGACGCTGGTCCTTGACAACGAGGATCAGAGTCTTGCTATAGAGTACAGTGAAGTGGCCATTACGCGCCGGATGTATCGATCAGGCGAAAGTGAATATCTGATCAATAACAGCCGGTGCAGAATGAAGGATATCCGGGAGCTGATCATGGATACCGGCATCGGTGTGGAAGGTTACTCTATCATCGGTCAGGGAAAGATCAGCGACATCATCAGCAGCAACACAGAAAGCATTCGGGAAATCCTTGAGGAGACAGCCGGCATTGTCATGTACCGCAGCAAAAAGGAAGAGGCAGAGCGCAAGCTTGCCTCTGCCGACGCCAATATGGAACGGCTGGGCGATATCATTGGTGAACTGGAGAGCCGCCTGGGCGGGCTTCGCGAAGAAAGCGAAAAGGCGCAGCGGTATCTTGCGCTGCGGGAACGGCATCAGACGCTTTCTGTCAATATTACTCTGCGTCATATTGAAGATCTGGAAAAAAAGCATGCTGCCATGCAGGAAGATATGCAGCAGACCGGGGCGAAAATCGAGGAACTTCGCCGCAGACAGGATGCGGCCGCAGACAGGATTGCCGAGGAGGAGACCCGCCGGCGCACCTTGGATCAGGCGATCCGGGAAGCGCATGAGGAGAGCAGCCGGAACGGCGGTGAGATAAGCTGTCTGCAGAGCCAGCAGCGGCTTCATGAGGAAAAGCTTGCTGCCGCCGGCCGTGATAAGGAACGGCTGGAAGGTGAGATCGCCGGGCTGCGGGCATCGCTGGAGAAGGAAACGCAGAGCACGGAGGCACTGCAGGCCGAACGCCAGCACTGGGAGGACAAGCTGGCAGCCATCGAACAGGAAGAGGCGCAGAAGGCTTCACTCCATCAGGAAAGAAGGAACCGCCTGCAGGAGAAGAGTCGATTGATCGATGCCGATAAGGAAACCCTGATCCGTCTGCAGCAGACGACCGGCACCTGCACGGCGGAGATTCGCGGGTTGGAAAGCATGAAGGAAACGCTGGATGCCCGCCGCGAGGAAATTCTCCGCGAAAAGGCGGATCGTGAGCAGGGCATCCGGGAAGCGCGTTCTCTGCTGGAGGAAACGAAAGCGGCACAAAGCATGCTGCAGGCAGAGCATGCGCAAGCCGCTGCGGCGCTGCAGGAGGCTGAAGATACGAATCGCAGGGAAGAAGAGACAGCCGCCCGGTGCCGTCGCGAGGCTGAGCAGCTCAGAATTGAGACAGGAAAAGTCCTCGGCAGACTTCGCGCTATGGAAGAGATGGAATCCAATTACGAAGGATTCAACAATGCGGTTCGTTTTGTCATGAAGAGCGGTGTGCCGGGCATGGAAGGCGTCGTGGCGGATCTTCTGGATGTGCCTGCAGGCATGGAAACCGCCATCGAGACAGCTCTTGGCGGTGCAGTGCAGAATATTGTCTGCCGCGATGATGCTGCGGCACGTGCGGCTATCGAGCAGCTGAAGCAGCACAAAGCGGGCCGCGCCACCTTTCTCCCGCTGTCCTCGGTTCGCGGAAGAGAACGCCGCACCAGCCGCATCCTGGAGGAGGAGAAGGGCTTTCTGGGCTACGGCAGTGCATGTGTCGATTTCGACAGCAGATTGCAGAGAATCGTCGATTATCTGCTCGGCAATGTTGTGGTGGCCGCTACGCTCAACGATGCGATCCGCATGTCAAAGAAGAACCGGACATTTCGTTTTGTGACGCTGGAGGGAGAGATCATTGCTCAAAGCGGTGCGGTGACGGGAGGACGCTATCGCAGTAAATCGGCACATATCTTTGCGAGGAAGTCCGAACTGGTCGCCTTAAAGGAGAAGGCCGCCGGGATGCAGCGCCGGGAGCAGGATCTGCAGGCACAGGAAAAGGCCGGCCGGGAAGCGCTGCACACGTGGGCAGCGGCCATCGAAGAAAAGAAGACCCAGGTGGACAGGCTGCAGCAGCAGCTCTTTTCCAAGAGCAACGAGATTACGCGTATGGAAGCCGGCCTCAGCGGCAAGGAGGACAGCAGCAGGCACTGGCAGCGTGAGCTGGACGGACTTGCGGCACAGCAGGCTGCCTCCGAGGAAGACCTGCTGACACTGCGGGAGGAGGCTGCCGCCGGTGCAGCAGAGATCGAGACACTGGAGAAGAAGCTGGAGGAGGCGATCCGCTGGCAGGAAGAGGAAGAGAAAGCCGTATCCTCCCTGGCGGAATCGCTTACGGAGATTCGTATCAACAAGAGCAGCATGCAGAGCGAGAAGGCACGGGTGGATGCTGTAGCCGGCCGCATTGAGGAAGCCAGGGAAGCGTATCGGTCGCAGCAGCGTGCCAAAGAGGAGCAGCTTGCGGCCCTGGGAGAAACACGCCGCTCGCTGGCGCAGCAGGCGGCCGCAGAGAAGCGGCAGCTGGACGAATACCTGGAGGCAGGAACCAGGCTGGCGGAACGGCTGCAGACGCTGGAAGGCGAGAAAGCGGCGCATGAGGCAGCCTGCGAAAACACGCGTGCGCAGAAAGATGCACTGGACAAGGAATTGCATGCTCTGGCCGGTCAAAAGACAGAGATGGAAATCCGGGATGCCCGCATGCAGACCCAGCTTGAGACGGCACGCGGCAAGCTATGGGAGGAATTTGAGATCTCTTACAGGCAGGCGATGGACTATCGAAAAGATGACTTCGTCATGAGCGCTGCGGTCAGGGAAGACCGGGAGCTTAAGCGGCAGATGAAGGAGCTGGGCGAGGTTAATGTCGGTGCCATCGAGGAATATAAGGAAGTAAGCAGTCGCTATAAGTTCCTGACAGAACAGCGTGACGATATCGTCTGTTCCAAGGAGGAGCTCCACGGTATCATTACCGATATGGACAAGGTGATTCACCGCAAATTCAAGGAGAGCTTCGATCAGATCGTCGATCATTTTGAAAGTGTCTACAGGGAGCTGTACGGGGGCGGGCATGCCAGAATCATTCTCCGTGATCCTGACGATCCCTTCGGGACGGATATCGAAATCACGGCGCAGCCGCCAGGCAAGCAGCTCAAGAGTATCAACCTGCTTTCCGGCGGAGAAAAGACCATGACCGCTATCGCCTTGATGTTTGCCGTGCTTAAGACCAAGCCGACGCCCTGCTGCGTACTCGATGAGATCGAGGCGGCGCTGGATGACAGCAATCTGAATATTTTCGGCAATTATGTCCGCCGCTTTCAGGGCGTGCAGTTTACGCTGATCACGCACCAGAAGGCGACGATGGAGCATGCAGATGTTATGTACGGTGTCACCATGCCCGAGAGCGGCGTTTCCAAGGTGTATTCGCTGCGGATGCAGAAAAAGGGGTGAAGAGTAATGGAAAAGAAAAAGTCGTTTTTTGGCAGACTCTCGCAGAGAATCAATGAAGCCATTGCCGGTACCGACGAGATTACAGAAGACTTTATGGATGAGCTGGAGGAGATTTTGATCACTTCCGATATCGGTATGGAGACCACTATGCGCATCATGGAGCGAATGCACCGCACGGTGGAAAATGAACATATTCGCAAAACGGCCACGGTGAGAACCATCCTGAAGAAGATTCTGACCGCCATGGTGGACAAGGGCGAGGCACTGCAGATGAGCAGCCAGTATCCGCTGGTGGTGATGATGATCGGGATCAACGGCGGCGGCAAAACCACGTCCATCGGCAAGCTGGCGCATCGATACCAGCAGGAAGGCAAGTCGGTTCTGCTGGCAGCAGCGGATACCTTCCGGGCTGCAGCGGGCGAGCAGCTGGCTGTCTGGGGAGAGCGCAACCAGGTGCCGGTAATCAGTCATCAGGAGGGGGCAGATCCTTCCGCCGTTCTTTTTGATGCCTGTCAGGCCGCCAAATCCAGAAAGATCGATGTTCTGATCTGTGACACGGCCGGCCGTCTGCAGAACAAGAAGAATCTGATGAAAGAACTGGAAAAGATGAACAAGGTGATCGACAGAGAGTTCCCGCAGGCCGCCCGTGAAACGCTGCTGGTGCTGGATGCCACCACTGGGAAAAATGCTGTTTCGCAGGTGAAGGAGTTCCGCGAGGTGGCGGATCTGACCGGGGTGATTCTGACCAAGCTCGATGGTACCGCCAAGGGCGGCATCGTGATCACGATCGCCGATGAGTATGATATGCCGGTCAAGTTTGTCGGTGTGGGCGAGGGCGTAGAGGATCTGCGCGCCTTCGTGCCGGAGGAGTTCATAGGAGGAATTTTCGATGAGTAAGCCGGTGCTTGCCGTTGTCGGCAGACCTAATGTGGGGAAATCCACGTTTTTCAACAGGATCGTCGGACGCCGCGTGGCCATTGTGGAGGATACGCCCGGGGTCACGAGGGATCGGATCTATGCCGAGGCTGAATGGAACGGTGTGGAATTCAGTGTGATCGATACCGGCGGGATTGAACCTGCCAGCAGCGAGGTAATTCCTGCCCAAATGCGTGAGCAGGCGCAGATCGCTATGGATGCGGCCGACTGCGTTCTCTTTCTGGTGGATGGAAAGGAAGGCCTGACCACGTCCGACCGGGAGGTGGCCGACATGCTTCGCCGCCGGGCCGACCACGTTGTGCTTGCGGTCAACAAGGTGGACAAGGCGGAACTGCCTGATGATTTTTACGATTTTTATGAGCTGGGGCTGGGTGAACCGTATCCCATTTCTTCTGCCAACATGCTGGGGCTGGGCGATCTGCTCGATGTCATTCTGGAGCATTTTCCGGCCGGCGAGGCGGAAGAAAGCGAAGAGCGGATCAATATAGCGGTGATCGGCAAGCCCAACGTGGGAAAATCTTCTCTGATCAATGCGCTGCTGGGCGAGAACCGGGTGATCGTCTCTGACATTGCCGGCACCACCCGCGATTCCATCGATACACCTTTTGAAAAGGACGGTGTTAAGTACAATCTGGTGGATACGGCGGGCATCCGGCGCAGGAGCAAGGTCAGCGAAGCCATCGAGCGGTACAGTGTCATCCGGGCTGTAGCTGCCATTGAACGCTGCGATATCTGCCTTTTGATGATCGATGGCCGCGAGGGTATCAGTGAGCAGGACAAGAAGATCGCCGGGATTGCCCATGAGGGCGGCAAAGGCATTATCGTATGCATCAACAAATGGGATCTGGTGCCGAAGGAGACGAATACGATGCAGCATTTCCGCAGGGAAATTGCATCGGAGATGAGCTTCATGTCCTATGCTCCCGCTATCTTCATTTCGGTGCTGGAGCATCAGCGTCTGGATCAGGTGCTTGCGACGGCGCGCACGGTTGCGGAAAACAGGGCGAAGCGCATCCCTACGGGCAAGCTCAACAGCCTGCTTTCGGATGCGGTCATGATGAAGATGCCGCCTTCCGACAAGGGCAAGCGCCTGAAGTTCTACTATGTGACGCAGGTAGGGGTCAAGCCCCCGCTGTTCTCCTTCAAGATCAACGATCGCAAGCTGCTTCACTTCTCTTATTCCCGCTACCTGGAGAACAAGATCCGTGAAGCGTTCGGCTTTGAGGGTACGTCCATCAAGTTCGTATTTCGTGAGAAAGGAGAGAAGGAAGATGTTTGAGTTTCTCCGCATGGTGATCGCCGGCAGCAGCTTTTCCGGCGTGGCTGCGCAGGGAAATAACCTTCTGGCCCGGATTATCATGCAGGATCAGGGTATGGGAAGATTCTACCTGGTGATTATCGCGGCCATTGCGGCAGCCTACTTTCTCGGCAATATTTCCCCGGCCACGCTGATCGGCCGTGCCATGGGCGTGGATATCAAGAAAGAAGGCAGTGGGAATGCAGGCACGACCAATGTGGCACGTGTCCTCGGCGTCAAAGCTGCCGCCGGTACGCTTCTCATCGATGTATGCAAAGGCATGGCGGCCGTGCTCCTCGGGCGGGCCTTAGGCGGTGATTTCCTGGCGATGATCGTCGTTCTCCCGGTGATCCTGGGACACATTTGGCCGGTGGTGCTTCGCTTTCAGGGAGGCAAGGGAGTTGCTACTGCTTTCGGCGCACTGGTGATTCTGGATCCGGCGATCGGGTTTGGAGAGCTGGCCGTCGTTGTTCTGGGGGTGCTCATCAGCCGAAGGATGTCGGTTGGTTCTTTTGCGGGATGCGCCGGGCTGCCGGTTTTGAGCTGGTTCCTGCTGCCGCCCTTTTTCCCGGACGGCCTGTGCATTGGTCTCATCGTTTTGTTCAAGCACCGCACCAACATCATGCGGGTGGCCAGAGGCGAGGAACCGCCTATCAGTTTCGGGCATAGAAAGCAGGGTACTGCAGAAGAACGCAAACACCAGACAGGACAGAGCGGAGAGCAGGAAAGATAGAACGAAAGCTGCCAACGAAGAAAACGGAAAGACAGGAGGAAATATCATGAAGAAGATCGGCGTCATCGGAGCCGGAAGCTGGGGGACTGCCCTTGCTATCACGCTTGCAGGAAAGGGTCATGAGGTCAAGATCTGGGATCTTGACAAGGAGCATCTGCATTCTCTGAGAGAAAAACGGGAGAACGTCCGCTACCTTCCGGGGATTCGCTTCCCGGAGGGCATGCAGGTTGTGGAAACGGATGAGGAAGCGCTTGCAGGGGTGGATGTGGCACTCTTTTCCGCACCTGCGCAGCATTTTCGTGCGGCTTTCAAGAGTGCGCTGCCCTATATTCCCGACGAGGCAGTGATCGTCAATGTGGCCAAGGGCATCGAGAAGGGCAGCCTCATGAGGATGTCGGAGATCGCCTTTGAGATCGATCCCAAGGCCCGCTATGTCGTATTGTCCGGTCCATCACATGCAGAGGAAGTAGGACGTTTGCTGCCGACAACGGTGGCGGTGGGAAGCCGGGACCGCGCGCTGGCAGAGTATGTGCAGGATGTGTTTATGACGGATCGCTTTCGTGTCTATACCAGCGACGACATCGTCGGCATGGAATTAGGCGGATCGCTGAAGAATATTATCGCTCTGGGTGCCGGCATATCGGACGGCATGGGGTTCGGCGACAATGCCAAGGCGGCACTGATGACAAGAGGCCTTGTGGAAATCAAGCGCCTGGGCGTCAAACTGGGCGCCGATCCCGAGACGCTTTCTGGTCTCTCCGGTGTGGGTGATCTGATTGTTACCTGCACGTCGATGCATTCACGCAACCGCCGCTGCGGCATCATGATCGGCGAGGGCGTCGATCCGAAAGAAGCGACACGCCGGGTCGGCATGGTTGTGGAAGGCATGAGCACGACAGAGGCTGCCTACAGCCTGGCACAGCGGGAGGGCGTGGAAATGCCCATCACCGAAGCCATCTACCAGATCATTACCGGAAAGATCACGGCAGCGGAAGCCGAACCGCTGCTGATGGGAAGAGAAAAGAAGCATGAGCGAGACGAAAACCTTTAATATTCAAACCTTCGGATGTCAGATGAACGAGCGGGATTCCGAGACTATCGCAGGGATGCTGGAGGAGATGGGTTACCTTCCTACGGATGACCGCGACAGTGCCAATGTTGCGGTCATCAATACCTGCAGCGTCAGGGAGCATGCCGATGAGCGGTTCTTTGGCACCCTGGGGCAGCTTAAGAAAATCCACGAAACCCGCGATGACTTCGTGGTCTGTCTCTGTGGCTGCATGATGCAGCAGCAGCCCGTGATCGATCGGATCAAGACGAAATTCCCGTGGGTCGATCTGATCTTCGGCACCCATAACATTGAGGCATTCCCGCGTCTATTGGAGAAGGTGACACGGGAGAAGGAACGGCAGATTGAAATTCTTCCCGACGGCGGGGCGATCGTGGAGGGCCTGCCTTCGCATCGGCTGTACAGGCACAAGGCCTTTGTCAATATCATGTTTGGATGCAACAACTTCTGCACCTACTGTATTGTGCCCTACACCCGCGGCCGTGAGCGCAGCCGCCGTCCGCAGGATATCCTGCGGGAAATCGAGATGCTGGCCTGCGATGGGGTCTGTGAGGTGACACTTCTGGGGCAGAATGTCAACTCTTACCGCAGCGAGGACGGCACCAGCTTCGCGCAGCTGCTGCAGGAAATCGCCAAAGTGGAGGGCATTGAGAGGATTCGCTTTATGACATCGCATCCCAAGGATCTCTCCGAGGAACTGATCGAGGTTTACCGCGATGTGGATAAAGTCTGCGGCAATATCCATCTGCCGGTGCAGTCCGGCAGCGACCGCATCCTCAAAGCCATGAACCGCAGGTACGATGCGGCCCGTTATCTTTCTCTCATCGAGAAGCTGCGCAGGGCACGGCCCGGTATCACCATCAGTACGGACATCATCGTCGGTTTCCCCGGGGAGACCGAGGAAGACTTTGAGGATACCCTGGCGCTGTGCCGGGAGGTGAAGTATGATTCCGCATTCACCTTTATCTATTCCGTCCGGCAGGGTACACCGGCGGCCGGCTACAAAGAGCAGATTCCCGAGGAGATCAAGCACCGCCGGTTTGACAGGCTGGTAGAGGTTATTAATGCCTGCTCGCTAGCAAGAAACCGGCAGTACATCGGCCGCGTGGAATGCGTCATGGTGGACGGCGCCGACAAGAACGGCGGGGGCATGCTGGGAGGCAGAACCGATGGATTTAAGCAGGTACACTTCCCTGCCTCCGGAGGAGAGAAAGCAGGGGACTTTGTTGATGTAAAGATCACGGAGGCAAAGACTTTCAGCCTGCTGGGAGAAAGGATCTAACTGTCCTGCATGCGGCGTCTGTCCGCCTTTTGGCAAAGCGGGACAACCCGTCAAAAGCAAGTTGACCGGTTCCGCGGCAGGATGATACGATGAGATTGAGAGAAGTAAGCAAAACCAGGGAAGGATCTAACAGCGGCAGGAGTGAGACCATGCGGTACCGAAGGCATGAAACAGCAAAGCGTGAAACCGAAGAGAATGGAAAAAACCTGCAGCGCAGGGCAGGGCAGGCCGTCAAAAAAGTAAAGACGGCTTTTCTGCCAGTTATCCTGTCTCTTTTCATGCTCTGCATTCTCGGGATTTCCCCTTTTGCTGCCGGCAATGGTGTGCAGGCAGCCGATGAAGGCGGCAGTGCCTATGCCGGTACGTGGCACCTGCAGTATGCGCTTTCGTATACGGCGTCGACGAAGATGTATCGTCTGACGCAGGTGAAGGTTGATACCGGTTCCCCGTCACAGACGATCGGCGGCGTGATCCTGCGCTATCCTTCTTCACTGCAGCTCAAGGGGGCAGATGACAGCTGGAAGCCGCAGAAGATCAAGCAGGGAGAGGCCGCGAAGGGTGCTTCCGCAGAGGAGACGATACAGGGCTATGTGCCTGCGGAGGGTACGGCGGAGCGTATAGCCTCCCAGCTGGAGCGTCTGCGCTTTTACTCGGCTGGAGGACCGATCACGAAGGGATCCATCGGCGTGCAGATCGACACGGTGTACCGGCCGCTGCTTTCTTTCACTGATGCGAAGGGTACGGTGCACTACTACGAGGTCGTCAAGAAGCGCTGCCCCTGGTCCGAAGCCTATAATGCAGCCAAAAAGAAGAAGCTGCTGGGCATGCGGGGCTATCTTGCCACCATTACCTCGCAGGCGGAGCAGAATTTCATCTATAATAACATCAACAAGGAAGGCGGCTGGCTGGGCGGTACCCGCTATCTGATCCGGACCGCAGATGGCAGGACGGCGAGGATCAAAGACGATGCTTCAGTCGATGCCGCTGCCCTGATCAAGGACACCGCCAGCGCCGATGCCTGGTACTGGGCGGACGGCCCTGAGGCAGGGCAGGTCTTCTACGACAGACCGACAGCGGCAAGCCCCTATGGCGAGGGCGGTCCGGAAAAAATGTTCTGCTGGTTCAGTGACGGCGAGCCGAATAATTTCGGCAGCGGGGAAGGATGCCTTCAGTTTGCCTATATGAACGATAGGTGGAATGATCTGGCAGATCATGCAGACACCTCCTGCGCGAACTACTATGTGGAATACAGCCGGTATGGCAATGATGCGGATACCGGTGAGATGAAAGACTATGCATCCCATACGGCGGCACTGGATGCGGCGGCGGTGCTTCCTGCGGAGGTGCATACGAAAGTTTCTCTTTCTGCCGGCAGCCGGTCAGCGGATGCCATGCTGCACGTGCTGCAGGAGCAGGATCCTGCCCTTGATATCTCGTCCCTGACGGTGGACCGGGTGACGCTGGATCGCCTGAACTCAGCGATCCTGAAGGGAAAGCCGGGTGTCTATCCGGTGAAGATCTTTCTGCACACGCAGGGAAGCGATCAAAAAACGCCGGCTTATATACTTCATGTCCGTCTGAGGCTGAACGGCTATCGGGTCGAGCAGGCGCCGACCACGACGATAGCGAACACAGCAAAGCCGCTCAGCAAAAATGAACTGCTGCGGCAGGCAGGGGTTATTGTCTATGATGAAGACGGCAATCCGGCAGATATTTCCGTGCTTTCGGCGGATGAGAAAGGGCTGGCGCGTCTCAATCGTGCCATCGAAAGACAGACTCCGGGAAGGTATCAGGTGGGGGTGTATGATCCGAACGGCGGCCGGCATATGATCAGCGTGACCGTTGCGCCCAAGGACGAGACGCCTGTGCAGGCGGTATCTTCTGCAGGCGGCACGGCATCGGCAGCGGCAACGGGGGACGATCGACTGCTGGCTGTGCCATGGATCATGCTGGCAGCGGCGCTGGCCGCACTGAGTGCATGGATGGTGCGGCGCCGCAGACATTAGAGCCGGCGGCGGACAGCCGAACGGATCCATAGACAGTGTGTAATACAAATCAAAATGGACGGCAGCGCAGGGAACGGGTGCGATCCCTGGACAGTCGTCCGTTTTTTGGTGCGGAAAACGTGCCAAAGATTATTTTGTATACAGGATGCAGAGCGGGTGCGGAGGACTCAGATATTGAAACTATGCAGATAAGAATGTCATGCATACCAAACTCGCATTGCATTTTTTGTGAACAGATTGACATTCGTACGGCCATTTAGTAGACTTAAAAGGTGCAATCGAAAGATCGCCGCACATGAACTGAAAATCGCTATGCACTGAAGTGCTGCGGGTTCTGTATCAGTCCTGCGTGCCGGATTGAGCGGAATGGCTGCTGCAAAGCAAGCTGCTGCAGTTTCTGTATCGGTCTGTGCGTTGAATCAAAGATTCGAGCAGGTTATGAAATGGAGGGTATGATGTCAAAAAAAGTTATGAAGACCATGGATGGAAATAACGCCGCGGGGTACGTATCCTATGCGTTTACCGATGTTGCGGCTATCTATCCTATCACACCGAGTTCTCCGATGGCGGAGCATGTTGATGAAATGTCGGCACACGGTCAGAAGAACATCTTCGGCCAGAAGGTCAAGGTCGTGGAGATGCAGTCTGAGGGCGGTGCCTCCGGTACGGTGCATGGATCGCTTGCATCCGGCGCGCTGACCACAACCTATACCGCTTCCCAGGGGCTGCTGCTGATGATCCCGAACATGTATAAGATCGCGGGCGAATTTCTGCCCTGCGTATTTCATGTGACCGCAAGAACGCTGGCTACGCATGCGCTGTGTATTTTCGGCGATCACTCCGATGTCATGGCTACACGGCAGACCGGCTTTGCCATGCTCTGCTCTTCCTCGGTGCAGGAGGTCATGGATCTGGGTGCCGTTGCGCATCTGTCCACCATCAAGAGCAGTGTGCCGTTCCTTCATTTCTTTGATGGATTCAGAACATCGCACGAAATCCAGAAGATCGAAGTGCTTGATTACGATGATCTGGCTGCCATCACCGATATGGATGCTGTGAAGCGCTTCCGCGAGAACGCACTGAACCCCGAGCATCCGAAGATCCGCGGCACGGCGCAGAACCCCGACATCTTCTTCCAGGAAAGACAGGCTGGTGCAACGCGTTACAATGCAGTGCCCGACGTGGTGCAGGACTACATGAACGAGATCGAGAAGATCACCGGCCGCAGCTATCATCTCTTTGACTATGTAGGTGCCGAGGATGCAGATCGGGTGATCATTGCGATGGGTTCCGTATGTGAGACCATCGAGGAGACCATCAATGCTCTCAATGCCAAGGGCGAGAAGCTGGGCCTCGTCAAGGTCAGACTGTATCGACCCTGGAGCCCCGAGGCAATCATGAAGGTCATCCCCAAGACCACCAAGAAGATCGCTGTGCTGGACCGCACCATGGAGCCGGGCGCACAGGGCGATCCGCTCTATATGGATGTCAAGACCATGTATGAAGGCAAGGAAGACGCTCCGGTCATCGTCGGCGGCAGATACGGCCTTGGATCCAAGGACACGACGCCGGGACAGATCGTGGCTGTTTACAAGAATCTGGCACAGGATACACCCAAGAACCAGTTTACCATTGGTATTGTCGATGATCTGGGCGGCACGTCGCTGCCGACAGAGTCCATCAGCACCGAGCCGGAGGGCACTGTCAGATGCAAGTTCTGGGGCCTTGGTTCCGATGGTACCGTTGGTGCCAACAAGCAGGCTATCAAGATCATCGGTGACCATACCGATATGTATGCGCAGGGCTACTTCAGCTACGACTCCAAAAAGTCGGGCGGCATTACGGTATCTCATCTGCGCTTTGGCAAGAACAAGATTCAGTCTACCTACCTGATCACGGAAGCGGACTTCATCGCCTGTCACAACCAGGCTTATGTTCATCAGTACGATGTACTGGAAGGCCTCAGGAAGGGCGGCACCTTCTTCCTTAACTGCGCCTGGAAGCCGGAAGAAGTCGGCGATCATCTGCCGGCGCATATGAAGAAGTACATCGCAGAGAACGACATCAATTTCTACGTCATCAACGGAACGGCCATCGGAGAGGAGATCGGTCTGGGCAACAGGATCAACATGATCATGCAGTCCGCTTTCTTCAAGCTTTCCGGCGTCATTCCCGAAGAGGATGCGGTTAAATACCTGAAGGATTCCATTAAGAAGACTTACGGCAAGAAGGGCGAGAAGATCGTCAACATGAACTATGAGGCTGTGGACCGCGGCATCTCCGGTGCTGTCAAGGTGGATTATCCGGCTTCCTGGTCGGATGCCGTGGAAGAAGCACCTGCCAAGAAAGATGTACCGGCCTTCATTTCCGATATTCTCGAGCCCATGAATGCACAGAAGGGCGACACTCTTCCCACCAGCGCTTTCAAGGATATGGTGGACGGCGAGTTCCCCTCCGGCACAGCGGCTTACGAAAAGAGAGGCGTTGCCGTGCATGTTCCTTCCTGGACTGCCGACAAGTGCATCCAGTGCAACCAGTGTTCCTTCGTCTGCCCGCACTCCGCTATCCGGCCGGTGCTGGTTACCGAAGAGGAGAAGAAGGCGGCGCCTGCCGGCTTTGAGACTGTGCCTGCCAAGGGCAAGGGCATGGAAGGACTGTATTACAGAATGCAGGTGGATGAGCTCGACTGCCTCGGCTGCGGCAACTGTGCTGATATCTGCCCGATGAAGGGCAAGGGCGATCCGCTCGTCATGAAGCGCTACGATGAAGATGACAAGACACAGGCAGAAAACTGGACCTTCGCGATGAAGGTGCCGACAAAGGAACAGGCCGTCGACAGGAAGTCGGTCAAGGGCAGCCAGTTTGTACAGCCCTACTTCGAATTTTCCGGTGCCTGCGCAGGCTGCGGCGAGACGCCGTACATCAAGGTCATCACGCAGCTGTTTGGCGACCGCATGATGATTGCCAATGCGACAGGATGCTCCTCCATCTGGGGCGCCAGCGCACCTTCGATGCCGTATACCAAGGATGCACAGGGCAGAGGACCTTCCTGGGCCAATTCCCTGTTCGAGGATAATGCAGAGTACGGACTCGGCATGGCGGTCGGTGTCAGACAGCAGAGAGAACGTCTGGCTGACCTGCTCGGCAGCCTGGCTGAGACCACATCTGATGCTGCTCTCAAGGAAGCGGCCAAGGCGTGGATCGACGGCATGGATGAAGGCGAAGATACCCGCGCTCGCGCCGATGCAGTGACAGCTGCTCTGCAGACAGCTTCGCTTACCGCAGACGAAAAGAAACTGGCAGATGAGGTTCTGGAGAAGAAGGATCATCTGGTCAAGAAGTCCGTATGGGCTCTCGGCGGTGACGGATGGTCTTACGATATCGGTTACGGCGGACTGGATCACGTGCTGGCCAGCGGCGAGGACATCAATGTGCTCGTATTCGATACTGAAGTTTACTCCAACACCGGCGGACAGGCTTCCAAAGCTACGCCGACAGCGGCGATTGCTCAGTTTGCAGCAAGCGGCAAGAAAACCAAGAAAAAGGATCTGGGCATGATGGCCATGAGCTATGGCTATGTGTATGTTGCACAGGTCGGTATGGGAGCAGACAAGAATCAGTTCCTCAAGGCGGTCACCGAGGCCGAGAATCATCACGGACCTTCGCTGATCATGTGTTATGCACCCTGCATCAACCATGGTATCCGCAAGGGCATGGGCAAGACACAGGAGAATGTCAAGGATGCCGTGGACTGCGGCTACTGGCAGCTGTACCGCTACAGCCCGGAGCGCAGGGAAGCCGGCGAGAATCCGTTTATTCTTGATTCCAAGGAACCCAAGGGCGGATTCAGAGACTTCATCATGGGCCAGGTGCGTTATGCATCCCTTGCCAAGGCTTTCCCGGATACGGCAGAAGCACTGTTCGAAAAGACGGAGAAAGAGGCCATGGAGAAATACGCGGGCTACAAGAAGCTTGCGGAACAGGCCTAGCGGCGGCCTCCTGGCTGAGTGCATCGCCTGCGCAGCTTTTTTAGAGCAGTGCATGGCGGCGCAGCAGCCATGAAACAAAGAAAAACGGCCCGGCACAGATGTGCCGGGCCGCTTGTATTTTGCGGAAAAAATAGTATTTTATCTTCTTAATGACCGTTCGTACAGATATTTTACCGATTGTGTAAGTGGATTGACATCGGAAAAGGGGTTTAACATACTAAATATCAAAGACAAAGAAAGAAACTGCGGCGTTATTTTTTGTGATCCTGCAAAAGATATTTTGTTTGCAGAAAGAAATGTGGATTGTGTAAATGTGGATTGTGTAGAAGAATAGACATGTATTTCTTGCAGCCGGCGATGCTGACACAACTGTATGCCCATGCATTGAAGAGAGAATGCAGTCCTTTGATGTGCATGTGTTTTTTACATGGGGCGGCTGCGGCTTATCCGGCAAGGTGAAGGAAAGAATGAAGCTAGGCAAAAGAAAAGTCGGATTGGTAAGACAGGCAGGTTTTCTTGTGATTCTGCTGCTTGCTTTTGTGGTGGTTTTTTTGCCGTTTTTCGGGCTGGCTGCGCCGGCGCATGCGGACACTGCATCCTCAGATGTTGTCACAAAGCAGGTTGCGCCGAACGGTGATGGCACCTATTCGCTTACGTTGTCAGCAACCGGCAGATCTTCCTCTGACACGTCAACGACGGCGGCATCCGCCGATATCGTGCTGGTCATCGACCGGTCGGGAAGCATGGATGAATATTGCAGGTATCAGAAGATGTCGCCTGCGCCGACGATGGATCAGACCATAGTCTATGGGTACGTTCGCCGCGGAGGGATTTTCGGGAGTTGGAGTTATACGCGGCTTTATTACGATACGTCAGAGCAGATATGGTATTACTATCTGTCTGGCAGCCGGTATAGATATAGCAGCAACGCCTTCTATAGCCGGGGGTCGGGCGGCTATCAGAGAATGGCGGCAGCGCCGGCGATGGATCAGCGCAGGATTTTCGGCATGGTTAATGGGGAATATGTCCAGCTGTATTATGATACGCGGGTGATGCGCTGGTACTATGCAAGCGGCCAGACTACGAACTGGTATGACGGCAGCGACTTCTATGAGGGTGCTGCTACACGCATGGAAACAGCTCAATCCAGCGCCAAGTCCCTGGTAGACAGCCTGACAGGCATTGGGGATAAAGTCCGGGTCTCTGTCGTCAGTTTCTCCGATACAGCCTCCATCGATCAGGGATTGACGTCCGATGACACTGCCCTGAAGGAAGCGATCAGCGGTATCACGCCCAAAGGCGGCACCAACTGGGAGGATGGCCTTGCCAAGGCGCAGGACGCCCTGTCGGGCAGCACGGCGGAGAATAAATATGTGATCTTTCTTTCTGACGGCAACCCGACATTCCGTAATACAGCACTGACGGATTATCCACCGTACGATGTTCCCGATGATGACATCAACCGGACTTACTATAATCAATATGGAATATACGGAACAGGAAATTCTGATAACTACGGGCGGAATTTTGACGCCGCCAATACGGCGGCACAGGCTCTGCGGCGTTCCGGCGTCAAGCTGTATACCAGTAACGTCTTCGGAGAGGCCAGCAAAATGTCGGATCTTTCCAACGACGGCAGCTATCATGTTGCGGATGAGTCAGAACTTCATAAAGCGCTGGATAAGATTTTCCGGCAAATCGTGAACAGTATGGCGGTTCGAAACATTACAGTGCATGACAAGCTGACAAGCCTGACGGACAGCAGCGTGACGAAGACGGTCAAGGGCCTTGCCAATGCCGGCAGCGATGAGGCGTTTGTGTATAAGGCGACTGACAGCAGCGGCAGGGATGTAACCGGCAGCTATGCGATTCCGAAGGCGGCGATCAATGCGCAGAAAGAGATCAGCTGGACGCCGGGCGATGTGCCCCTTGATGTAACGTATTCTGTCAGCTGTATCATCTGGCCGAGCACAAAAGCCTATGCGCAGGTGGCGAAGAAGATGAACGGCGAAGATGTCGGACTGGATGCGAATATTTCCGGTAACAATACAGATGGCTATAAGCTGGCGACGAATGAAGAATCACAGGCAGCCTATGATGAGATCCACACTACAACGCAGCCGCAGCCGACGGATGGCATTCCTGACCTTGTGAAGAGCGGTGATGATTACAGCTACCATGGGGTTACGTTCACCAGAGAAAGTGATACGAGCTATGCGGCATCGGATGGTTCCACGCTGAAGCGGGGGACAGACGGTCAATGGACGCTTTGTCTGAAGAAAGAACAGAACCCGCTCGGTCAAGGCGAGATGGACATCACACCGGCGAAGGTGAACATTACGAAAACCTGGAAGAACGACGGCACCCGGCCGGACAGCATCACTGTGCAGGCTTCCGCCGACGATGCGGAGGAGGATGGCTTGTTTTCCACCAGTCTCACAGGCAGTGCGGATGAAAATACGTGGCAAGGTACGCTTTATGTTGCGCCCGGTTTGACATCCACGAAGCTTGTGGACGGCAGCTCTGTCGATCTGAATCAAGCGGCAGAGTACAGGATCGAGGAGACCGGTATGGATGCCAGTGAATACCAGGTATCCTATACAGGAGATACATGCATTACCCCGGCTGTAACAAACGGTACGGTAAACGGTCCGTTCCAGGTGGGCATCACCAATACGAAGATCGTTCGGACGGGTCTTGCGGCCGATAGCAGCAGACTGTTTGCAACGGTTATTGGCATCGCTGCGGCGGCACTTAGTATCCTTTTGGTGATGAAGCGCCGGTTTGCCAGAAGATAGGGATCTATGGAAGAGCAGAATGGGAGAAAGAACAGGAAAAAGAAGGGCAGAGAGAAAACGCAGCCATCGCTGCTGAGTGATCTGCTGTTCCTTCTGCTGAAGGTCGGCGTCATCGTACTGATTGTCATCGTGGTCTTCACCTTCTTCTTTGGAATGGCAAGGGTGCGGGACAATGCTATGGATCCATCCCTAAAAGACGGCGACCTGGTGATTTACTACCGGCTGGATAAGGAGTACCTGGCGAATGACCTTGTGATCGTCCGCAAGGGTGATGACGAGCAGGTGCGGCGGGTTGTCGGCATTGCCGGCGACAGAATTGACATCAACCGGGACAATGGACTGGAGATCAATGGATATCCCCAGCAGGAGGAGAATGTATATTCAGAAACACTGCCGGTGGTCGGGAAGACAGCCTTCCCGGTTACGGTGGCAACGGGACAGATTTTCGTGCTCGGAGACAACAGGAAATACGCGCTGGACAGCCGGACCTACGGCTGCGTCAATCTCAGCGATACCCGAGGCAAGGTCATTGTTGTGATCCGCCGACGGAATCTCTAGACTTCGGGTTTAATAATAGATTTTGACAGTTATTGGTGTTTAAAGCAAGGGAGTTAAAGATGAGAAAGATACTTAGAGGCGGTGCTGCTGCACTCGCTGCAGTAGTGGTTTTCACGATGAGCATGCTGCTCATCCCTTCTAATGCGTCTGCTGCAGCCGATATGGCAGATCCATCAGTCCACAAGATTGTCAAGGTGGCGGAAGGCCTGACGATTCCGGATACAACGTTCACCTTCACAGCAACCCAGTATGATGAGGACACAGAGGAAGACGGCTATCAGAACCCGGATGGAACGACGGCGCCGGCGCATGTCGCATTGGATAATGTCACGGTGAACTTCAATGGGGAAACGTCGGAGTCGACGCTGGAAAAAACGGTGCAGTTCGATCTTTCCGGGATCACGGCGCCCGGCGAATACACTTACGAAGTTGCCGAGACGGATGGCGGCGCAGATCACTGGACATATGACACGCAGACCTATTACATGCAGGTTCTTGTAAGGAATGACGGCACCAAGACGTATACCATCACCAAGACAAAAGGCGATACAGCCGCCAAGGAAGGCAGCTTCCACTTCACGAACGAATACAAAAAGTATGCCAGCCTGACGGTGAAAAAGACGGTTGTGAATCCGGAATATGAAGAGAACGGAAAGTATTCTTTCACAATTACCTTTGCCGATGGTAAGGATGCGGACAAGATCTCAGAACTTGACCTGAGTGCGAATAACCCCGAACTGACCAAAACCGACCAGCTGACGTACACCTTTACACTGGCGAATGACGAGGAGCTGACAATTAACGGCATTCCGGCCGGCACTAAATACATGATTTCTGAAGCGAAGCCGGAAAGCAAGAACTATGTTTCCACAAAGATTGAGCAGACCGTGAATGGTTCGGACTCGAAGATTACGACATCGGAGCTTAGGACCATCAACGCACAGGTGATCGGCGAACAGGAAAATACGGCGGTCTATGAAAATACCTACAGGCAGGTCAGTCCGACCGGTATCATCATGAATATTGCACCGTACATTGCGATGATCGCCATTGCCGCCGGTCTTGTCGCACTGTATCTTATTTCCCGCAGAAGAAGAAACGCGTAGATAAGCAGACAAGCGCATGATGCGTACGATGCAAAACAAGGAAGCAAAAAAATCTGCATCCACAGATCCGCACGCCCTGCCGGTGCGTCTGGCAAGGCGTGTGATTCGTTTTATCGATCAGCTTACGGACTGGTTCCTGCTCTGCCTGCTGCTGTTGATGATCGCTTTCGGCATCTACAGCCTCTGGGATACCCATCAGGTCTATCAGGCGGCCTCTCCGACGGTGCTTGCTACCTATAAGCCGGACACAAGGCCGTATCTGTCTTTTCAGAAGCTGCACAGGATGAATCCGGAGGTGATCGGATGGGTGCAGGTCTACGGGACGAAAATTGATTATCCGGTTGCACAGGCTGATGATAACGACAAGTATCTGAACACCGATGCGAAAGGCACATTCTCGCTTTCCGGCTGTCCGTTTCTGGACAGCGCCAACGCAGCGGATTTTTCTGATCCGAACAGCATCATCTACGGCCATCACATGGAAAAACATATGATGTTCGGTGATCTGGATCGATTCAGGAAGAAGAAGGTTTTTGCATCGCACAGATACGGTGATCTCTATTTTGGCGGCCGGCATTATGGTCTTGTGATCTTTGCCTTCATTGAGGGAGATGCCTATGATGCCAGGATCTACAACACGGAGGTTCGTGCTGCCGAGCTCAGGCAGTATGGCAGTATGCTCATGCAGGACGCAAAGTATACGCGCGCGGTGCATCTTGCGGCACAGGATCATATCGTGCTTCTGTCAACCTGTGCGAGCGGACTTACAAACAAGCGATACATCGTTGCCGCCAAAAGGACAAAACAGACCTATAAGGATACTTTCGGAACGGCGCAGACGGGGAAAGAAGGAAAACCGTTCTGGCTCACGCTGCCATGGTGGTGGTATCTGCTTATGCTGGCTGCCATACTGCTGTTTATTATCTGGCGGCTTCTGCGGCGTCGTAGAAAGAAGGCTGGTGGTGATCAAAACATGGCAGACAATGAGGGGAAAGGAGGTGTATAAGATGAAGGATCCGACACAGGCGGTCTGGGCGGCGGCTGCTCGGGCAGCGGTCATTGCATTGATGGCGGCGGTACTGATGATGGCGTTTATCCAGCCGGCAGAGGCAGCTGTCTCGAACAAAACGCTCAGAATTCGCCAGACCTACAATGTCATCGGCGAGGCACCGAAAGATCTCGATCAAAAGGGAACGTATGTGCTGACGGCCAGGGGCAATGCACCGATGCCGCAAGGTGCCGGCGTAGGATCGCTGACATTTCAGATGACGGGCGATCAGGAGAAGGTCTTTCATCTATACACCGGATCTTTTTCTGGAAATGCATCATCGATTGTCTATCCTTGCGCCGGGGTGTATGAATATCGTGTTGCTTTCTCGAGCAAGGCGAAAAGCAGGCGGTATGCTCTTGACACGACCAGGTATTTGATTCGCATTTACGTGAAGAATATGCCGGATGGCAGTCTTCAGGTTGAGCGGGTTGCCTGTATCGATGAGAATCATCAGAAAGCGGATGAGGCGGTGTATCATCATACATACCAAGGAAAGGCACCACGCCCTAATCCTTCCATACTGCCGAAAACAGGGGATACTGCCATGATGGTGCTATGGGCAGCTGCCTTTTGTGTATCGCTGCTGCTTCTGATCCTTTCGCTTCTCAGGCGACGTGCGGATCGAAAAGTGTAAAAAAATGCGTGATTTGGATAAGAACAAATAGTTGACAAGGTATGTGAAGATTGATAAGATATTCTTTGTAAAACATTGATTAATTTGCTTTCTTTCTTATTCACATTTCATATACCAAAGAGTTGTTTGGTTATTGCCAAACAGCTTTTTGGTTTTTGTTAAAAACCTGCTTCCTGCATGATACGTACGCTGGCACTGGCGCCAATACGGTTGGCACCGGCACGGATCATCGCCTGGGCCGCCGCAAGATCGCGGATGCCGCCGCTGGCCTTGACCTGAGCCGATCCGGCCACACATTCGTGCATCAGTTCCACCGCATGTACGGTGGCACCTCCACCGGAAAATCCCGTGCTGGTCTTGACGAAGTCGGCACCGGCCGCAACGGCCAGCCGGCAGGCAACACGGATCTCATCATCTGTCAGCAGATGGGATTCGATGATGACTTTCAGGGCAGCGTCGTGTTCATAGCATACGGCAGCCACCTGGGCAATGTCATCCCTGACGTATTCCTTGCGGTTATCTTTTAAGGCGCCCAGCGCCATGACCATGTCGATCTCGTCGGCACCGGCTTCACAGGCAAGGGCGGCTTCTTCGGCCTTAGCTGCAGAAAGGGAGGCGCCCAGAGGGAAGCCGACAACAGATGTCACGCCTACCGGGCAGTCGGCAAGATGCTCTGCAGCAAGGGCAGCATAGCTCGAGTTGACGCAGACAGAATAGAAGTCGTACCGTATGGCCTCTTTGCAGAGGCGAATAATCTGGGCTTCCGTTGCCAGCGGAGATAAAAGCGTATGATCGAAATACTTGTTCAGTGGTTTCATAGTATACCTCCAGATTCTGTATTCATTAAGATGGTTCGTCAGCGTATCGCCGGTTCAATGATACCGGTTCTATGTCACCGGCCCTGCTTCATGGCAGGCATTGCCTGCTGCCGGGCGCTGCCTGCAGCAGGTGATCAGAACACCACCTGCACGAGCACCATGTAGCATACCGTTCCGCAGACAATGCTGAGGAGCGAGATCCGCTTCCATATCTGGAGCAGCGCAGTGAGTGCGATGGCGATGGCCTCCGGTGCGCCGTGAGGATAGACGGTGAGGGTGGTCGTGCGCAGGCAGTAAACAAGGAGCATGCCCATGATGGCATAGGGAAGGACGCCGCCGAGGTAGGTGATATACTTTGGCGTGGTGTGCCTCCCTAAAAGCAGGTAGGGAAGGAAGCGCAGACCGAACGATACAGCGGCAATAACGGCGACAATGCCGAGTGCATGTGTCTGTGAAATCATGTCCGCTCCTCCTTTCTCTCTGATGTACTCTCCAGATGCACCGATTCCTCAGTTCCTTCTTCCTTCATCGTTTCTACGGAAGGTTCGCCATGGCGCCGGCGCAGGATCGGCCGGATCAGCGTCAGAAGAAGGGTGATGAAGATCATGGTGGGAATCAGAAAGCGATCAGCGCCAAAGAGGATGAGACAGACCACGGAAATGACCACGCCGATAACGGCAGGAAGGTGTTCGCGGCTTTCCCGCCACTGATCGACAAAGATGGTAACAAACAACGCGGTCATGACGAATTCCACACCAGTGGAGTCAATTGTCATGGCGGCGCCGATCAGGACGCCGAGAATGCAGCCGATGACCCAGTAGAGCTGGTCAAAAAGCGTGATCAGAAAATCGAAGGTGTGGCGGCTGACGCTTTTGGGCGGTGTACTGGAGCAAAGCAGGGCGTATGTCTCGTCGGTCAATCCGAAGATCATGTAATATTTTCGCATGCCGGCCGTCTTGAAGCGGTCAATGGTGGCAACACCGTAGAACATGTACCGGGCATTGACCATCAGGGTGACAACGGCCGTCGTGATGAGGGAAGCGCCGCTGGTGAGAAGATCCACACCAACATACTGCATGGTGCCTGAATAGATGGAGAGTGCCATCAGCACGGCCCATCCTACGTGGTATCCTGCCTTTTCAAGGAGAATGCCGAAGCCGATCCCCAGGACGATGTAGCCTGTCAGAATAGGCAGGGTTTTCAAAATAACGGTTTTGAAGAGTTCTTTGCTCATTTTCTCTGTTCATTGAAAAATCACCGCGCGCTGCCATGAAAACTATCGTGCGCGGAATGGATGTGCGCATGCCTTGTCGAAAGGGCGGCACGACTTAACGGTTCGTATTACATGATAGCATATTCTATGGTATAATAAGCAGGAAATTTGTACAGCAGGGAGTCATCGTTTATGAACAAATCACAATTGCTGAATCACATCATTATGATCCTGGTCGTGATCATTCTGGCAGCCACCGGGTTTCTGGTCGTTCGCTCTATCGTGCTCACCGGCGTCCATATCTTTGACATCATCCGCTATCTTCTGATCGGCGGCGGTGCCGTATTCGTGCTGGTCTTCTGGGTGGCCGCTCTCAAGGGAATCCATGACAAGCGAAAAGAAGACAGGGACAATGACGATTATTGATTGGCATCTCTTCGGGGGTCGGCGAAACATTTCCCGGGAAGACGGACAGGGCTGCAATCAGCCCTGTTTTTTATGCGTCTCTTTCCAATGCCGGATGAATTCCAGGCGGCTCTTGTATTTCTTTTCCACGCCCTCCTCGGTGGGGTGATAGTAAGTCTTTCCCTGCAGGCTTTCAGGAAGACAGTCCATAGCGGTCATATGCTCCTCGTAGGCGTGCGCATATTGATATCCCTTCCCATAGGATAGATCTTTCATCAGGCGTGTTGGCGCGTTGCGCAGCTGCAGGGGGACCGGCTCCGCCATGGACTGCATGGCGTCCTTCTTGGCACTCTCATACGCTGTATACAATGCGTTGGATTTGGGCGCGAGAGAAAGGTAGATCACCGCCTCGCTCAGATGTACTGTGCATTCGGGCATACCAATGAGGTGGCAGGCCTGAAAAGCCGCCACAGCAACTTCCAGTGCCCTGGGATCGGACAAGCCGACGTCTTCACTGGCAAAGCGTGTTACACGGCGGGCTATGTACATCGGGTCTTCACCGGCTTCCAGCATCCTGGCCAGCCAGTAGACGGCTGCATCCGGATCTGAGTTGCGCATGGATTTGTGCAGTGCGGAAATCAGATTGTAGTGTTCCTCGCCGTTCTTGTCATAGAGCAGGGATTTCCTGGAGGTGATCTGCCGGATGGTATCTTCGGATACCAGCACCTTGCCGGATGCATCCTGTTCACTGTTTACTATGGCCATTTCCAGGACAGACAGAGCCGTGCGGGCATCGCCGTTGGCAAATACGGCGATGTTGCGGAGAAAATCTTCTTTGATGGAGATCGCCTGATCACCGTAGCCGTCCCTGCTTTGGAGCGCATGGTGGAGAAGTTCCATCAGGTCATCCTCGGACAGAGGCTGCAGTACGAAGACGCGGCATCTGGAAAGCAGCGCACTGTTGATCTCAAAGGAAGGATTTTCCGTGGTGGCGCCAATGAGGATGATGCTGCCTTTTTCTACAAAGGGAAGGAAGGCATCCTGCTGTGATTTGTTGAATCGATGTATTTCATCGACGAAGACGATGGTGCGTTCGCCGAAGCGGTGATTCTTTTCGGCCTGCTGCATGACCTGACGAATTTCACGAATACCGCTGGTGACAGCAGAAAAATCGATGAAGCTGGCTTTGGTATGGTGGGCTATGATCCGTGCCAGTGTCGTCTTGCCGACCCCCGGCGGCCCCCAGAAGATCATAGAAGAAATCTGATCCTTTTCGATCAGACGACGAAGAACTTTTCCCTCTCCGAGAAGGTGCTTCTGCCCGACGAAACCCGAAAGATCCCGGGGACGAAGCCGGGCTGCCAGCGGCTGTTCAGTGCTCTTTTCAAACAGATTGATTTGATCCATTGCCTGCTCCCGTGCGTACCATGTGAAAAACCCACGCCCTTCTTTCAGGGCGTGGGTGGAAAACGATGTCGTATGCTAAAACTGACAGGTCCTGACTTCACCTTCGAGAACCCGAAGGTCATAGGGCTCAAAGACTACGTTCTTGTAGGCTTCCACATCCAGCAGCGTATCATCCCAGTCGGAACGGAGCTCGCCGTTCTGTTTGAGGATGATGTCATAGAGGATGTCCCAGGTTTTGCCGTTGGTATCCGTCTCCACGATGGTGCTGTAGGGAAGTGTTTTGTGGTAGGTCAGCTCCAGCCCCTGATAGTTAAAATGATAACCGCAACGCATTCTGCAGCCGTCCAGTCCGGTATAGTCTGCAATCTGGCTTAGGTCGTGCAGGATCCGGTCGGTCGCCTTGTCATACAGGTTGTCCGGCGTCGTCACTGTGTAGTCGAACCGGAACTGGACAGGGATACCGTATTTGGTCCAGCGGGCCAGATAGGCAGGAATCTGTTCCTTGGGATAGGTTCTGTACAGAACACAGTTGACTCTCGTCGGCACGGCCAGCCGGGGAAGAAGATCATCAGGTGATTCCTCGACATACTTCACCAGATGACGTGAAACGTTAATGCAGGAAATGGTATCCTTGTTGCGTTCCGTGAAATCGATGATATCCTGTTCAGTCTGCCCCGGAAAGACCGGCAGGGTGGTATTGATAAAAACTCTATGCCCGGACGGAATTTCGTCCAGCATGCGCTGGAGTGCGGCGCGGTCGGCGAAAGGCTCGCCACCGGTGAAGACGAAATCACAGGCAGGCGTAATAGAGTGCATCAGACGGATCGAATCGATGATCTTATCGGTGCTGAAACCCTCACAATTGCTATATTCTTCTTTGTTAATGCAGAACGGGCAGTGATTACCGCAGTCGTAGGGGGCAAAAACTGTTACGGTTGCACCGCCGCATCTTGTTTTATATGGATGCTTCATTGATAAACCCTCACAAGCATTTCAATCTGGAATGATTATACAATATTTTTTTTTGATTGACAACCGTGTGCAGGCGGGCTGAGGGGATGTTTTCCGCTGGTTTTTCGGTGCGCCTGGCCGCCTGGATCAGAGCGGAAAGAATTTGAACATAGGCAGTGGATGCATGCAGCTCAAAGAAAAGACGCGTTCCCATGAAAGGAACGCGTCATATAGCCGGTCAGATGCTCTGACGGCTAATCCTGCTTCTGTTCGGGTGTTTCGACCGCCTTATCAGCTTTTTCCTCAGCCTCTGCTTCCTCACTGGAGGAATCCTTGGACGAAGCAGCTTTGTCCGGTTTGCCTTTGCCTGCTTTGGACTTGCCTGCAGCCGGCGTATCCTTGGTTCCGAAAGCCTTGACTGCCTCCAGACGGGCAATGATTCTGCCTGCCGTAAAGAAGATGAGTGCGTAGACAAACCAGCTTCCGCTGTTGCTCAGAACGTACTGCACGGCATCTTTCCAGCCTGAAGACATGGACATGCCGTAGCTGCTGTAGTAGCTGCTGATATAGGTAATGGCGCTGATGATCAAGAAGATGCCGACGGCCAGCGTGACGATGGCGGCAATATACATGATCCATTCGAACCGACAAATCTTTCTCTTTTCCTGCACTGTAATGATCCTTTCTTCTTGTTTGCTGCATCAATAACTTTATTCATCATGTTAGCATATTTTAGGGAGAAAACCTTAAAGAATCCCAAAAAGAACAAAAATCTTCTATGCCGTGCTATAATTGCAATAATTTCAAAGGAGGAGGTCCGCGCTCTTTGTATAAACCTGCGATCAGGCATCGGCAGGAGCGGCAGGTGAACCGTAGGAAGGAGTGGAAGCATCGCATGAAGATCGAGAAGGTGAAGGCCGTATATTTTACCGGCACAGGAACAACGAAGCAGCTGGTTTGTGCGCTTGCCGGCTGTCTGCAGGATGATTTTGAGGAGATCGATATCTCGCTTCCTGCGGCAAGGCGGCAGCCTTTGTCTTTCAGCGCTGCCGATCTGGTGATCTTCGGTCTGCCGGTGTATGCGGGCAGGGTGCCCAATGTGCTTCTGCCGTTTCTTAGGAAGATCGAAGGCGATGATGCGCTGGCGGTACCGGTGGTTCTGTATGGGAACCGGGCTTTTGATGATGCACTGATCGAACTGCGGGATCTGCTGGAGCAGCAGGGGATGCATACTGTGGCTGCCGGTGCTTTTGTCGGGCAGCATGCTTTTTCCCGCAGCCTGGCAAAGGGACGGCCGGATGCAGAGGACCTGGCAGAGGCGGAGCGGCTGGCACAAGGCGTCAGAGAAAAGCTGGACGGCATGGCCTGTCCGCCGGACGCGCCGCTTGAAGTTGACGGCACACCTTATCCCTACAGCGGGTATTACGTACCTCGGGGAAGGGATGGTGAAGCGATGGATATTCGCAAGGTGCACCCGGCAACCAAGGACCAATGCATTCATTGCGGCAGATGCATCCGTGTCTGCAGGATGGGATCCATCGACCCTTCCGACCCCGCAAAGAGCACGGGCATATGCATCAAGTGCGGTGCCTGTATCAAAGCGTGCCCTGTGGGCGCCAAGTATTTTTCCGATGTCCGCTATCTCTTTCACATCCATGATCTGGAGCAGCGCTATGCCCGCCGGGGTGAAAATAAAATCTTTCTGTGAGAGAAAGGATGATGCGGCCAATGATTAGACAACTTCAAAAGGGGTAAAGTTTTATTGACTGTCAACAGGAAAGCAGCGGGCAGGAAAACAGGTAAAACCAGAAGGGATAGAGAATGCTGCATATTGAAGATGAGTATATCAGGGAGCATCTGCTGCAGGGAAAGTTCGGGCTGGAGCAGGAATCTCTGCGTATCACAAGGGACGGCCATTTTGCGCATACGCCGCATCCCTTTGCGGGGGAGACCCATATTGACAGGGACTTTTCGGAAAATCAGGTGGAGATCAACACTTCGCCGGCCGAAAGTGCCGAGGCGGCCATGCACGAACTGGGCGCGTACCGCCGCCATGTGCTTCGAGTCCTTGCTGAACTGGAAGAGCCGGAACTTTTGTGGCCGTTTTCCAACCCCCCTTATATCCGCAATGAGCGTGACATCCATATCGCGCAATTCGGAGAAGAAGAAAAGAGCAGGGAGGCTTACCGGGAATATCTTTCGGATCGATATGGACGCTACAAGATGACCTATTCGGGAATCCACGTTAACTATTCCTTCGATGAGGCGCTGCTGAAGCGGGATTTTTCGCTGTATGGCACGGGAAGCTATCGTGATTACAAGGATCGATTCTATCTGGATCTGGCGCAGAGGGCGATAACGTACGGGTGGCTCCTGGTGGCTGTCACAGCGGCCAGTCCGCTGATGGATGCCACTTTTGTGGAAAAGGGCGGAGAGGATAAGGATCTTTTCTGCGGGATTGCTTCGGTGCGGACCAGCGAAATGGGGTATTGGAATTATTTTACACCGGTGTTCGACTACACGGATATCGAAAGCTATGCGGATGGAATTCAGCGCTACATTACCGAAGGGTATTTGATCGCCCCTTCCGAGCTCTACTATCCGATCCGGCTGAAACCGCCCGGCAAAAATGATCTGCGCACATTGAAGGAGAAGGGTGTCGATCATATCGAACTGCGGATGTATGACTTGAATCCTCTGGCAGAGGACGGACTCGATCTGCGGGATGTGCAGTTTGGACAGCTTTTTCTTGTCTGGCTGGCCTGTGGGCATCAGGCTCCTCTTGCGCCGGTGGATCAGGTCAATGCAGCGCAGAACATCAAGAATGCGGCGCACTATGATTTAAAGACGGTTAAAATCGTATATCCGGATGGCCGGGTGGAAAATGTCATTCGCGCCGGTCTGTATGTTATGGAGCAGATGACGGCGTTTTACCGGGGATGGCCGGACTGGGTGCAGGATGTTCTGGCATTCGAGACCGCTAAATTTCATGACCTGGGAAACCGCTACGCCCAGAAGGTGGCTGCCCGCTACGGCGGCGGTTATGTCAGGAAGGGACTGCAGCTGGCTGAGGCGCTGCAGCAGAGAGCCTTGCAGAGGGAGGATACGCAGCAATGTGCCAGCTTTTCGCGGTGAATACCGCAGACAATATCATAGTCAATGACTACTTGAAAACATTTTTTTCTCACAGTGATATTCACAAGAACGGATGGGGTATGGCTGCCCTGGAGGGAGAAAGCTTTTCCCTGGAAAAGGAGCCTGTCCGCGCACTGGATAGTGCGTACCTGGCGGAACGGCTGCGCGAGTCGATCGAAGTGCGCTGCCTGATGGCGCATATCCGCTGGGCCACCATTGGTGCAGTGAGTTATTCCAATACGCACCCCTTTGTGGGACGGGATGTATCCGGCCGGCAGTGGATTCTGATGCACAACGGCACGATCTTTTCCTTTGCCCCCTGCAACGACTATGTGCACAGACAGAAGGGAACGACGGACAGCGAGCGGATCCTGCTGTATATCATCGATGTGATCAATGAAGAGATCCGGCGGCGCGGGCGGGATCTCTCGGGCGCAGAGCGCTGCCAAATTATCGAGCGTGTGGCCGGCAGCCTGACGTTCGGCAACAAGCTGAACTTTCTTCTCTATGACGGTGAGCTCCTCTATGTGCATTCTAACGAGGAAAATACCTTGCTGCGCAAGACGCTGCCCGGCGGCGTGATGATCTCCACTGAAGCGCTCGATGACGATCACTGGGAGCAGTTCCCGCTGTCCACGCTTTTTGTCTACACCATGGGAAGAGAGGTCTATCGCGGTGAGGATTACGGATTTGCCTATGTCTTCGACAAGAAAAAGATGGATCAGATCTACATGGCGTATGCCGGACTGTAGCGGAAAGACCTGCTTCAGGCGCTTTCCTGCTGTGCAGTTACTGTGCATTTATTGTGCAGCAATGTGCGCAATAGTGCAGATTAGAGCCGAAAAAACCGTACTAAGCAAGCATGCAAAAACCAAAAAGAACGCTGGAATTTCAATGTATAGTTCAAATTCCAGCGTTCTTTGAAAACTCATACCTCATACATTAAACAGGAAGTGGCAGATGTCACCGTCCTGCACGATGTAGTCCTTGCCTTCGGAGCGCAGCAGGCCGCGCTCTTTGGCGATGGACAGTTTGCCGTCACATGCCATCAGGGCGTCGTAGGAGATGGTCTCGGCGCGGATAAAGCCCCGTTCGAAGTCCGTGTGAATTTTTCCGGCTGCTTGCGGCGCTTTGGTGCCGCGGCGGATGGTCCATGCTCTGGTTTCGTCTTCACCGGTGGTGATGAAGGAAATCAGATCCAAAAGGGCATAGCTGGCGGTGATCAGTTTGTCCAGGCCGGCCTGTTCGATGCCCAAATCGGCCAGGAAAGCTGCTTTTTCATCGTCCTCGAGCTCGGCGAGCTCTTCTTCCAGCTTGGCGCAGACAACGATAACCTGCGCATGTTCTTCGGCAGCAAAGGTGCGTACAGCAGTTACGTAATCGTTATCTTCGGATGCCGCTTCGTCTTCTGCAACGTTGGCTGCATAGATGACCGGCTTGTAGGAGAGCAGCTGCAGGCTGCTGATATAGGCGGCCTCATCCTCATCGAGCTCCATGGCACGGGCGGAATGGCCTTCCGCCAGCCAGGCGGCTGTCTTCTCCAGCAAATCGATTTCCTTTTGCAGGGATTTGTCACCTTTGCGCATTTTTTTCGCTTTGGCAAGCCGGCGATCCACGACTTCCATGTCGGAGAGAATCAATTCGGTGTTGATGGTGTTGATATCGGCGAGAGGGTCGATGCGCCCGTCTACATGGACCACATTGTCGTCGTCGAAGCAGCGTACCACATGAACGATGGCCTCAACTTCCCGGATATGCCCCAAAAACTTATTGCCCAGGCCTTCTCCCTGGCTGGCGCCTTTGACAAGACCGGCGATGTCGCAGAATTCAATGGTCGTGTAGATGGTCTTTTTTGAATGGTAGACGCGGCTGAGCGTGCTCACCCGTTCATCAGGCACGGTTACGACGCCCACATTGGGTTCGATCGTGCAGAAGGGGTAGTTGGCCGCTTCCGCACCGGCCTTGGTGATAGCATTGAACAGTGTGCTTTTGCCCACATTGGGCAGTCCTACAATACCTAATTTCATTTTATCTCCTTCGTTCCCGTATAGCAGGGGGTTCATGCTGCTTTCTGGATGCATCCGGACATCTTCCGGAATCTCTTCCGCCGTTGCGCTGCATAGCGCAGGATCCGGGATTCAATTCTTTAAGTTGCTGAGGCTGCTGCCTGCATCATCAGCTTTTTTCGCCTTCGAAAAGAGCCTTGTGCCTTGGTAAGGGTACCATACAAAGGTCCTTTTTTCAATATCTCCAGATCTATGGCTCGGTATGCTGCCGCTTGCTGCGCTGCAGATGCAGGAAGGCGGCAAGAGAGACGGCAAAGATGATGATGCTGATGACTTGTGCCTGCTTGAAGGGGCCGATCATCAGACTGTCGGTGCGCAGTGCTTCCACAAAGAAACGCTCGACAGAGTAGAGCATACCGTAAAGGCAGGCGATCTCACCGGTAAATTTGCGCCGCCGATCCAGCCAGCTTAGCAGGAAGAAGAGAAACAGGCACCATACTGACTCATAAAGGAAGGTGGGGTGTACACGCACTCCGTTGACCATGATGCCCCAGGGCAGGTCGGTGGGACCGCCGTGCGCTTCTCCGTTGAAGAAATTTCCCCATCGTCCGATAGCCTGGGCCAGTGCGACGGCTGGCAGGGTTAAGTCGAGTGCATTGAGAAAGCCGATCCGTTTGTGCCGGCACATCAGCCAGCCGGCGAGAAGACCGAAGAGGAGCCCGCCGTGAATGGCCAGACCGCCTTCACGGATGTTGAGGATGCGAAGAGGATCGCCAGCGTACCAGGGCCAGTGGAACAGGACATAGTAGAGACGTGCTCCCACGATGCCGCAGAGAATGGCGGCCAGCAGGACATCCAGCAGATCAGAAAAAGGAATATGATGACGGGGCGCGCGTCTTGATACTATGAAAATCCCAAGAAGGATGCCACAGGCGATTAAGATGCCGTACCAGCGCACCCGCAGACCGAAAATGGTGAATGCAATCGGGTTCAAAAAATCTTCCTCCCTTGCCATGGTTTGCAGAAAATCATCCGTTCAAAATCAAAGCCGGCCGGCGTCCCGGCATGGACGCTCGCATCGAGCTATGGCCATTATACTCGTCTGCCCGATAGCGGGCAAGTTCCTCAGCGGCCGGCGGCAGGACGGTTGGCTGCAGCGGGATGACGGCGGGCAGGCCGTCCCGTACCTTCTGAAAGACAGTGAACAAGGCGTGCAGAAGGCGGACTGGGAAATAGTAGTCGATAGGAAGCAATGCAACAAGATGTTGCGCTTTGAATTATCAGAATTTTTAATTATGGAAAAAAGTGGAGAACATGGGGCTCAATTTCCCAAAAAATAATTCGATTTCATTGAATTAGGGAGGGAAGTGGTGTAAAGTGGAGTAAATAAATTAAATTAGAAGTAGTAGATGGCTTATCGCTGGAGGTTCATCCTGTGTTCATGGGCAGCTATGAAAATTCAATAGATGCCAAAAGCAGGATGATCGTTCCTTCCAAGTTTCGCGAAGCTTTCCGGGGAAGATGTATCTTCACGCGGGGGTTTGATCAGTGTCTGAACATGTATACTGCCGAGGAATGGGAGCGGTTCTATGAGGAACTGAAGAAGCTTCCGCGTTCCAGCAAAGACGCTAGAAATTTTATACGGCATATGTTCAAGAATGCCGTCGAATGCGAGATCGACAAGCAGGGGAGAGTAACGATCCCTGCCAGACTGCGTACGTATGCCGGGATTGAGAAGGAACTGGTGACCGTTGGCACCGGTGACTATGTCGAGGTTTGGGCAAGGAACGTCTGGGAGGAAACCGTCGAGGAGGAAGAGCCTGACGGCAGTCAGCTGGCTGAGGGCATGGAGAAGTATGGAATATAAGCATGTGCCTGTCCTGCTTTCGGAAGTGATAGAGAATCTATGCATCCGTCGAGATGGCATCTATGTTGACGGCACCTTGGGCGGCGGCGGCCATGCGGCAGAGATCTGCCGGCGGCTCGGCGAGCAGGGGCTTCTGCTGGGCATTGACCGGGATGAGGCCGCGCTTGCAGCAGCCGAAGAAAGGCTTGCCCACTTTCCCTGCAGGAAGGAATTCGTTAAGGCTAATGATACACAGATTAAACAGATCCTGACCTCACGCGGGATACAGGCCATCGATGGTGCGGTGCTGGATCTGGGCGTTTCCTCGTTTCAGCTGGACAACGGGGAGAGAGGATTTTCATATCAGCATGATGCGCCGCTGGATATGCGTATGGACCAGACGCAGGGATTCAGCGCCTACAATATAGTCAATGAATACAGCGAAGCCGAATTGACCAGGATCATTCGATCTTACGGCGAAGAACGATGGGCTGCGAGGATTGCCTCCTTTGTTGTACGGGAGAGAAAGCAGCATCCGATCGAAACGACGGGACAGCTGGTCGACATCATCAAGGCAGCCGTGCCGGCCGCGGCGAGAAGGGAAGGCCCGCACCCCGCCAAGCGGACGTTTCAGGCGATCCGCATTGAGGTTAACGATGAACTGGCCGGTCTGGAAAAAACGGTGGAAGCGTTTATGGATGTGCTGGCACCGATGGGCCGCCTGTGCATTATCACATTTCATTCGCTGGAGGACCGCATCGTCAAAGAGCATTTCGCAAAGCGCGAAAACCCCTGCACCTGCCCGCCGTCATTTCCTGTATGTGTATGCGGCAAGGTGGGCGATGTCCGCAGGGTGATCAGGAAGCCGATGGCGGCTTCCGCAGAGGAAGTGGAAAAGAATCCCCGTGCACGCAGCGCTAAGCTTCGTGTTGTGGAAAAGAAGGAAAGAAGAGTATGAGCAGCGTACAAAGCAATTACAGTCCCCGGCAGCAGCGCCGGAAAACGCCGCTTTGGACTGAACGGCGCGCGGGTGCCGGCAGACGCAGTACCGGCGTACTGAGTGCAGCGGAAAAAGGGCACATTCTGATATTGCTCGTGGCTATCGGCATTATTGGCATCGGCGTGATTATCGCCGGTGCCTATGCAGCCATGGTCAATTATCATAACAATGAACTGAAGGAACAGAATGCTGCGCTGCAGAGTGAGGTGCAGAGCATGGAGATTGATCTGGAGAGTGCAACCAACCTGGCCAACATCGAAAAGAAGGCCAGCAAGGAACTGGGGATGGTCTACCCGGACGGAGACAGTCTGGTCGTGATAAAAAAGTCCTCTTCTGCTTCGAAGGATACTGGTCTGGCTGCCAATCTGAAAAAGAATGCGTTCGAGTAGGGTGCGCAGTGGAAATGCTATCAAAAATTTCATATAATGAAAAGCCGGACAGCAAGTTAATGGACCAGTAGTTTGTCTGGCTTTTCTATTGATACTGAGAATGGAGTGCTTGCATGGCGCGCAGAAGAAGCGTTACAATCGGTAATAAAAAGCGGATCATCATTGGTTTTCTGGTGTTTTGCTTTGTATTGCTGTGTCTGTGCATCAGAACCGGTTATGTGCAGGTGGTCAAAGGCGTCTCTTATGGAAAGAAGGCTGCGGCACAGCAGACCAAGGATGAAGTTGTGGCGTCCAATCGCGGTACCATTCAGGACCGCAATGGAGAAAGTCTGGCGATCAGCACCGTAAAGTATTCTGTCTGGGTCAGGCCTACATCGATACAGACCTCTTCGAAGGCTTCTGAAAACCAGAAGAAGCTTCATGCCACGGCGCACAAGCTCGCCGGCATCATCAAGGGCATGAGTGAAGAGGATATTTACAAGAAGATCAATGTCAAGACCTCGCTCGTCAAGGTGGCAAAATACCAGGATGTCAACGTGGCAGACAAGGTGCGCAGCGCAGGGCTGGATGGCGTGACGCTGACGCAGGAGACGAAGCGGTATTACCCGCTTGGCAATTTCGCATCGCAGCTCCTGGGAAGCGTTACTGATGACAACCATGGGCTGGCCGGCATCGAACAGTACTACGATGATACCCTTCGCGGGATTTACGGCCGCTCTATCAAGAATACCGATGCCTCTGGCAATTCGCTGACGTATGGAAACAGAGAATACCACAAGGCCAGGAACGGATACAATGTGGTGCTGACGATGGATGAAGTGATCCAAAGCTATGCAGAGGATCAGATCAAGAAAACCAAAAAGAGCACCGGCGCTTCACGGGTGAGCTGCCTTATAATGGATCCAAAAACGGGGGAAGTCCTGGCCATGGCGAGCACCGGCGGGTATGATCCTAATCATTCCAGGGAGCCCAGGACGAGTGACAAAGCTTCCTATGAAGCGATGAGCGAGAAGCAGAAGCTGGCTTACCTGAACAAGATGTGGAGAAATCCTCTGGTCAATGACACGTATGAGCCGGGATCCACTTTCAAGCTTTTGACTACCGGCATGGCGCTGGAGGAGAAGGTGGTTAACGATACCGAGACCTTTTCCTGCAACGGCGGGCTCAATGTCAACGGCACCTTCATCAAGTGCTGGATCAATCCGGGAAGCCACGGAACCGAGACCCTGAAGCAGGCGGTGGGAAACTCCTGCAATCCTGTCTTCATGCGGCTGGCACAGCGGGTCGGAAAGGATAAGTTCTACGAATACCTGGATCTCTTCGGTGTTACCTCGCGGACCGGAATCGATTATCCCGGCGAGGCGCTGGCGCAGACCCAGCCAAAGAGCAAGGTGGGCAAGGTGGAACTCTCCACGATGGGGTTCGGACAGGGTATTGCGGTAACACCGATCCAGCTGCTGTCCACCATCTCTTCCTTCGGGAATGACGGCATGATGATGAAACCGCATCTTGTCAAGAAGATTACCGATCAGAAGGGGAAAACGGTCAGGACAATCAAGCCCAAGGCCATTCGTCAGACCGTTTCCAGGGAAAGCTGTGACAAGATCCTTGAATATATGGAGTATGTGGTCGCCAAGGGGGGCGGCAAGAAAGCACAGATCAAGGGCGTACGTGTCGGCGGCAAGACGGGGACGGCGCAGAAAAAGAGCGCTACCTCCAGCAAGTATACCGGGCGCATTGCCAGCTTCTGCGGCATTGCACCGGTGAATGATCCCCAGCTGACGATTCTGTATATCGTGGATGAGCCGGAAGGCGATGTCTACGGCAGTGATGTGGCAGCACCGGCGGCGCAGAAGGTAATGAAAAAAACGCTGCGTTACATGCAGACCAGAGAAAACGATTAGAAAGCGATACCAATTATGAAAGCAATGACACTAGATACTGTGGTGGCGGCAGTCCATGGACAGCTGATCCGGGGAACAGGGGAACACAGCGTGGCCCGTGTTTCTCATGATTCCCGCAAAGCAGGCGAGGGTGATCTCTTTTTCGCCATCATCGGGGATCGTTTCGATGGCCATGATTTCATCAGCCGGGCGGCGGAGAACGGCTGCAGAAGCTTCATCATCTCACATACCCGGTGGATACAGGAAGGCGAAGCCGAGGGATTGGATCTGATCCTGGTAGAAGATACCAGAAAGGCACTGCAGGAGCTGGCCGCCTGGTCTGTCCGTGATATGGGGCTGCTGACCATCGGCATTACCGGCAGCACCGGCAAGACCAGCACCAAAGACATGATGTACTATGTGTGTTCGCAGAAATATAAGACCGGACGCACGCTTGGCAATTTCAACAATGATATCGGTATGCCGCTGACAGTTCTCTCCTTCCCGGAGGACACCGAGGCTGCCGTGCTGGAGATGGGCATGGATCATTTCGGTGAGATTGATACGCTGGCGCGGATTGCGCGTCCCCGCATCGCCCTGATCACCAACATAGGCATTTCCCATATGGAAAACCTCGGAAGCCGGGAAGGCATCATGAAGGCCAAGATGGAAATTACCAACTACTTCGATGAAAACAGCACCCTGATCATCAGCACCGGCAAAGATTTACTGCGGCGGGAAAATATCAGGGGATCTTACCGCCTGGTTACGACGGGAACCGAAGAGACCGATGATTATGTGATCGCCGGCGTGCGCGATGCGGAAGACGGCGGGATTTCCTTCACGATGCATCATGGAGGAGACGAGCAGGCCTTTCATCTGCCGGTGCCCGGCCGTCACAATGCACTGAATGCGGCACTGGCCGTAGCAGCCGGAGAACTCCTGGGCATTCCCATGAGACAGGCAGCCGATGCACTGCGGCATATGACACTGACCGGCGGACGGCTTACGATGAAGAAAAACAAAGATCTGCTCATCATTGATGATACCTACAATGCCAGTCCTGATTCTATGCACAGCGCAGTTGATGTCCTTTCCTCTGTTAAAGGCAAGCGGCATATTGCCATCTTCGGGGATATGTATGAACTGGGCAAGGACAGCCCGTCCTGGCACCGGGAGGTGGGCGCGTATGCGGCCTCTAAAGACGTGGAAGCTGTCTATGCGATAGGTGATGAAGCTCGATACATTGCTCTTGGAGCCGGCGAGAAGGGAAGCTACTTTGCGAGCAAGCAGGCTTTCTGCGAGGATCTTCGACGCCGCATCGGCAGGAATGCGGCCGTCCTGGTGAAGGGCTCACGCGGCATGGCCATGGAGGAGATTGTTGCGGCGCTTGTTGATATGGAAAGAGAGTAGGAATCCATGATACGTTATATGATAACATTATCGATATTGATACCGGGACTGGCCGGCTTTGTGGTCGCCGTCATTCTGACATATTTTCTGATTCCTATCCTCAAGAGGATGGCTGGACAGAATATCCGTGAAGAGGGTCCGCAGGCGCACAAGGCCAAGGCGGGAACACCTTCCATGGGCGGCATGGCCATTATTGCGGCGATTATTGTGGCCTATCTGTGCGGCAGAACGTATACCGGCAGCGGGGCGATGATTGTGCTGTGTCTCCTTCTGTTCGGCGCCATCGGCTTTCTCGATGACTGGCTGAAGGTGGTTAAAAAACAAAACGAAGGATTGAAGGCCTGGCAGAAATTTGGTCTGCAGTTCCTTGTAGCGATAGGCATCGCGGTGTATGTAGCGGTGTTCAGCGAGCTGGGGACGGATGTCTACATCCCCTTCGCGAAAAGGATGGTGGATTTCGGCGGATGGTACATTCCGTTCATCGTATTTACCATTTTAGCCATGGTCAATGCCGTGAATCTGACAGATGGACTGGACGGCCTGGCATCAGGGGTGACGGCCATCGTCGCCTTTGCCATGACCTTGCTTGCGATACACTTCACTGCAGCAATACTGGATTTTTCGGCGACGATGAGCATGGCAGGCACGACCGGCGCTTGTCTGGGATTCCTTGTCTGGAACAGAAATCCGGCCAAGGTGTTTATGGGCGATACAGGATCTTTGGCGCTGGGCGGTGTGATTACGGGAGCCGCCATTGCAATGAAAATGGAACTCCTGCTGCCTATCATGGGACTGATCTATGTGCTGGAAGTGCTTTCGGTGTGTATTCAGGTGAGCTATTTCAAGGCGACGCACGGCAGGCGTCTGTTCCGGATGACACCGCTTCATCATCATTTCGAGCTTTCCGGGATGAGTGAACGCAAAGTGGTCGCTATGTTCTGGATTGCCACCGGCATCTTCTGCTGTGTGGGCATGCTGGCGGCGTGGTAGGAAATATAAAAAAGATTGGAAGAAGGGTCGGAAGGAGGCCCGATCAGAAGAGCAATGAAGGAAGAGACAATCAAGGGTAAAAAAATTCTGGTGGTCGGATTGGGAAAATCCGGCATGGCGGCGTGCAGGGTCTTGTCGCAGTGCGGAGCAAGGGTCTATGCACAGGATGCCGCTTCGCGCAGAGATACAGGGGCAGATAAGCTCAGGTTTCTGCAGGAGCATGGGATTACTGCCTATCTGGGCCGGGATCCTGAGGACATTGGTTCTTTTGACATGGTGGTGCTTTCACCGGCGGTACCGCCGAATCTGCCTTTTGTGGAGCAGGCCAGGGAGGCTGGTGCGGAGATCACCGGTGAGCTGGAGCTGGCATACCGGCTCTGTCCCGGCAGATTTGTTGCCATCACAGGCACCAACGGAAAGACCACGACCACGTCGCTGGTCGGAGAGATCTATAAGCAGGCCGGCCTGAAGCATTTTGTTGTCGGCAATATCGGTGTCGCTGCACTGGATAAGGCCCTGGAAGCCGATGAGGAGACGACGATGGTCACTGAGGTTTCAAGCTTTCAGCTGGAGACGATCGATCGCTTTCAGCCGGAGGTCTCGGCTATCCTGAACATCACGCCGGATCACCTTAACAGGCACGGCACCATGGAGGGCTATAAAGCGGCGAAGGCCAGAATCTTTGAAAATCAGACCGAAGACCAGTATGTGATCATGAACTTCGATGACAAGGAGAGCTTTGCACTCGCCAAATCAGCAAAAGCCATCATCGTGCCGTTCAGCAGAAAAGAGCATTTGATGTTCGGGGCCTTCGTGAAGAACGATCGCCTGGTGATCCGCAATCATGAGGAAAAACTCATTGACCTCTGCGGTGTTGATGAACTGAAAATTCCCGGAACCCACAACTTGGAAAATGCACTTGCTGCCGCTGCGATCTGCTATTTTGCGGGGGTTGCTCCACAGGCGATTCGGGCGGGGCTCATCGCCTTTCCGGGCGTGGCGCATCGTATTGAAGACTGCGGAGAGATCGACGGTGTCCGCTACTTCAATGATTCCAAGGGAACCAATCCGGATGCTGCCATCAAGGCGGTGGAAGCTATGGACGGGCCGGTTATTCTCATTGCCGGAGGCTACGACAAGGATGCCGTATTCGATCAGTTGGTTGCCTCCTTCGGCGGCAAAGTCAGGAAGGTCATTCTGATGGGCGCCACGGCTGCCAAGATCAAGCTGACGGCAGAAAGGATGGGGTATACCCATACGATTATCATGAAAGATATGGAGGACTGTGTCAGGGAAGCGGCACGTCTTGCTGTGCCGGGCGACTGCGTCCTGCTGTCACCGGCATGTGCCAGCTGGGATATGTACGATAATTTTGAACAGCGCGGAGACCATTTCAAGGACTGCGTTGAAAGGCTGAGAACGGCATGGCGGAAGTGAAGAGAAGACAACGGAGAAAGAACCGGAAAAAGCTGGTTCCCGGCGATTTCTGGTTTACCGTACTGGTGCTGGCGCTGGTAATCTTCGGCGTGATCATGGTATTCAGTGCGAGTTATTACTCTGCATTGAACACCAGCGGGTCGCCGTACACCTATCTGATCAGGGACCTGATCTTTGCGGTGTCGGGCTTTGGCATTATGATTCTCTTCGCTATGATCGACTATCATAAATTTATGAAGTGGGCGCCCTATCTTTTGCTGCTGAGCATCCTGCTGCTGGTTCTGGTGGTGACGCCGCTGGGCACGGAGGTGAACGGTGCCAAGCGGTGGCTCGGCGCAGGTGTTCTCTCCATCATGCCGGGAGAAATTGCCAAGATCTGTGCGATCCTGGCAGTGGCCGCTTACTTTGGAAGCGATCCGGGAAGGATCCTGTCCTTTAGGCGCGGTGTCCTGCCCATGATCGCTCTGATCGGCCTTCTGTGCGGTCTGGTCATGCTGCAGCCCAACATGTCGACAGCGATCACAATCGCCGGCATTATCGTGATTATGATGTTTGTCGCAGGCATGCAGTATCGCTACCTGATCGGCTTATTTGTTCTCGGAGGCGCAGGCATCGGGGCGCTGATTCTTGCACCTGGCGGAGAATACCGTCTGTCGCGTGTGACCACGTTTCTGGATCCTTTTAAGGACGCTTCCGGGGAAGGGTATCAGGTGGTGCAGTCCCTTCTGGCGCTGGGCTCAGGCGGTATTTTTGGTGTGGGCCTGGGCAAGAGTGTACAAAAGACGCTCTATCTTCCGGAACCGCAGAATGATTTTATCCTGGCGGTGATCGGAGAAGAACTGGGATTCATCGGCATCCTGATTCTGATGACGGTATATCTGCTGCTGATCTGGCGGGGCATACGGATTGCCCTGCAGGCGCCGGACCGGTTCGGTATGCTTCTGGCCAGCGGAATCACAAGCATGATCGGCCTGCAGGTTATCCTCAATGTGGCCGTCGTCACCTCGTCGATGCCGGCGACGGGCGTCATCCTGCCTTTTGTGAGTTATGGTGGTAATGCGCTGTGGCTGTTTATGCTGGCTGCAGGCATCATGTTGAATATTTCTCGTCATAGTAAAGAAGGTGTGCAGAAAAGATGAAAGTAATTATGACCGGCGGCGGTACCGGTGGCCACATCTACCCGGCAATCGCCATTGCAGACAAAATTGTGGAAAGATCCTACAGTGCCGAGATCCTTTTTGTCGGTACAAAGCGGGGCATGGAAAAGGATCTTGTCCCCTCCCGCGGCTATGAGATCCGCTTTATCGACGTGCAGGGACTTGATCGGCACAATATGTTTCGAAACATCAAGACAGCGTACAAGTATTTGCGCAGCAGGAAACAGGCGGAGGAAATCATTGAATCGTTCGATCCGGATGCGGTCATCGGCACCGGCGGCTATGTGTGCGGACCGGTAGTCAGTGCTGCCGCTTCGATAGGTGTCAAGTGCTACATCCAGGAGCAGAATGCATTCCCCGGTCTGACCAACAAGATGCTTGAGCGCAAGGTGGAAAACGTCTTTCTCGGCTTTGAAGATGCGGGAAAGTATTTCAAATACCCGGAAAAGCATATCGTTACCGGCAATCCGGTCCGCAGTGACTTTTTTACTACGGAGCGGAAGGAGGCCAGGGAGGCGCTCGGTATCGGAGAGGACGATTTCGTGCTGCTGGCCTTCGGGGGTAGTCTGGGTGCCAGCAGGATCAATCGCGCTATGATCGATG
This sequence comes from uncultured Eubacteriales bacterium, assembly GCA_900315555.1. Lineage (GTDB taxonomy): Bacteria > Bacillota > Clostridia > Peptostreptococcales > Anaerovoracaceae > RUG100. The sequence continues at coordinate 85,312 of OMZN01000018.1, forward strand.
TCATCCGGCAGTACAGCGGCCAAAGCGGGATTCAGGTTTTCTTCGGTACCGGGAAGAACTACTACGATCCCGTGGTGGCCGATCTGCACAGTATAGGCGTGGAATCCGGCGGAAACATCCATGTGAAACAGTATATCGATCATATGGAGCAGTATCTGGCGGCCTGCGATCTTGCCGTTACGCGCAGCGGTGCATTGACTGTTTCCGAGATCGCTGTCAGCGGCAGGGCGTCTGTGCTGATCCCTTCTCCGAACGTGACGGGAGATCATCAGACATACAATGCCAGGGCACTTTCCGACAAAGGAGCGGCTATTCTCCTGCCGGAGAAGAAGCTGGCCGAGGACAGTTCCCTGCTGCTGCAGGAGATCGAGACACTGCGCAAGGACAAAGCTTACCGGGAGGGTATGGCATCCAAGGCGCGTTCACTGGCGCCGAATGATGCTGCCGATATTATTTATTACAGTCTGTTGACGTAACGAAAGTGAGTTTCATGGACGATAAGGAGATCACAACACCGGACACCAAGAGTTTTGATGAGCAGTACGGCGAGCAGATGCGCAGGGAGCTGAAGCGCCAGAAGGAGGAAGCTGCGGAAGAGGGGCAGTCTCTTTTCGAGGTGCTGCAGGAGGAGGCACAGACCGGCAGCCGTGCGGGCGAGGATCGTTATGGTTACGACGCCCTGCCCAACAAAAAAGATTTCATCTGCCGGGAAGAGTCTGATGATCTGCCGTCTATAGAGCCCGGAGAGCCTGCATCAAAGGAAAATCCATCTTCCTTTGGGCAGGCTGATCCTGCTGTTCATGCGGGCCGGTCCGAAGAGGAAATACCGCAGGACGGGGACGACACGATGGATGGCGGTGAGCCTCTGCCTGAAGATGCGGCAGCTGCCTTGGCTGAGGATGATGAGAGCGGCAGCGGCAGGCCGGCATGCAGAAGACGCCGCAAAAAGCACGGCTGTCTGATCTCCCTTATTATCATCTTTGTTGTGGCGGCTTTGCTGGTGACAGCTAACACGCCGCTTTTCGCCATACAAAAAATCAAGGTCAGCGGCAATGAGAATTACACAGCGGATGAAATTATCGCCATGTCCGGCATCAAGAAGGGCGATAATCTTTTTCGTACCAGGAAGGGCCGCATTGAAAAAAATCTGAAGCAGGGATCCTATATCCGGTCTGTCGTGATAGACAAGAAACTGCCGGATACGATCACCCTGCGCGTGAAGGAACGCACACCGGCGGCTTTTGTTCGCTATGGAAGCCAGTATGTGATTCTCGACAGCCGGGGCTATGTCCTGCGCTGGGATACGAAAGTGCCCAAGCTGACGGAGATCGATGGCATGACGATCAAGAGCATGGCAAAGGGGAAGCGGCTGGAGGTCAGTGCAGCGGAGATGCTCAGGCAGTGTCTCGCCATTATTTCGGCCATGGAAAAGGGGGATCTGTTTTTCAAGCGGCTGAAGCCGGGAAAGGTGCTGATCAAGGCGTATATTTATGACAACCTGGTTTGCCGCGGTACGCCGAAGAATCTGCTTGCTGCTATCAAGGACGGTTCCCTGAAGGGAATTCTTTCCGATTTGTACGAAAAAAAGAAGAAAAAAGGCACGTTGTATATCGGCAGCGGCAGTTATGTTTCCTTTACGCCCAAGGTGGCAAAATGATGGAAAACGGGTGCAAGCCCATGGCATTTATGATATAATCTAGAAAGTTTATAACAGAGTTTCGGGAGGGCGCAATCCATGTTGCAATTCGAAAACAGCGATACGCAGAATGCCCGCATACTGGTCGTCGGCGTCGGCGGCGGCGGATGCAATGCGGTCAATCGTATGATAGATGATAATTTGAAAAACGTCAATTATCTGGCGGTGAATACAGATAAGCAGGCGCTCGGTACCTGCAAGGCCGAGAACAAGATCCAGATCGGCGAGAAACTGACCAAAGGTCTTGGCGCCGGCGGCAATCCGGAGATCGGCCAGAAGTCGGCGGAGGAGAATGCCGAGGATATCGGCAAGCGGCTGCAGGGTGCCGAGATGGTTTTCGTGACTGCCGGCATGGGCGGCGGTACAGGAACCGGCGCAGCGCCGATTATTGCCAAGGTGGCCAAAGACATGGGCATCCTGACGGTAGCTGTCGTAACCAAGCCGTTTACCTTTGAGGGAAGGAAGCGCGCTGAACATGCGGAGCTGGGGATCAAGTTCCTTAAACAATATGTAGATACTATTGTCGTTGTGCCTAATGACAAGCTTCTGGAGATCGCCGAGGAAAAGACGACCTTCATCGAGGCGCTCAATATGGCCGATGAGGCGCTCAAGCAGGGCGTGCAGGGAATCACTGACCTGATCGGCAACGAGGGCATGATCAACCTGGATTTTGCCGATGTGGAAACCGTCATGCGCGACCGTGGTGTGGCGCATATGGGCATTGGCTCCGGCAAGGGCGAGGACAAGGTGCGTCACGCCGTACGTGCAGCCATCGAAAGCCCGCTGCTGGAGACCACGGTGGCCGGTGCCAAGGCTATCCTGCTCAATGTGACCGGCGGCATGGATCTTGGGATGATGGAGGTCAACGAGGCGGCAGAACAGGTGCAGAGTGTCGCTGACAAGGATGCCATTATCATCTTCGGTGCAGCCATTTCTGAAGAGCTGCAGGATACCATGAACGTCACTGTGATTGCCACCGGCTTTGAAAATCAGCCGGGCAATTATGCCAAGGGTACCACCTTCACAGAGAATGGCTTTGTCAAGAGCGAGGAGCCGGCAGCCTCTGCTGAAGAAGAAGCCGGTGCCCAGGAAGCGCCGGAGGAAGCAGACGAAGCGCAGGATGGACAGGAAGAGGCCGAAGCGCCTTCTTCTGAAAGCGAAAGCAAGGCCAGAACCTTCAGCAATCTTTTAGACGAAATGGATAAGGAGCAGGAGGAAAAAAAGCGTTCATCGAAGTTCGATATCCCCTCCTTCCTGAAATAGCAAGTCAATTCACTTGAAAGGGGCCGGCGCCTGCCGGTCTCTTTTATGAGCTGTCATGTCCTGTCTGCATGGCAGACCAAACTGCAGACACAGTCAATATGAAAACCATCGCCTCGAAAGACAATCCCACAATCCGCAGATGCCTGGCACTGCACAGCAAAAAGTACAGGGATCGCTATGGCGAATTTCTCGTGGAGGGCACGAAGCTGGTGGAGGAAGCGCTTCACCTGAAAAGAGTGCGCCGGCTGCTTGTCCGTGAAGATCGTGCACAGGCTTTTGCCGGCCGGCTGGCCGATACCATCGTCATGCCGGCAAAGCTGTTTGAGAAGATAGCTGACACAGAGACTGCACAAGGGGTGGCGGCGATTGTTGCCAAGGGGGATGGTCCCTTGATGCCGCAGGATCAGGAAAGCTGCCTTCTGGTACTGGATCGCCTTCAGGATCCAGGCAACATCGGCACCATCATTCGCACCGCGGAGGCGGCAGGCTACGGTGGCGTGGTGGCTATCAAGGGAACAGCGGATGTCTATGCGCCCAAAGTGGTGCGGGCTGCTGCCGGTGCCATTCTGCGCATTCCTGTTCTTTATGTGGAAGATGAGGAAGAGGCGGCGCAGTATCTTGCAGCGATGGGCAAGACCATCGTCTGCACGGCGCTGGATGCGGAGGCGGCATTTTATGAGGTGGATCTGCACCGAGGCATTGCCCTGGTCATCGGTAACGAAGGGCATGGTGTCTCGAAGAAGATGCAGGCATTGTCAGATAAAAGGATCATGATCCCCATGCAGGGAGAAACGGAATCGCTGAATGCGGCGGTCGCTGCCGGCATTTTGATGTATCAGAAGGTAATAGGTTAAGGAAGGATCAAGCATATGCAGGAAAAAATCGAAAAGATTCTCGAAGAAGCCAGGGAGAGAATCCATGAGGCCAAAGAGCTTAAAGAGCTGGATGAAGTCAGAGTGGCCATCCTGGGAAAGAAAGGAAAGATCACGGAGATCTTCAAGGCCATGAGCAGTCTGAGCAAGGAAGAAAAGAAGCAGATCGGTCCCGCGGCCAACAAGGCCAGAAACGAGATCGAAAAGCGGATCAGCCAGCGCCTTGCAGAGCTCAAAGAACGGGCGAAGGAGATTCAGTTCGAAAAGGAGACCATCGATGTCACCGAACCGGGAAAGAAATTTTCGCTCGGCGTCAAGCATCCTATTACGCAGACCATCGAGGAGATATCGCAGATCTTTATGTCCATGGGCTATTCCATTGCGGAAGGACCGCAGGTGGAGACGGTGTTCAATGCTTTTGACGCTCTGAACTCGCCGAAGAACCATCCCAGCCGCGATTTGACAGATACCTTCTACATCAATGAGAACATCTGCCTGCGGCCGCATACTTCTTCTGTGCAGATCCGCACCCTGCAGTCTCAGAAACCGCCGATCAAGGTAATTTCACCGGGACGGTGCTTTCGCTGCGACACACCGGATGCTACGCATTCGCCGATGTTTCATCAGGTGGAAGGGCTGATCGTCGATGAAGGCATCACGATGGCAGATCTGAAGGGCACCTTGGACACCATGGCCAAGCGGCTGTTCGGTGCAGCGACGAAAACCAAGTTCCGTCCGCATCATTTCCCCTTCACCGAACCCAGCGCGGAGATGGATGTTTCCTGCTTCAAGTGCGGCGGGAAGGGCTGCAATGTGTGCAAGGGCAGCGGCTGGCTGGAGATCCTGGGCTGCGGTATGGTGCACCCCAAGGTTCTTGAAGTCGGCGGCATTGATACTGAGAAATATACCGGCTTTGCGTTCGGCATGGGCGTGGAGCGTATCGCGATGCTGAAATACGGAGTCGATGATATCCGCCTGTTCTACGAGAACGATATGCGTTTCATCGATCAGTTCAAATAGGAGGTTTGGGGATGTTAGTACCAGTAGAATGGCTGAAGGATTACGTATCGGTGGATGTGGATACCAGGGAATTCGTGGACCGCATGATCATGTCCGGTTCCAACGTGGAGACCGTGGAGCATTTCGGCACCGGCATGGATAAAGTCGTTGTAGGATACGTAGTAAAAAAAGAGAAACATCCTGATGCGGATCGCCTTTCGGTCTGCTCTGTTGATATAGGAGAAGAGGCACCGATTCAGATTGTCTGCGGTGCGCTTAATGTGGAAGCGGGACAGAAGGTGCCGGTGGCGCTGCACAACAGCAGGATTCCCGGCCCGTTGCATGGGCAGCCCAAGCAGGAGGGCGGCGTGAAGATCACGAAGGGAAAACTGCGCGGCGTCGAATCCATGGGCATGATCTGTGCGGCCAGCGAGCTGGGCTTCGACGAGAAGGTGGTGCCGGTGGCGCATAAGGATGGCATCTGGGTGCTTCCGGAAGATGCGCCGGTTGGTGCGCCGATCGAGCAGGCTATGGGACTTGTAAGCGATGTTGTGGACTTTGAGATCACGCCCAACCGTCCCGACTGCCTCTCCATGGTGGGCATGGCCAGAGAAGCGGCCGCCACGTTCGGCAGTCAGCTCAGCTATCCGGACAGTGCAGCAAAGGCTGCAGGCGATCGGAAGGCAGCGGACTTTATCTCTGTGGAAATCAAAGATCAGGAGGCCTGCAAGCGTTATTCGGCGCGGGTAGTCACCGATGTCAAGATCGGGCCTTCTCCCTGGTGGATGCAGAAGCGGCTTATGTATGCCGGTATGCGTCCCATCAATAATATCGTCGATATCACCAATTTTGTGATGCTGGAGTACGGTCAGCCACTGCATGCCTTTGACATCCGTCAGATCGAAGGCGGCAAAATCGTCGTAGAGCGGGCGGCGGATGGAGAAAAGTTCACCACGCTGGACGGTACGGAAAGGGAACTTACGAGCGACATGCTGCTGATCAAGGACGCCGTCAAGGGCGTGGCCATCGCCGGTGTCATGGGCGGACTTAATTCAGAGATTGAGCCGGATACCAGCACGATCCTGATCGAATCGGCCAACTTCGATGCCGACAGCATCCGGCTGACATCCAAGGCGCTCAAGCTTAGAACGGAGGCCAGTGCCAGATACGAAAAGGGCATCGACCCCAACCTCTGTGAGGAGGCGGCAAACCGTGTATGCCGCCTGATTGAGCTCCTGGGCGCAGGTACCGTGCAGCCCGGTGCGGTGGATGTTTATCCGGCACCGGTGCAGCCCTGGACTGTTGATGTGCGCACGGCACGCATCAATAAGCTGCTGGGTATTGATCTTTCTGCAGCGGAAATGAAGAGCATCTTTGAATCTCTGGAGATGAAGGTGGCCGGCGATGAGAAGACGATGAAGGTAACGCCGCCCACGGTTCGTCTGGACATGGTGGGCGAGGTGGATTTCGCAGAGGAAGTAGCCAGGATGTACGGTTACGATAAGCTTCCTGTAACGCTTCCCAAGGGAAGCAATACTTCTTCATTAGGAGAGGCGGAAAGCCTGCGCCGCCTGGTGCGCAGCACCCTTTGCGCCATGGGCGCCAACGAGATTCAGACGTATTCGTTTGTCAGTCCAAGGGATGCGGACAAGGTGCGGCTGGATGACGGCACCTGGGAGACAAATTATGTGCGCCTGATCAATCCGCTCGGCGAGGAGCAGAGCGTAATGCGGACGATCCTGATGCCGGAGATGCTGGAGACGCTTGGGCGCAACAGTGCCCGCGGCGTCGAAAGTGTGCGGGCCTATGAGATCGGCACCACCTTCTCAGCGGATCTCTTCGATGAAGAGGCACTTCCCGATGAAGAGGATGCCATTTCGATCGGCATGTACGGTGCGGACAATGACTTCTTTACATTGAAAGGCATGGTCACGGAGCTTCTCGGCCAGCTGGGCATCCGCAGAATCAGGTTTATCCCGGAGAAGGAATACGGTGTCTTCCATCCGGGACGCTGTGCCCGCATCGTTATCCCGACAAAGGATGAGGAGCGGCGGGTTCTGGAAAGACCGGAGCCGGCAAAAGACGGTGCTTCTCACGACGAGCTGCAGGAGGACTATGATGTGATCAAGGGTCTGCTGGGCGCCATGAACAGCCTGTCCCACAATGGAAGCGTGGAGCTGGGCATCATGGGCGAGGTGCACCCGGATGTCGCAGAGGCGTATGGCATCGATGGCCGCTGCTGTGCCTGCGAGCTCTTCTTTGATGTCATCGCCAGGATGGCGCAGACGAAGGTCAAGTACAAGCCCCTGCCCAAGTATCCTTCCACCTCCAGGGACATTGCGCTGCTGGTGGATGAAGCAGTGCAGGTAGGTGACATCGAATCGGTTATCCGTCAGAGCGGTGGAGGCATTCTGGAAGATGTCACGCTCTTTGATATTTACCGGGGCAGGCAGATCGAAGAGGGAAAGAAGAGTGTTGCCTTCACGCTTGTCTATCGCGCGGAAGACAAGACGCTTACTGATGAAGATGTGGCAGCGGTACACGAGAAGATGCTGCAGGTGCTCAAAGACCGATTCCATGCAGCTTTGAGAGAAATGTAGGAGGACGTCATATGGACAGCAATAAAGTCAATGTGAATATCTACGGGCAGGAATATACCATCGTCGGTGATAATTCGCCGGAATACATTGCCAGAGTCGCTGCCCATGTGGACAGCCGTATGAATGATATTGCCAAGGGAGTGAAGGGCGGACCGCTCTCCTCCCTTGCCATCCTGTCGGCTGTCAATATCACGGATGAGTTTTTCCGGCTGCAGGACCGGGAGGCCGCGCTGCGCAGAGAATATGAACAGCTGAAAGCAGACAGCAGCCATTATGAGCAGCTTTGGGAAGAAGCCAAAAAAAGCCATCTTTCCTACAAGGAGGAAAGCCAGGCGGAGATCAGCAAGCTCTCAAGACAGAAGGACGAGCTGATGGAGCAGATGGTTGGCAAAAATCAGGAAATCGACAGATTGACCAGGGAACGTCAAAAAGTGATGCAGGAAGCGAAAAAAGGCTCCGCGCAGGCTGTGGAAGAAGTCAATGCCAAATACAGAGATCTGGAGAATAATTATTTCGATCTGCAGATGGAAAATATCCAGCTGAAAAGCGAGATGGAAAAGCTGAAAGCGGAACTTAGGGAACAACGGGATGAATAACAGAGCTATCGAAGTTCTCGAATACAGAAAGATCATCGATGCGCTGGCGCAGTATGCAGGATCACAGGTGACGAGGGAAAAGATTGCTTCCCTTGTTCCCATGCATGATGCGAGGTATATTGCCGATGCGCTGGATGAGACTGCGGAAGCCGTCGAATTGATATCTGCCAAGGGGCCGCTGCCTATTGGCAGCTTTTATGATATTAAGGATTTGCTGCATCGGGCCAAAAAGGGCGGCACCCTCAGTATGCGGGAGCTTCTCCGCGTACTTTATAACATGAAGACGGCACGGGAGGCGGCCGGCTTCCTGCAGGGCGATCTGCCGTCACTGCCGATTCTGCGGGAGATCACATCGCTTCTGGGCGTATTTCCCGAGCTGGAGGAAGCCATTGACCATTCGATTCTCTCTGAGGATGAGATGAGCGATGACGCCAGCTCGGCGCTTCGTGATATCCGCCGGCAGATTGTACGGCAAAATGAGGAACTGCGCCACAGGATCGACCGTCTTATCAATGCACCGGCTAATCGTACATTTTTGCAGGATGCTATTGTCACGATGCGGGACGGACGCTATGTGGTGCCGGTGAAGGCCGAGCACCGCAGTCAGGTGCCGGGGATTGTCCATGACCAGAGCGGCAGTGGGGCGACGCTGTTCATTGAGCCGCAGGTTGTAGTCGACATGAACAATGCGCTGCGCGAACTGGCCATTGCCGAAGAGGCGGAGATTGCGAGGATCCTACGGGAGCTGTCCGGGCGTGTCAGCGAACATTACGAGCGTCTTCTTAATGATCAGGAACTGCTGGAACAACTGGATGCCATCAATGCGCGGGGCAGACTGGCGCTGGAGATGGATGCGGTACGTCCTGTCCTGGATGAGGAAGGCGTGCTGGATCTGCTGGATGCACGCCATCCGCTGATTGATCCCAAGAAGGTGGTTCCGGTCAGCATTCGTCTGGGCGGTGACTATCACGAGCTGATCATTACAGGGCCCAATACCGGCGGCAAGACGGTGACGCTGAAAACCTGCGGCCTGCTGACCATGATGGCGCAGAGCGGACTTTTCATCCCGGCGGGCGAGGGCAGCCGTCTGCCGGTGTACCGTGACGTATTCACGGATATCGGTGATGAACAGAGTATTGAACAGAGCTTGTCTACGTTCTCTTCACATATGAAAAACATCGTGGAAATCATGGAGAAAGCGGGATCCGGGACGCTGGTTCTGGTGGATGAGCTGGGGGCCGGCACCGATCCGTCGGAAGGTTCGGCGCTCGCCATTGCCATTTTGGAACAGCTGGCTGCGCAGGATGCCGATGTGCTGGCCACTACCCACTATAACGAGCTCAAGAAATATGCGGTATCGGCAGAGGGCGTGGAGAATGCCAGCATGGAATTCGATGTGGAGACGCTTTCACCTACTTACCGTCTGCTGATCGGTGCACCCGGGAAGTCCAATGCCTTTGCTATTTCAAGGAAGCTCGGACTCTCTGAGGAGATCATCGAGCGGGCACGGGATCTGATGGAAGGCGGCGATCTGGCCTTTGAAGATGTGCTTGAGAAAATCGAAAAGGATCGGCGGGAGGCAGAGAAGGACCGCATTCTGGCAAAGCGGATCTTAGAGGAAGTGCAGCACCGCAGGGAAGCTCTGCAAAAGGAGGAACGCGAAAACCGTGAGACGAAGGAAGAAGTTCTCCGCAAGGCCAGAGCCGAGGCACGGGAGATCGTCGGCGAAGCCAGGGACTTCAGCCGCCGGATTCAGGAGGAGCTGCGCGAGCTTTCCAAGGTGGAGTCGCTGGGAGAACGCAACAAGCGTTTCGATGCGAGCAGGAAGAAGATCAAGGATGCAGCCGGACGCTACAAGGAGGCTTTCTTCAAGGAAGTCAATGACCGCCCGGTGGACATCAAGGATGTCAAGGTGGGCGACCGGGTCAAGGTCGTTTCCCTGGGACAGAATGGAGAGATCCTGACGCTTCCTGATGAGAAGGGCTTTTTGCAGGTGCAGGTGGGCATGATGAAGATCAGAGTCAAGGCGGAAGACCTGCAGCTGATCATCGAGGGCCGGCAGAAGAAGCTCCGCCGCCGGCAGAAGGCTTCCCGGGCAAACTACGGCAAAATGTACCAGAGCAAGGCGCAGAATGTTTCTTCCAGCATTGATGTGCGCGGTCAGAACATGGAAGAGGCTGTCTACCATGTGGAAAAATACATAGATGACGTCTTTATGGCCGGCCTGGAGGAAGTTACCATCATTCACGGACGCGGCGAGGGCATCCTGAGATCGGCAATTCGCCAGTCGCTGAAGAAGAATAAGCATGTTGAACAATTTCGCCGCGGCGGTTACAATGAGGGAGGCGAAGGGGTCACCATCGTCAAAATGAAGAAATAGCAGCATGCAGTGAAAATAGTATAGCGTTACAGGAGCAGAATTTTATGATCGATTACAAAGACAAGATAACAGATATCCTGGCGCCTGTCATCGAAGAACTGGATAAGGAAACTATCCGTGCCATGATCGAGGTTCCCTCGGACAGGAGCAACGGGGATTATGCCTTTCCCTGCTTTCGTCTGGCCAAGGTGCTTCACAAGGCACCGCAGGCCATTGCGGCAGATATTGCAGCGCAGATCGGCGGGCATGAGATTTTTGAGAAGGTGGAGCAGGTCAATGCCTATGTCAATATGTACCTGCACCGGGCGGCATTCGCCCGTGCGGTGCTCTCTGATATTCTGAAGGATCCGGCGCACGTAGGGCACGGACAGCAGGAGGAGACACATCCCGTTATCGTGGAGTACTCTTCCCCCAACATCGCCAAGCCCTTCCACATCGGACACATTCGCAGCACGGTGATCGGCAACGCCATTGCCAACATTTACGAGGCACTGGGCTACAGGGTGATCCGTATCAATCATTTAGGGGATTACGGCACCCAGTTCGGCAAGATGATCTGTGCCTACCGTCATTGGGGCAATGAAGAGGATGTAAAAAAAGAGCCTATTAAAACGCTTCTTTCCTACTATACAAAGTTCCATGTGGAGGCGGAGAAGGATCCGTCACTGGATCAGGAAGCGAGGGATATCTTCGCCAGGCTGGAGAAGGGCGAACCTGAAGAGGTGAGGCTGTGGAAGTGGTTCCGCGAGGAATCGCTGAAGGAGTTTACCCGCGTTTATGATATGCTGGGCATCACCTTTGATTCCTACAACGGGGAGAGCTTCTATTCCGACAAGATGCCCCGGTTTGTCAGGGAATTAAAGGATAAGGGCCTTTTGAAGGAATCCCAGGGTGCGCAGATCGTGGATCTGGAAGAGTACGGCATGCCGCCGGCATTAATCACAAAGTCGGATGGATCCACGTTGTATATCACCCGGGACATTGCTGCGGCAGTGTACCGGAAGGAGACCTATGATTTTTACAAGAATATCTATGTGGTTTCCTCAGGGCAGAATCTCCACTTCCAGCAGTGGATCAAGATTCTTTCCCTGATGGGCTATGACTGGGCCGAGGACTGCGTTCACGTGCCCTTCGGGCTTGTCAGTCTGGAAGATGGAACGATGTCCACCCGCAAAGGACGCGTTGTCTTCCTGGAGGATGTGCTGCGGCGCGCGGTGGAAAAGACAAGGGAAATCATTCTGGAGAAGGGTGTCGCCACCGAGGATGTGGACGAGATTGCCCGTCAGGTCGGCATCGGCGCCGTTATGTTCCAGGAGCTTTCCAACAACAGAATCAAAGACTATGTTTTCCAGTGGGATCGGGTGCTCAATTTTGACGGGGAGACAGGTCCGTATGTGCAGTATACGCATGCCAGGGCTGCCAGCGTGCTGCGTCGGGCAGGCGTCAGCGAAGAGAGGCTTGCGGAGATCTCCTTCGATCCTCAGTACATCAGCTCCGACAGCGCCTATGAACTGGAGCGGCTCATGTATGCCATGCCTGAGGTGGTAAGGGAAGCCGGCGAGAAATATGAGCCGTCGATCGTGACGCGGCATTTGATTGATGTGGCCGAGAGCTTCAACAGATTCTATCACGACGAGCATATTTTAGTTGACAACGAAGAGGAAAAGAAAGCAAAACTGGCCCTTGTGGGTGCGGCTAAGGCTGTGATTAAAAGCGGTCTCGCTCTGCTGGGGATGCATGCACCGGAGAAAATGTAATGAGATACGAAGGCAATATTTACAGACCGCCCAGTGAGGCAAGAAGCTATCTGCTGCAGGTGACGGTGGGATGTTCCCACAATGGATGTACCTTCTGCGGCATGTTCAAGGATAAAAAATTCCATCTGCGGGATATGAAGGACGTGATGACGGATCTGGATCTGGCGAGGCAGGTCTACCGCCATATTGACAAGATCTTCCTGTGTGATGGCGATGCTCTCTGTCTGGCGATGAACAAGCTGATGCCGATTCTGGAGAAGATCCGCCATGACTTCCCCGAGGTAAAGCGGGTGGGCATCTATGGCTCGCCCCGTGACGTCCTGCGGAAGACCCCGCAGGAGCTTGAGACGCTGCGCGAGGCAGGCATCGGGATCATTTATATCGGTGCCGAGAGCGGCAGCGACAAGGTGCTGAAACACGTCAACAAGGGTGCCACGCGGGCACAGATCATCGAGGCAGTACAGAAAGTAGAGGCTGCCGGCATCCCTGCTTCTGTCACCTTCATCAACGGCCTGGGCGGCAAGGAGCTCTGGGAGGAGCACGCCGTGGAGACGGGTACGATGATTTCGGAGATGGGGGCTTCCTATGTGGCCTTTCTGACGCTGCTTTTGGAGGACGGCGGAACCTTGGCCGATGAGGTAAAGGCCGGCACCTTCCATCTTCTCTCTGCAGAGGAGATTCTGGCAGAAACCCTGCTGGTACTGAAGCATACTGACGTAAAGAAGCACTGCATGCTGCGCAGCAATCACGCTTCCAACTATGTGGCACTTCGCGGCAACCTGCCTGAGGATAAAGACCGCATGATGGAGCAGCTTCGGACTGCGATGGCCAACACGTCGCTGATCAAGGATGAAAGGTTCCGCATGCTGTAGCGGTCCGGCTGCCTGCGGGCAGGTGTCATGAAAGGAGGATCATGCGCAATGGAAGAAAATAAAAAGATGAGTCTCGCTCAGAGAATGGGGATCAAGAGAACCGTGGTGCGTCCTTCTGAGGAGACGGATATTCAGCTCCGCGAAGACAGGATCGGAAGATATTTCAGAAAGTATCTGGATCGATTTGTCTTTGTCGAGTTTTCCGACGAATTCCTTGAACGTTCCAAGGTCAAGGATATTATGAAAGGAATTCCCATCCCCCTCCGTAAGCAGGATATTAAGAAATTTTCCGGCGGCAGCGGATTGGAACCGGCGCTGATCGGTGAAAACATGGCCTGGGTCATGGGCAGCGATCCCAAGTTCAAGTATACAAAGAACTATGTGGCATACCTCAAGAAACTCTTCAATACCAAGATTGATGAGGGCATGCTTAAGGAAGGCAGAGATGCTGCGGAGAAAGAGGACTGGGACAATGCCTGTATCCATTTTCGTGCGGCTCTGTGCATGAACCCTATCTATATGCATGCCATGTACTCCTATGCGCGTGTCTGCCGCTCCATGTATCTGGACAGCGAGGATCCTGAATATGTGGGAAGGTTCAAGGCGGAGGCTCTGGATTGGTTTGAGCTGCTGACCGAGATACATCCTCGGTTTGCGCAAGGGTATTATTATCTTGGGTATGCGTACCTGAACATCGGACTCTACGCCAAGACAGAGTTTGCCTGGAGACGTTTTCTTCAGTTTACGCACAACGGAAAGGACCGGCGGGAGATCAACACCCGTCTGAAACAGATCAAGGATCCTGTACAGATCGAGGCTGCCTGCAATGACATTTCGGCAGGACGGATGCAGCAGGGCCTGGAAAAGCTGGAGCCCTATCTTGATACAAAGTTCAAGACCTGGTGGCCGATGCATTATTATCTCGGCCTGGCCTATAAGTATACCGGCCGGACCGGCGAGGCGGTGGCGCGTTTCAAACAGGCGCTGGCATTGAATGGCACGCACCTTGAGACGATGAAGGAACTGCTGGATATTTACAAAAAACAGAACGATAAGGAAAACATCGTTAAGTACTCTACCAAGATCGAAATGATCGAGGGCAAGCTGTCCGAGGAAAAGGCAGCCGCCGAAAAGCGGGAAAAGCGGCGCCGTGTGAGCGCACCGCGATCCCACGTCAAAAGGGTGAAAAAAAAGCAGGAAAACGGCGGTACGAAGAAAAAGAACAGGACACGATCCGGCATCAAGCGGTTCAACTGAGTTTCAAGGATCTTGCAGGAAGCGGTTGGTACTGCTGCGGAATTTTAGGTTTGGTAAGATGCAGTTGTTGAGATGATGCCGTTTGAAAGCGGCATGCTCCGGAGCGCATGGCCTATGGAGATGCGTTCAATGGAGATTCTGAAGAGATCAAAGAGCGGTTATCCGCTCTTTTTTCGTGCAGGGGAAGATACGGTGCAGAGGTTGATCATAAGGGGGAAAGGATGAGGAACGCAAAAACGAGAGCCTCCTATGCCGGCAGATCATGGATCCGCATTATCCTGGCCATGCTGATTACAGCGGTCATGATGCCGCTTTCGGTGCCCGAGCAGAGTACTGCGGCGGAGGCGGGCGATACCGGCACGGTAGCCTATACCAATGTGTGCCGTGATATCGATGGCGAAAAGTATTACTTTCATGGCGACCATTTCATGGGCGGTGCACGGGAACGATATTATTTGAAGGTCGATGGCGGCAAGGACATGTACTGCTTCTGCATCGAGTATGACAAGGCGCTGCCGCAGGCCGGAACATCGCTGACAGCCTACGAAAACGCATCGTACTGGAAAACCATGTCCCGTCGGAAGCGGCAGGGCATTACGCTGGCGGCTCTTTATGGATTCGGCGGTGTGGCAACCGGCTTTGGACAGGGCAGCGTAAGTGCCGGTATCGAAGAGCTGAAAGGCAAAGTGACCACCGACGATCTCTGGCTGGCCACCCAGCAGATCATCTGGGAATACCAGACCGGTGACAGGACATCGCCCACGGCTGTTGAACACAGCAGGACGAAGGTGCCATGGGATGGCACAAAGAGCCACAAGAGCTTCATGACAGCCTATCGATGGATCCTTGCGCAGATGGCTGCGCATACCAGGGCATGGAGCTTTGCGGCCAGAGAGCAGGAAAATGCGCCGGTGACCCTCATGAAATGGACACAGGCGGGCACCTATGCGGCCTATGGTGTCAAGGACAGCAGCAGGATCGGCAGGGGGGTGACCTCGATTGAGCCTGCCGGCCTCAGCATCAAGGCGCAGCAGCCTGGCGGCGATCTGTACGATTTTACCAGCAGCACCGGCGGGACGAAAAAGCAGATCTACACGATGCAGAAAGACTTCGGCGGCCGTTACAGCAAAGGCAGTGTGGAGTCGGCCCTTGTATGGAATACCGGCAGCCGGGCGGATCAATGGATGTATACGGGAACCAGCGACTGCATTGATTTCTATGCAGCGGTAAGGAACGAAGCCAAGGGAAAGCTGAGCTTTACAAAATACTACACTGTTTCATCCCCGGATCGCAGCGGTGCGAAGGGCTCCAGAACGATTCTGCCTGAGGATGGTGCAGTCTTTGAAGTCTATAACGAAAAGTATGCATCCTATAAAGAGGCCAAGGCAAGCCCCTTTGCAGAGGCAGTGCGCCTGACGGCCGATGAAAACGGCGAGGTGGCCATGGCGGAAGACCAGTGGCTCACGGCCGGCACCTATCGGATTGTGCAGGTGAAAAGCCGCGAGGGCAGCAAGATGCTGGATCCCTTTACGCTGACCATCCGTGAAGATGGACAAACGGTACGGCCCGAGGCGAGCTTTGTCGACGATGAAATCCGTATGCAGCTGCAGATCGTCAAGGTGGATGCCGATACCGGCAAGACGGTGAGGCTATCCCACGCATCGTTCAGACTGAAGGACAGCAGCGGCAGCTACGTGAAACAGAAATACTACGATGAAGACGGCCGGCTGCAGGAAACCACCACCTTTGAGACCGGCGCCAAAGGCAGCGTCCTGCTGCCGGAGCCCCTCAGGCCGGGATTGTATCAGCTGGAGGAAATCAAGGCGCCGGACGGCTATCTGCTGCAGAAAAAGCCGCTTCCGGTGATCGTTGGCAAGGATGGTGAAGTGGGGGAACAGATCACAGTCATTGACGACAGCCTGCTCCGCTGCCGATTCCCTGACAAGGCGAGAAAGGGAAAGATTACCGTCCGGAAGACCGGGGATCAATTCTGCGGCATCAAGGCCGAAAAAGAGGATGAGAGAACAGTCGTAACGCCGATCTTTCAAAAAAACGGGCTGGAAGGTGTGACGTTTGAGATCGCGGCTGGCGAAGATATTAAGGATCCGGCAGACGGCAGCATCCTCTATGAGGCGGGCAGCACTGTGGCACGGATGACGACGAACGATGCGGGCTATGCCGAGAGCGAAGCACTGCCGCTGGGCCGTTACCTCCTGGTGGAGACAGAAGTGCCGGAAGGCTATGCAGCACCTGCGCAGGAAACGGTACAGCTGGATGAGGAAAACATGGAGAAAGATGAGGATATTGTGGTAGAACATCGGGAGATCGTCAATGACTATCAGCCGGTGGAGGTACAGCTCAAAAAGGTCGTGGAGCGTGTCCGCTGCGAAGTTTCGGATGACGGCGAGTATGAAAAACTCGCAACATCCATGGAAAGAATACCCGGAGAAGGATTTGTCTTTGGTCTCTATACAGCACAGGCCTTCGATCATCACGGCCGGCCGATCGATGATCGAGCTATAGAAAAAGATGAAAACAGTGAAGGAACACCACTGATTAAGAAGGATCAGCTGATGATGACCGCTGTTTCCGATGAGGAAGGGAAGATCGTATTCAGAGGGACGATTCCCCACGGCAAGTACTATGTCAAGGAAATCGGGCATAGTGAGAAGTATCTTGATAATGAGCAGATCATCCATGTGGATCTCAGTGCACGCACCGGTGAGGCGGTGATCCGTGTCGATAAAGAAGATGAGCCGTTTGTGAACTATCTGGAGCATGATAAGGTCAAGATTACCAAGACAGATATCACCGGACAGGAGCCTGTGCCGGGTGCACGCGTAGAGGTGTATGATGAAGAAGAGCATGTGGTCTACCGTGATGAGACCGATGAAGATGGCAGCATCGAGGGAATCCTTCTGGAGCCCGGTGAATACAGCTTCCAGGAGACGCTGGCGCCGCAGGGGTATGCTATCGAACCGAAGCGTATGAAGTTTACCGTGGCAGCCAATGGTGTTGTGGATGTGCAGGAACAGGAATTCCGGGATGATTATGCCAACTACAGCCTCCGCAAAACCGATTCTGATGGAAAGGCGCTGGTAGGTGCGGAATTCGGCTTATACAAGGACGACAAACTGATAGACAAACAGACCTCCGGAGAGGATGGCCTTGTCACCTTTACAAAAATTGAAAACGGGTCGTACGAGGTTGCTGAGATCGCGGCACCCGAAGGCTACGAACGATCGGAAAAGACGCTCAAGTTTGAGATTGACGGTACCTGGGCCAATCAAAATGACAAGGAAATTGAAACCTTTGAGAACAAGAAGGTGCCGGAAGCCAAGGAAGAGGAGAAGGAAAGCAGGGAAGTGCCGAAGACCGGCGATGAGAGACGTATCGGCACACTGCTGTTTCTCCTGCTGTTTGCTGCTGCCATAGGCAGCCTTGCAGCAGCCGTCTCCTTTAGAAAAAAGAATCGATCTGACGACAGATTACCCGGTGGAAGATCCCGATGAAAGCATGACCGTGCACCCCTGATTCGTTCGGGGGTGCACTGTGCCGGACCGGCGGGCAGGCAGCAGGCTGCCTTTGCATTGCCGGCCGTCTGCAAAAGCATGTCAAAAAACACACGTCAAAAACAATAATATTTGCGATGGATTTTCTCTTGACATAGATAGGCGACATAAGTATAATAATCATTGTCGCGATAAGCAGACAATGTTCCGAGGTAGCTCAATGGTGGAGCAACCGGCTGTTAACCGGTAGGCTGTGGGTTCGAGCCCCACCCTCGGAGCCATTATGGATATCTGACAATGTGATCCGCCGGCGTGGCGGAATTGGCAGACGCCCGGGACTTAAAATCCCGTGGGGAGTGATCCCCGTACCGGTTCGACCCCGGTCGCCGGCACCAGACAATTTAATATCGCGGGGTGGAGCAGCTGGTAGCTCGTCGGGCTCATAACCCGGAGGCCGTAGGTTCAAATCCTGCCCCCGCAACCACAATTTAGAAGGCAAGTGTTTTGGAAAATGCTTGCCTTTCTTTTGCTTTTTGCTTATCTTCTTCAGTTATCAGACATT
>OMZN01000047.1 GCA_900315555.1 uncultured Eubacteriales bacterium
CCGATACACCAGGTCACCGTCGTTCTCGATCCTGTTGACTTCGATGATCTTCTCCTGCACCTGACTGCTGGCTTTCATTTCCGGCACCAGTTCGAACATATTCTTCAGCTCTTCCACGGCCTGCTGCGTCAGCGCTGCCATATCGCAGGCCTGGGGCTTGATCTCCTTGATGTCAAACACAAGAAAGCGATTGGCCGCCTCTTCCAGACTGTCCACGATGTTATCCATTTCCCGCACCAGATTGTGGATATCTTCTCTCTCCCAGGTAGAGCCATGGAGATTGCGCAGCGCCTGGATGATCTCGTGCGTCTTCAAGTCGCACTCTGTCTCCAGTACCTTCATATTGGCAATCTTGTCCTCCACATCCTCATAGTCGTTGACGATGTCTGCGAAAGCATCCGCTGCCGTCTCGATCTTCTCACAAAGTTCCACCAGATAATGATTGAAATGTGTTTCCTTTTTCTTGAACCCGAGCATGATTCGCCTCCCCGTTTATATTCCTGTGTGACCGAAGCCGCCGCTTCCCCGCGTCGTTGCAGAAAGCTCTTCCACCGCTTCCCACTGTACCGTTTCATATCTGGCAATCACCATCTGGGCAATGCGATCGCCGTTTCTGATGAGAAACGGCTCCTCTCCCAGATTGATCAGCGCCACACCAACCTCACCGCGGTAGTCGGAGTCGATGGTTCCCACGCCGTTGGCAAGCGTGATTCCCCGCTTCATGGCAAGGCCGCTGCGGGCGCGGATCTGCGCCTCATAGCCGGCAGGGATCTCCAGGAAGAGACCTGTGGGAACCAGCACGCGCTTGCCCGGTGCAAGCAGGATATCCTCTTCAATATAAGCTTCCAGGTCCATGCCTGCGGATCCGGCCGTCTTATAGGCAGGATATCTGCCCGACCGACTCACGATCTTGATTGCTGCTGTCATATCTCACCTCCGGATCATGGCTTTGAGATCTTTTTCCTCATTGCTGATCAGCACGCCGCTGTAGCGGCTGGTATCCGCCACCACCGCCGCCGCATCATGCAGATCTTCCATCGTCACGGCATCAATGCACCGCAGCACCTCGTCCTGATCGAAGTTTCTTCCCAGCAGGGCAACGTTCTTGCCCTGCGAAAACATGCGGTTGCTGACACTTTCCTGCCCGAAGATATACCCTGACTTCATCTGTTCCTTGGCCTTGGAAAGTTCCTCCTCGGTGACGCCGCCGTCCCGCAGCGCCGCCAGCTCTTCCTTGATGGCTTCCACAGCCTTCTCCACGTTGTCGTGCGCCACGCCGGCATAGATGTCAAAATATCCGCCGCGCAGGAAGGATGTATTCACTGAATAGACCGCATAGGCAAGCCCTTTCCTTTCCCGTATGTTCTGGAAAAAGCGGGAGCTCATGGATCCTCCCATGATGGAAGAAAGCAGCGAATAGGCATAACGTCTTTCATCATCGAGTGCGATGGTTCGTACCGCCATCGAAAGATGCGACTGCTCGATATCCTTGACCTTGACCTTAAAGGCAGGCGCATAGGGCGCTTCGGGATGGTCTTTCTGCACAGCCGTTTCTTTCATATCGGCCGTCTTTTCCTCAATCAGCGCGCAGACTGCCTGCGGGTCGAAGCTTCCCGCAATAGAGACCACAATGTTGTCTCTGGTGTATTCCTCATCCATATAGGCACGGATCCGATCCCGGTCGATGCCGTCCAGCGAAGCCCTGGTCCCGATGATCGGCCGTCCCAGTGCGCTGCCTTTGAACACCAGTTCCAAAATGGTATCCTGCGCGTCCTCATCCGGTGTGTCCTGGATCATCTTCATCTCTTCCTTGATGACGTTTCTCTCCCGGTCCATTTCCTTCTTCTCGAAGCGGGAGTCGGTAAACATATCAAAGAGAATATCCATAGCCGGCAGCAGGTTTTCCTCCAGCATCCGGATATAGTAGCAAGTGGCCTCTTTGCCGGTGAAGGCGTTGATCTGACCGCCCAGGTTGTCAACATCCTCGGCGATCTGCCTGGCCGTCCTCCTGCCGGTCCCCTTGAACATCATGTGCTCGATATAGTGCGAAATGCCGGCATTGCTGTCCTCTTCATTGACGGCGCCGGTACGCACCCAGATGCCCAATGCACAGGAACCTACATAGGAAAGCGGCTCCATGACAACGGTGACGCCGTTGTCGAGTTTTTTGATGGTTACCATGTTAATCCTTTAAGTATTTCTTGTATTTCCTGTACATGTTGATATCCCGCAGCTTCAGATAAACCCACCGCTTTGGCGACATATCCTTATCGTAATACAGGGAGTGGCAGGAGCGTCCCTCTTTGACGAGCTGACGAATCTGCTTCACCTTGTCCTTGTCCTTGACATATTTATAGACTACACCCAGGGGGACAGCATGCCAGAAGAAAGGCTCCGTGACATACTTGGTACCGTTCTTCAGCCGGTGATAAACATAGTCCTCCGTGATCAGTTCGGCGATATTGTCGCCGCCGCCGGTGACCCTGTAGTGACTGCGTCCCTGACGAATGTTGATCTCCAGCATCTTGTACGTGCCATCGCGCCGGTCGTACTTCAGATCGCAGTCGCACATGCCCTCGTAGCCGATGCCTTCCAGAAAGCTCTGGATCTTCTTCATGACATCCAGGTGCGGCTCCACGATGGTGGCTGCATTGTTGCCGATGGCCGTCGGCGTATGCTCCTCCAGCACGACATTGCCCATGTTCATCAGCTTGACCTTGTGATCGCTGCCGGTATACACCTGCAGATCGTAAATGCAGGCATCCTCACCGGGAATCATATCCTGGATCAGCATGTGATCATCATAGCCTGCCGCATAGATCTTCTTCAGCGTTGCATCCAGGGTTTTCCGGTCATGGATAAAGAAGACTTTATGAAAGCCCTCAAATTTGTGCGCATGGTACTTGACGCTGTCAGAAGCCTTCAGCACCACCGGAAACGACATGGGCAGTGTGTAGTCATACCCGGTATCCGGCGTGTGCACAAAGGTCTTGGCATAATCGAGGCCGAATTCCTCACAGCGCCGATAGAAGGTCTCCTTAAGGACGATATTGTCCATGACCTCCCGTGAAGCGTAGGGCATGATGAATTTGCCTTCCAGTGCCTCCCGATGGTTGACAATCAGCCGCACATAGTGATCGGCACAGCCGATCAGAAGGAGCTTGCGCTCCCCGCCGTACTCTTTATAAATTCTTTCCATCGTGGCAAGGAAGACATCGTCCTGATCCAGATGCGGCTCCTCGATATAGTCGAGGATCTTAGTGTGAAGAACTGCCCCGGAAAGCTGTCTGGCTACCATCAGAGAACGGATGCCATACGCTTCATGAAAAGCGCGCCCCATGCTGTAAACATTGATGTCACTTGCCAGCAGAACCGGCAGAAAATCTATTTTTTCCATGCAGTCATCTCCTTATTCCTGACGGATCTCCTTCCCCTCCTCTCGCGCATAAAGTGCGATCGTCGCTCTGGCATTCTCCAGAAGCGCTTCCAGGGGCTGCTGATCCTTTCTTTCTTCGCGGTAATATTTTTCCCGATAGCGCGTCAGCATCTGCTCCATGCCGAGATCTTCCTTAAGAAGCCCCAGAATGAATTCGTGCTCTTCCTCGATGGTCTTCCTGCCCCGATCCCAGTAATCCTCCGTATAGCGGACCGGTACCATGCCATAGTGCGGACAGATAATCCTTTCCGGCTGCAGCGTGCGGCACTTTTCGATCGTCTGAAGCGCTCCCTGCCGGGTCTTCAGCACCGCCGGCTGCATCTCGCCGTCTCCGCCGAGGATACCGCTGGACTCACTGGTGATCAGAATGTGCTCCGGCTCGATCATGTAAGCCATGGAGCATCTGGTATGCCCGGGCGCTTCATAGGCCGTGATCGTACGGCCGCCCAGATCTATGGTATCACCCTCTCGAAGAATCAGGTCAATACGCATGCCTTTTGCCGAAATGGCTGCCGGGTCACCGCCGTATTTCTCGGCGGCTGCGCGGCCCATTCTGACCATCGTCCGTCTGGCGCCTTCGCGCAGGAACACATGTGCACAATAGGCACCGCCGGCCACGACTGCCTCCGGAAAAGCACGAATCACGTCCGGCAGAGCACCAATGTGATCATAATGGGAGTGGCTGAGGATGACGTAGTCCAGTCTGCCCCCTCCGAGCGCCTCCCTGACATTCTCCACAAGCTGCCCGCCGCAGTAAGCCATCCCTGTGTCATAAAGCGCCACACGGTTCTCTCCGCGGATGAGCAGCGATTCTCCCCCGATTCCGGCGGTCATGCGATCGATGAAATCGGGGAAGGAAAAGCGTTCTGTCTCATTCTCCAGTGTCAATAATCATCGCCTCCCATTTCGTCATCATAAACATACCCCTTTGATAAAATATCATCACCGTAGTCCGGCTCCTCCGCCGCATCGATCATATCGGCGAAGCGCATGCCGTAATCATCCAGCGCATAGTCCAGCGCATCGGAAAAGTCATACTTATAGTTTTCCTTCTCCAGATGGGCAATGCGTTCCTGCGTGAAGGCATCCCGCACCGTCAGTACTTTGTGGTCCTTGGGATCATCCAAATTCGTGCATTCCACATAGGAATCCTGCGCATACCAGCGAATGAACCTGGCCAGCTCCTCGGCAAACCGCATAAAGCCCTCGTCATCGCGTGCTCCGCGCAGAAGGCCCGTCAGACTCATGCGGATGTTTTCCATCAGCGTATAGACATCCGTTTCCCCGTCGGGCACCACATCGGTCATGTCCTCAAAGTAGTTTCCGATCAGCTCGGCAACCGTATCCACATCGGTCTCGGAAAACAGCTGGAAGAGCGCCTCTTCGCTCACTTCCTCATCCGTCTCCACCAGATCGGCAAAGTTCTCAAAGTATTCAAATTCCTCGGGACCATGGATCCCCAGGATGTCCAACAGATGCTCATACTCCATCCCGTCCGCTCCTTTTCTCAGCTCATGTCCAGGTTTTTAAACTGCACATTGGCACCCGCACCGCAGATCCTGTCGATCATATTCAGAAAATTCTCCGAAAGATCGCTGGCATAGTACGTATTGGTGAAGTCCGATCCGGACGCTTCCATATCCTTTTCCTTCAATACGTATTTGATCGTCGAAACGACTTCCTCCGAGGGATTAATGATCCGCAGCATGGGATACAGCCGCAGGATCGTCTCGCGGATCAGCGGGTAGTGCGTACATCCCAGCACCAGCGTGTCCAGCCGGTTGCTCAGCACGAAATCGTCCAGATAGTATTTGACCGTCAAGTCCATAATATCATTGTTGATGATGCCCTCTTCAATGAGCGGGACAAAGGCAGGCGTTGCCTTCTCCACGACATGGAGGTTGGGATTGAAGGTATTGATGATATTCTTGTACGTATGAGAAGCAACCGTCACCTTCGTTCCGATCACACCGATGCGGTTCATCGTACCGCAGCTGTTGATCACCTTCTGCGCTGCCGGCTGGATGACACCGATGATGGGAATGGCGGGATACTTCTCCTGCAGCATTTCCAGGCAGGTGGCACTGACGGTATTGCAGGCGATCACGATCATCTTCACCTGATGACGCACCAGAAAATCCGCAATCTGCAAAGAAAACCTCCGCACCGTCGAAACAGCCTTGGAGCCGTACGGTGTTCTCGCCGTATCTCCAAAGTAGACGATGCGTTCTTCCGGAAGATATTTCTGCATGTAGGGAAAGCTATTGAGGCCGCCCAGCCCGGAATCAAAAAAACCTATTGGCCTGTTATCCATCCTTTAACCTTTTCTTACTCTATTAAACAAGGTCTTTATTTATGCTATACTTCTATTTATAGCTCTATTTAATATTACATCATCAATGTGACAATGTAAACAAGGAGGCACAGGGTGAAAGCGTTAAAAAAGCGTGAGGATATTGACCGCCGTTACAAATGGGACATCGAGGATATGTACCCGGGGCGGGAGGCCATGGAAGCTGACATCAGCAAGGCCAGGACGCTGGCAAAGACCTTCACGGAAATGAAAGGACAGCTTACAAAAAGCAGCAGCGATCTCCTGCAGGCACTCAGACTCCACGATGAAATCTGGCAGACCATCGAGCGCGCCTATGTCTATGCCCACATGAAGCAGGATGAGGACAACCGGGTGGAGGAAAGCCAGGCCATGAACAGCATGGCCTATACTGCCATCGCCGAGATCTCCGCCATGACAGCCTTTGCCACACCGGAACTGCTGTCCGCTGAAGACGGTCTTCTGCTCTCCTATATTGACGAGGAGCCTGCGCTTGAAACCTACCGGTTCTACATCACCTCACTGCTGCGCGAGAAGGAGCATGTCCTCTCCGATGCCGAAGAACGGATCCTGGCACAGATGAGCGAGATCACCAGTGCACCGGACGAAATCTTCACCATGCTCAACAACGCTGATCTGCGCTTTGGCACGATTACCGACGAGGAAGGCGAAGAGGTCGCACTGACTCACGGCAACTACATCAAGTTCATGCAGTCCCATGACAGGAAGATCCGCCAAACCACCTACGAGGCCATTTACAATAAATACAAGGAACTCCTCAATACAATTGCTGCGGCCTACCAGTACAGCGTCAAGACCGATGTGGTCACAGCACGGATACGCCGCTA
>OMZN01000146.1 GCA_900315555.1 uncultured Eubacteriales bacterium
CTGGTGGCAATCGCCAGCACGAGCATTTCTCCCGCCCGAAGCGATCCGTCCTCCTGCTTCTCTTCACCACATAGAGTCTCACGGATCATGTTGGCGCCGATGAGCACCAGCAGAAAGAAAGCGATCCAATGATCATACCGATCCACCACCGAAGCCAGAAGGCTGCCGGCAAGATATCCCAGGACCGGCATGCCCGCCTGAAAGCCGCCGAACCAGGCGCCTGCCGTCACCATATGCTGCCAGGAAACCTTTCCAAGACAAAGCCCTTTGCCGACGGACACCGCAAACGCATCCATGGCAAGGGCTATCGAAAGCATACATAATTCTATAATATTCATCTAGTCATCGTTGCCGGCGTCCCCGCCTTCCTCCTCCATGGACCGTTTCATCGCATCGCCGATGAGCATCATCTGGATATCGTTCGCCAATTCCTGCAGCCGATTGACCATCTCCTCGGGGGTGCCGTAAGCGTCATCCTCCACCCAGTCAATAACCATGCCCACTGTCCCGTGTGCAAAAAAAGAAGATACAAAGACAATTTCTTCATCATCCACGTAATTGTTGTCAATCCATTCGCGGATCATGTCAGCATACATGTCCACCATCACCCGGTACATGTATGTTCTGAACTCGCTGTTGTCATTGGTCAGTGCGTTCTGGTAATATACCCTGTCCTTATCCAGTCTGCGCAGCGTGGCAAGCAGACTTTCAATCCAGGAGCTTTCCTTCAGATCTTCAAGGAAGGTTTTGGTGATCTCGTTGTAATAGATCCAGTTCAGCAGTGCGTACTTATCCTCAAAATGATAATAAAATGTCAGCCTGTTGAGACCACAGGCTTCCGTAATGTCGTGTACGGTAATGTTTTCAAAGGACTTGGTCTCCATCAACTTTTTGAAGGCAGATGCGATCTCCTTCTTGGTGAGTTCTCCTTTGGAAAGCTTTGCCATCTCATTCCTCCCCATCCGGCATTTCACGATATCCGGATGCTCTCTGCCAAACCATCATACCACATCCCATCCTGCTAACGAACCATCATTTTTTGATATCCCGATGGGTCAGTGTAACCTGCCGTCCCTGTTTGGTAAAAAGTTCTGCCATTTCATTGGCCATGGCCACGGAGCGGTGACGTCCGCCGGTGCAGCCGAAGGCGATATTCAAGTTGTATTTTCCCTCTTTCATATAATGGGGAATAATATCATTGATCAGTTTGTTCAGATCCTTTACAAACATCTGGCTGACCAGATGACGCATGACATACTTGCGCACACGCTTATTGTTGCCCGAGGCGTGACGCAGACTCGGCACATAGTAGGGATTGGGAATAAAGCGCATGTCAAAAACCATGTCCGCAGTGATGGGCAGACCGTGCTTGAAGCCGAAGGACATCACGTTGATGGTGAACGTTTCCTCCATGCCTTTTTCATTAAGGATCGAAAGAAGTTCCTCCTTCAGCTTGTAATTATTCATATTGGAGGTATCGATGATGAAGTCCGCCTGGCTTCGGATCCCCTTCAGATACTCTCTCTCCTGGGCAATGGCTTCCTCCGTGGCCGTCCTTCTCGTCGTTGGATGCACGCGCCGCGTCTCATTAAAGCGCTGCACCAGTACCCGGTCACTGGCCTCCAGGAAAATGATTTTGAACTGAAACTCCGAGGCACGCAGGGTCTTGATCACCTCATCCAGTCCGCCGAAGACCTCCTCGCCGCGGATATCCGCCACCAGCGCCACCTTCTCCAGATTCTCCGCCTGGCCGGCCGCCAGATGAATAAAATTCATCACCAGCGCTGCCGGCATGTTGTCGATGCAGTAATATCCCTGATCCTCCAGGCACCTGACCGCCTGCGACTTACCGGCACCGCTCATTCCTGTGATCAGAATAATCTCCATAGCTTATGCTCCCTTCACATTGACAATCCGTTCCATAGCAAGCCCGGCAGCAGCCGCACGCTCCACGCCGGCCCGGTAGGTTCCGACCATCCCGGGGCGATGGGCATCGCTGCTGATGACAAATCGCACGTCATACTTTTTGCAGATCTCTATCTCCTCCACCGTCAGGTGCGCATGATGCGTGCTGATTTCCATCCAGATGCCCTTCCTGGCACAGGCCGCCGCCAGCCTCTCCATATCCACCGGCGCTTTGTCCCCCGGATGGGTGAAGATCTTGATGTCGAAGTTTTCCATAGCGCGCAGCGTCATGGCTGTATTGCGCGCGGCCAGGGCCTCGCGCCGCTTTTCCGTCCTGCCGATGCCATGATCATATAGCCAATTAGCGATGCAATGTCCACGCGCCGTACCGAAATGGTAACCGGCCAGGATAAAGTCCAGATACTGCAGATCCTCCGTGCGAAGATCCAAACCGGCAGGCGTATCGATGATGTTGGCTTCTACACCAAGGAAAATCTCTATGTCGGGATATTTCTCCCTGAGTCCGTCCACCTCGTCCCGCATGCGGGGAAGCCAGGCGCGCTTCACCCCGTAAAAGAGATGACCCGGACCATGATCGGTGATGGCGATGCCGGACAGCCCCGCCCTTCTCGCCGCCAGAACATTCTCCTCGATCGTGCCCTTGCCGTGGTGATGACGCGAATACACCGTATGTGTATGGTAGTCGAAGGTCATAACCATGGCGCTTCTCCAATGATCCTGACTTCAGGCTCCAGCATGACGCCGCTGTGTTCCAGAACCAGCGCCTGGACAAGATGCATCAGCTTTTCGATATCCGAAGCCGTGGCACCGCCTTTATTGATGATGAAGCCGGCATGGAGCGGAGAGACCTGCGCACCGCCGACGGTGAGTCCCTTCAGCCCCGCGTCCTCAATCAGCTTGCCGGCATAGTAGCCTTGCGGCCGCTTAAAGAAGCTGCCGGCACTGGGATAACTGATCGGCTGCTTTTCGTTTCTGCGCTGCGCAAGCTCACGCATTCTGTCGGCAATGGCTTCACGATTTCCCTCCTCCAAATGCAGGGAAACGCTCGTTACAATATCACCGCTTTCATAGAGCACGCTGTGACGATAGCCATAGTCCATCTCCTCGATGTTCAGCTGATAGCTGCCTCGGCCGTCCCGGCGCAGAAGAGACACCTTGCGGATCACGTTCTTCATCTCACCGCCGTAAGCGCCGGCATTCATAAACGCAGCACCGCCAATGCTTCCCGGAATGCCGCTGGCAAACTCAAAGCCGGTATAGCCCCTTGCCTGCACATAGCGCGCCACTTCCGCCAGAGAACAGGCCGCACCGGCCTCAAAGGCCGGTCCTTCGCCGCGAATGGTATCGCAGCAGTCGCTGAGGCGGAGAATAATCCCCCGATAGCCGCCATCCCGCACCAGCACGTTGGAGCCGTTTCCCATGACCATGAAATGCAGTCCCTCATCAGCCAGCAGCGCGATGCAGGCCGCCAGCTCCGCCTCACTGCCGGGAACGACCAGAAGATCGGCACATCCGCCAGCACGGAAGGTTGTATAGTTGCCCATGGGGGCATTTTCAAGTATATATCCCTGCTTGATCAGTACATCAAGTTTCTTTTGAATGTTCATTGACAAGTTCCATATCCTTTCCGTATTTATAAAGGTCTTTATACTCGCGCAGATCCGTCGAATACCCCTTCTTTTTCAGTGAACGGTTGACCGCATAACACAGGTACGCATAGATCACAGCAAACACCGGCACCCCAAGGATCATGCCCAGCACACCGAACAGACCGCCGCCCACCAGAATGGCAAACAGCACCCAGAAACTGGCCAGTCCCGTCGTCCCACCCAAAATCTTGGGACCGATGATGTTGCCATCGATCTGCTGAAGGATCAGGATGAAGATCAGGAAGTAGAGCGCCGTCATCGGGCTCTGCAGCAGGAGCAGGAGCGCCGATGGAATGGCACCGATAAAGGGACCGAAAAAGGGAATGATATTGGTTACACCGACAATCACGCTGATCAGCACCGGATAAGGCCAGCGGAAAATCATCATGCAGACAAAACAGATGATGCCGATGATCAGGGAATCAAGCAGCTTGCCGTTGATGAAACCACCGAAGGTCTTGTTGACAAAGGCGGCACCGCGCATGAAATTATCCGCATGTTCTTCCTTCATCACAGCCAGTACCAGTTTCTTGCACTGCGCCGCAAAGATCTCCTTGCGGTTGATAAAGAAAGCACAGACCACAAGACCGATGAAGAAGTTCTTCACCACGCTGACGATGCCCATGCCCACCTCGCTGACACCGCTGGCGATCGCCTCATAGCCCGGCAGCAGCTTGTCCTGGATCCAGTTGGTCAGACCGCCGGTGGTATCATCCAGCCAGGTATACAGCCAGCGGAGCTTGTCGCTGTTGGCGCCGAGCTTCGTCTGCAGCCAGTCGGTGAACTGGGTAATGGAGGAGGGAAGCACCTTGACAATAGATACAATGCTCTGGATCATCTGCGGGATGATCAGCATGATGATCCCCACCACAATGCCGACCAGCACCACCAGAGAGACCAGCGTCGCCAGTCCCTTGGCAATGGTCAGAGAATAATCGGCGCCGTTCTTCCCCTTCGGCCAGGGGATGGAACGAAAATGACGCACGCAGAAGTTATACAAAGGGCAGAGAAGATACGCCATCACCAGCCCCCAGATGAAAGGCTCCAGAATGCCCATGAAGGTGCCCAGTCCCTTGGAAAGACCGATATGCCGGTCGATCATAAAGAAAAAGATAATCGACAGTGCAATCACCAGAAACGCCGTGATGCCCACCTTCCAGTACGTTGAATTTCGAAAATTCGGCTTCATGCACCTTTCCTCTCAGTATGTTCAGTATTTCTCCATTGGGATCTTGGAAGCAGGTGCGGGAAACGAACGGTCCAGCACCTCCAGAATCTCCTCGGGAAGCTTAACAGAAGCAGCTGCACAGTTCTCTTCAATGTGCACAGGCTGCACTGCCTTGGGAATGGCCGCCATATCGGGATGACGCATAACGAAGGCCAGCAGAAGCTGTACGACGGAAAGGCCGAGCTTTTCGGCGGCGCGGCGTACATTTTCGTCCTGCATCAGCGCTGCTTTGGAGACGCCGTCCTGGGTGACCAGACCGCCCGCCTGCCCCACCGGGCAATAGGCCATGAAGGGAATGCCGCGCGCCCGCTGCCATGGCATCAGATCATATTCAATGCCGCGGCTGCCCAGGTTGTACAGCACCTGATTCACACAGCAGCCGGCACCATCGGGCACCCGCATCAAATCCTCCATATCCTGTACATCGAAATTAGAGACGCCCCAGCGCCGGATCAGGCCCTTGTCCTTCAGATCCTCCATGCACCAGACCACTTCAGCCAGATCCGCCTCGCCGCGCCAATGGAGAAGATACATATCAAGATAGTCGGTCTGCATCAAGCGCAGCGTCCGCACAAGACTGCTGTAGATCCTGTGCACATTGGCATTCTCCGGATAGACCTTACTGACCAGAAACAGCTTGTTCCGGTCTGTGCCCTCTATCGCATCGCCGGCGATGCTTTCAGCCCGTCCGTCAGCATACATTTCTGCGGTATCGATCATGGAAATGCCCATCGCGATCCCGCGGCGGAGGCCCTTGACCTCTCCTGCACGCTGCCGGTCATCTTCGCCCATTTTCCAGGTACCCTGACCGAGCCTGGGCATCCATCCGCCGTCCGGAAGACGGATCATCCGCTCCTGTTCTGCTTCTTCTCTCACTTCATCGTTTCCAGCCATGACATCTTCCCCTTATATCCCTTTGTCTGCGCATCGTTTTAGCAGCTGTTTTTTCCGCGCAGCCATGTCGAATCTGCTCTGTCTTCATTTTCCTCTTCAAAGTCATGATACCTGTGCCCCATCGAATTTGCAATACAATGGTCCGAAAAATTATGGTATGATAGAATGCAGTCTGCATAGAATCTGCCGGCAGTTTCCCTTCGGCAGCAGCCGCCAGAAGAGAGCATGCTACAAACAAAAGCAGCCGGCAAATGCAGCAGAGCAGGGCAGATGCAGAACACAGACAGATTCTACAGCTTACAGCGAGGGAGCCGCAAAGGATGAATACAGTAAACAACCAGAAGGGAACATGGAAATATGTGGCAGGGCTTTTGGCCGCCTCACTCTTATGGGGTCTGAGTTATCCGGCAACCAAGGTGGTAACCGGCTACCCGGTGTTTTTCATCCTGTCCGTCCGCTTCCTTGTCGCAACGGCCGCCATGGCCCTGCTCTTTCATCGAAGCTTCCGCCTCATCAACCGGCAGACGATTCTCTGGGCTGCCCTCTGCTCTCTGTTCATCACCTTCATGTATATTTTCTCGACGCTGGGCATCAAGTACACCACCTCGGCGCGTGCATCCTTTTTCACCTGTCTTACCTTCGTCTTCGTACCGCTGCTGAACTTTATTATCTACCGCACACGCCCCAGCCGGATCATCATCATCAGTGTGCTCATCTGCCTCGCAGGGGTTCTGCTGCTCAGCTATTCCCCTGCCGAGGGACATCGGGGATTCAACCGGGGCGATCTGCTGTGCCTGCTGGCCTCGGTCATGGGATCTCTGCATATTCTGTATCTGGAGCGCATCGCTAAAAAGCGCGCGGTAAACAATGCGCTCTTCACGACGCTGCTCATGGGCTTCGTCGGGCTGTGGACGACCATCATCGCCTGCACAACCGGTGTCATGACCACCCCGGCTGCCCCCCGCGCCTGGCTGATCATTGTCTTCCTCGGCCTCTTCTGCAGCGCCGCCGCCTATCTGCTGCAGACCATCTGCCAGGAATATGTGCCCGCCAATCAAACCGGTGTCATTTTCGCCATGGAACCGGCCAGCGGCTGCATCTTGTCCGTCCTCCTGCTGGGTGAATCCATGGGACGTGCCGGCATCGCCGGCGCGGTCATCATCATGGCCAGCCTGCTGTACATGGAGATTGCAGGAAGCCGGGCCGCTGCGCGGTCGACGCCGCCGAAAGAATAAGCCCCGCGCTGTCCATAGGCACGGGAATAATGCTCAAGGAAAAG
>OMZN01000083.1 GCA_900315555.1 uncultured Eubacteriales bacterium
CCATATTTATCCAGCATGGTGCGCGCCACCAGTACGCCGCTGGCGCTGGCCTGCGACAGGGAATGCGTCACACCGGAGCCGTCCCCCAGCACATAGAGGCCCTTGACCTTGGTCTCCAGATGCTCATCCACTTCGATATTGGAGTTGTAGAATTTAACTTCGACGCCATACAAAAGGGTATCCTCATTGGCCGTTCCCGGTGCGATCTTGTCCAGCTGATAGATCATCTCGATAATATCATCCAGCTGCCGCTTGGGGATCACCAGACTCAGATCACCCGGCGTAGCCTGCAGAGTAGGCCGCGTGAAGCATTTTTCCATACGGCGGCGGCTGCTCCGTCTGCCCTTAATAAGATCGCCGAACCGCTGCAGCAGGACACCGCCGCCCAGCATATTGGAAAGCCGCGCAATGGATTCGCCGTATTCATTGCTGTTCTCAAAAGGCTCGGTGAACCGGTTGGAAACCAGCAGGGCGAAGTTGGTGTTTTCTGTGCGGCGCGCAGGGTCAGCGTAACTGTGGCCGTTGACGGTGACAATGCCGTTGGTGTTCTCCGACACCACTTCCCCATACGGATTCATGCAGAAGGTACGGATCGCATCATTATATTTCTTTGTCTTGTAGACGATTTTGCTTTCATATACCTCATCGGTAATATGTCTGAAAATCTCTGCCGGCAGCTCGACGCGGACGCCGATATCCACCCGGTTGCTCCACTGACGAATACCCATCCTGCGGGAGACCTCGGCAATCCATTTAGAGCCGGACCGTCCCGTCGCCAGCACCAGATCCCGGCAGGTGAAACGCCTGCCGCCGGCCAGCGTCACGGCAAAGCCATCATCAACTCGCTCTACTTCTGTAACAGGCTCGCCGAAAATATGCTCGATCTTATCCTTCGTGTAGCGATAGATCCTTGCCAGAATGCCCTTGTTGCGGTCTGTTCCCAGATGGCGTACCTTGGCCTGCAGCAGATGCAGATCATGACGCAGCGCTGTCGTCTTCAAATCGGAACTGGCAGTCGAATAGAGTTTGGCCTCCGCCCCGCCGTTTTCACAAAGCACCTGATCCACATACTCCATCAAGGCCATAGCCCGCTCGCGGCCGATGTACTGATGCAGGTCCCCGCCGAACTCCGTGGTAATATTGTACTTACCATCGGAAAGTGTCCCCGCACCGCCGTATCCGTTCATGATATGGCATGGCGAGCACTTGACACAGGTTTTCGTTTTCCCCATGCTGATCGGGCAGTTCCTCTCCTCGAGAGGCATTCCTTTGTCGATCATCAGCACCCGGGCATCCACATTTCGTTTCGTCAGTTCATAGGCCATGAATACCCCTGAGGCACCTGCACCAATGACGATGATATCGTAGTCTTTCATGATTCTGCTCTTTCTCCAATAAATCGGCTCCGGACAAAGATCCGGAGCCTTCTTCTCTTCGTTTTGATTGTGCGGCGTACGCTGCATCAGCTGGTTTTACCCGGCTATTCCTCATCGATGCGGATGTCATAGCCGCATTCTCTCAGCTCGGCAAGAACGGCATCGTATTCGTCATCGTCCTCGATGGCGACGATTTCCTCCTCCTCGTCGCTGACGCTCTCAAGGCGGAAGACTTCCAGCATATCATCGTTTTCGGTCTGCACCAGAACGATATAGTCCTGTCCATTGACCTCGATGACACCCTCTACATCGTATTCCACTTCTTCACCGTCATCGAACTCCAGCGTCATGCGCTCCTTCTCTTCTGCGGCAGCCTCTTTGATCTTTTCTTCTGTCATGATTTTTCCTCCGTGCGTTGGTACCCTTTAAATGCTTCGTACTCGCGTACAGCCTCGGCGAACCGCTTCTCGTCGGTTTCGTCCTCAAAATAGTAGTCTCCGTCCTTGTCCTCAATATAGCGATAGATGTAGACATCGCCGGAATCATCCTGGGGAAGCAGGGCAATGTAATCTCTGCCGCCGGCATCGAAAACGCCCTCCATCTCGCATTCCATGGTCTTTCCATCATCGAATTCCAGCGTGGTCATCATATCACGATTCGATTTTCCTCTTCCGTTATTGGACATGTTTTTCCTCTTTTTCTTTTCTCGGCTAATTCAAATTTACTATACCACCTGCGTGGATTCCTTGCAATAGCAACCTTCCTGCAACTTAATGCCGGCCGGGCTCCGAAGATGCATGAAAAAAGCTTTGAATCGCTTCTGCATTGCTCTCCGTAATACCGTCCACCTTCATCAGCATCTGCTTATCGGCCTTCTTGATTTCTTCCACGCTGCCGAAGGCCTCCAGCAGCTGGTTCCGCTTTTTGGGACCGATGCCCTGGATTTCATCCAGAACCGAATGCAGGGTACGCTTGCTTCGAAGGCTGCGATGGTAAGCGATGGCAAAGCGATGGACCTCCTCCTGCACGTTGCCGAGATAAGTGAACAGCAGCGGATGCGCCGCCAGAGGCTCCTCGTGATATTCGCCGCCCTCGCGCCATACCAGTGCCCGCGTCCTGTGACTGTCATCTTTGGCCATGCCCAGCACAGGCACATCTATCTTCAGCGCCTCCATCACCTGATGCACGGCCGCCACATGTCCCTTGCCGCCGTCGATCAGCAGCGCATCAGGCTTCTGGCGAAATGCCGGATCGCCCTTCTGCGCACGCCGAAAGCGCCGATAGATCATCTCCTGCATACTGGCATAATCGTCCGGACCATCGACAGTACGAATCTTAAAACGCCGATAGGATTTCCTCTCCGGTCTGCTTCCCACGAAAACCACCATGCCGCCAACAGTGTCCACGCCGTTGGTGTTGGAGATATCATAGGCTTCCATTCTGTAGCGCTCTCCCTGATAGGGTGCCGTTAGTCCGGCAAGGCTGAGAATGTCATGTATCTGCCTTCCCAGCTTTTCCTCCCGTTCCCGGCGGTTCTTTTTCCGCTCTTCCAGCGTGTCCACCATCGTGGTAACATCGCGCATAGCCAGATCCAGCAGCGCTTTCTTTTCGCCTCGCTTCGGCACCGCGATCTCTGTTTTGCGCCCCCACAGGCGGCTCAGATACTGGGCAATCATGTCCGCTTCCTCGGGCATCCGCGAGACAAGAAACTCCGAGGGGCCGTCGCTCTGCCCTCCATAGTGGAGCCGTATGAACTCCCCGACTCTCTCCTGCGGACTTTCGGAGGCACCTGTCTGAATGTCGTAGCTTTCCCGGCCAACCAGCTTGCCATCGCGCACAAAGAAAACCACAATGGCACCCTCACCGGCAGAAAGCACCACATCAATATCCTGCGCATGCCGCATGACGACACGCTGTTTTTCCGACAGAGCTTCTGCAGCACGCAGATAGTCGCGATAGAGAGCCGCCTTCTCATAGTTGAGCGCCTCGCTGGCCTTCTTCATCTCCTTCTTCAGATGCTCGGTGAGCTTCCTGTCATGCCCTTTGAGGAAAGCCAGTGCGCTCTCCACACGCTGCAAATACGCCTCCCGGCTGACATGGCCGGTGCAGATCCCGTCGCACTGCCCGATGTGGTAATTGAGGCAGGGGCGGAATCCCTTGCGAAAGCTCTGCGCAGAACAGCGCTTCAGCCTGTAGACGCCATTGAGCAGATCGACCATCTGATTGACGGCACCCACATCCGAATACGGTCCGAAATACTTGTCGCCGTTCCGCTGCAGCCGTCTGGTCTTGACAACCCGGGGATACGCTTCGCTCGCTGTCGTCACCTTAATGTAAGGGTATGTCTTGTCGTCGCGCAGCAGCACATTGTACTTGGGCTTGTACTTCTTGATCAGGTTGCATTCCAGGATAAAGGCTTCCATCTCACTGCCGCAGGTGATGTATTCAAACTCGGCAATATGGCCCACCATGGCGCGCACCTTGGCGTCCATCGTTTTGGAGGATTGAAAATACTGGCGCACCCGATTCCTGAGAGAAATCGCCTTTCCAACATAGATCACATGGCCCAGCTTGTCCTTATGCATGTAAACTCCCGGGGATGCCGGGAGTTTTTTTAAGTTTTCCTGAATATCAAACATTTAAAATGGCCAGCCTCTCTTCCGTTTTTCAGCCCGCCTGGCAGCAATGCTCTGCGCCTGCGCTTCACGTGCGCGGCGCATCCGCGCTTCGTGTTCCCGCCGCTTTCTCCTCCGGCGCGCGCTGCGGACTGCCAGGAGCAGCAGAATCACAGCTGCAGCAAGGCAGATCACGAAAAATCCCATGTCGGAGATGTATAGAGCACTCCACGGCCCGCCCCTGGTCACAGCCTGCGTGACAGTCACATCAAAGCTTGCCGTCTTCTCACCGCTCTCATAGACATTGACCACGCCGACTTTGTCACCGGCTGCAAGAGGCGCCTTGATGTCCTTGTCCAAAACGACCTTATAGCTGGCGATATCCTCATCCGCCTCTTTGGGCAGCGTAGTCGATGCCCCTTCAGCAGCCACGGCCTTAACAAACGTATGATGACCGTAACGCACCTTGACATGCCCCACGGCTGCACCGGCCGCCACAAGGGATACATCCCGGAAATTCTCAAACCCATAATCGAACATGGGAATGACAGCGGAAAACCGGCTGAGGCTGCCATCCACGCCGTTGGCATGCATCACCACTGCAATCAGCGTCGTGCTGCCGCGCTTGACGGCGGCAGAAAAGCAGTAGCCGCTGGCATTCATCGTTCCTGTTTTCACGCCGATCGTTCCCGCATAACGAGGATGAATCAGCTTGCCGTCTGCATGAATTTTCGACTTGCTGTCAAAAAGCATGTTGTTCGTGGATTTCATCTTGCGCGCCTTGCTCTTGTTGGTGGCAGGAATCTCATAATGCACTTTCTTCACGATGGCAGCAAGTGTCTGATTCCGGAGAAAGACACGTGTCAGGATGGCCGTATCCTCGGCAGACATATAATGGTTATTGCTTTCGATCAGCCCGTTCGGGCTTTTGTAATGCGTGTTCTTCATGCCAAGCGCCTTGGCCTTGGCATTCATCATCTGATAGAAATGCGAGAGCGAGCCGCCTGTTTCTATAGCCAGCGCCACCGCTGCATCATTAGCCGATACAATCAGCATAGCATTCAGCAGCTGCCGTACCGTCAGGCGCTCTCCGGTCTTCAGGCCGATGTTGTTGCCGAGGATCCCCGCCGCCGCTGCCGGCACCTTCACTTCTTTGTCAAGATCAAGATGCTCGACTACGAGAAGCGCCGTCATCAGCTTAGTGACTGAAGCAGGCTGCGTGTGTGCCTCGGCATTCTTTTCGTACAGCACCTTGCCGCTGCCGGCATCCATCAGAACAGCCGCCGTGCAGTCAGGATTCGGCAGCTCCGCCGCAGCGGCCGATGCGTCTGCGGGCAGCAGGCTCAAAACAAGGATGACGACCAGCGCCATAAGCCAGATAGAAACTCTTTTCTTTTTCATAATGACTCCAAAGAGCGCTTCCGAACCCGGCCGGATCCGAAAGCGCCCTTAATCAATCGAAACAACAGGCAAAATGACAGAGGGCTGTCAGAACAGAACTACTTGCTGTGCTCTTCTTCGAACGCCTTCATGTACTCAATCAGGCAGTCCACGCCTTCCTCGGGCATGGCATTGTAAATGCTGGCCCGGATGCCGCCTACGGAGCGATGCCCCTTCAGGTTGTGCATGTTCCGCTTGCGCGCACCCTCCACAAAAGCAGCATCGAGATCCTTATCACCTGTCACGAAAACCACATTCATCAAAGACCGGTCTTCTTTGGCTACAGGCGTCTTGTAGAACGTACTCTGATCCAGGTAACCGTAGAGTTTCTCAGCCTTCCTCACATCGATCTCGTGCATCGCCTTGAGGCCGCCCCGCGCCTTCAGATACTTGAACACCTCGCCTGCTACGTAGATGGCAAAGCAGGGCGGTGTGTTGTAAAGTGAATCCTTGGCCGCATGGATTGCATAGTCCAGATAGACCGGGCAGTTGGCCGGCGCCTTGCCGATCAGATCCTCACGGACAATGACAATCGTCACACCGGCAGGTGCCACATTCTTCTGCGCACCGGCGAAAATCAGGCCGAACTTGCTGACATCCACCTCTTCCGAGAGGATGCAGGACGACATGTCCGCCACCAGGGGAATATCGCCCGTTTCCGGCAGATAGTTATTATAGTGGCTGCCATAAATCGTGTTGTTATAGCAGATGTATACATAGTCTGCGTCCTTGCGGAACGCCTCGGGACCCGGCTTGGGGATATAGCTGAAATTATCCGCCTCCGAGGAAGCCACCACTTTGATATCACCGAACTTTTCCGCTTCCTTGGCGGCCTTCTTGGCCCAGGAGCCGGTGATGATATAGTCCGCCTTCCCGCTGCCCGAAAGCAGGTTGATGGGGATCATCGAAAACTGCAGCGTACCGCCGCCCTGCAGGAAAAGCACCTTGTAATTGTCAGGAATCTTCATCAGATCCCGCAGGTTGCGCTCTGCATCCTTGATGATCTTGTCAAAAACGGAAGACCTGTGGCTCATCTCCATAACGGACTCGCCGCATCCTTCATAATTTTCCAGCTCAGCGGCTACCTTCTGTATGACTTCAAGCGGCAGCATCGATGGACCTGCCGAAAAATTAAACGCTCTTTCGCTGCTCAATAGAATCCCTCCTATGTTGATTTTTCAATTGCAATTCCATATTATATCACTTTACTGAAACAGGGTAAAGTGATATAATTTCGATGGAATTTTTGTAACTGTATTGACAGCTGTATTTGATCTGTCCGCAAAGTTTTGAGACGAACCGATCATGATAAGGAGTTGAAAATGTACAAAATAGCAACGCTGAACAAAATCTCTCCTGCTGGTCTGAGCCAGCTCGGAAACGAATATACGGTCACCGATGATCTGGCTTCCGCCAATGGCATCATCGTCCGCAGTGCGGACATGCACGACATGGACTTCTCCGACTCTCTGCTGGCGATCGCAAGAGCCGGCGCCGGTGTCAACAACATCCCGCTGGACAAATGCGCTGCGCAGGGCATTGTCGTATTCAATGCGCCGGGTGCTAATGCCAACGCCGTAAAAGAACTGGTGCTGGCTGCCCTGCTGATGTCGGCGCGCAACATTCCCGCCGCGCAGGCCTGGGCCAATTCACTGCTGGATGATCCCACCATCGATATCAACAAAGAAGTAGAAAAGGGCAAAGGACAGTTTGCCGGCCACGAACTGAAAGGCAAAACACTTGGTGTCATCGGCCTTGGCGCCATCGGCGCTCACGTAGCCAACACCGCTTCCAGCCTGGGCATGCGGGTCATCGGCTACGATCCCTTCCTTTCCATCAAGTCCGCCCATCTTCTGAACAACGACATTCCGATCGTCGACGAGCTCAACGAACTGCTGCCGCGCTGCGACTATGTCAGCATTCACGTACCCGTCAGCGACGATACAAGAGGCATGATCGACAAACGCCGGATCGGTGAAATGAAGGATCATGCTGTTCTTCTCAATCTGGCCAGAGGGCCTCTTGTCAACAACGAGGCAGTACTAGAGGCGCTGGAAAGCGGCAAGCTGAAGCACTATGTCACGGATTTCCCCAACGACAAGCTGCTTGGCAAGCCCGGCGTCATCGTCACACCCCATCTGGGCGCCAGCACAGAGGAAGCCGAGGACAACTGCGCCACCATGGCTGTCCACGAATTAATGGACTATATCGAAAACGGCAATATCGGCAATTCCGTCAACTACCCGGCATGTTCTCTCGGTGCAAAGAAAAAGGGCACTGTCCGCATTTCCATGCTGCACAAGAATGTCCCCGCCGTCATCGGCCGGCTGACCGGCATTCTGGCAGACATGAACATCAACATCAGCAACATGTCCAATCAGAGCAGGAAGGAATACGCCTACACGCTGATCGACGCAGAGATCGACAGCTCAGCCGAGCTGAAGCAGGCTGTCGAGAAGCTGGGCGATCTGGATCCGATCATCCGCATCCGCGTGATCCAGTAAGCGGCTTTGACCGGCGCACCGGACGGCGGGGAGGAAGATGCCCTGCTATCCACACTATGGAGGCCTATAGAAAAATGGAAAAAGAGGCAGCAGCACGAAAACCTGTCGTGCTGCTGCCTCTTCACTTTCTCCTTATGACCGCTTTCTCATCAGCCCCTGCCCCGCGCTTTACTTTACCGCACAGGTCAGATGCAGGCATCGCCCTTATGCCTCGCCAAAGCCCTTCTCCACCAGCAGCTGGTGGAGCTTTTGCAGTGCACGGCCGCGATGACTGATCGCATTCTTTTCCTCCGGACTGTATTCTCCAAAGGTGCGGTCGCTCCCGAGAGGAACAAAGAGAGGATCATAACCGAATCCGCCCTCACCGCGCGCCTCGGTAACCATATGGCCTTCCACCTCGCCGCGTGCCTGCAGGGTCTCACCCGAAGGCCACACCATGGTGATGACAGATACAAACCGTGCCGTACGTTCAGCAAACGGCACCGGCCGCAGCAGTTCGATCAGTTTCCTGTTGTTGGCCTCATCATCGCCGTCAACGCCGGCAAAACGTGCTGAATAGACACCGGGAGCGCCATCGAGGCAGTCCACAACAAGACCGGAGTCATCGGCAATGGTGATCTTTCCGGTGGCCTTCATAATCTCCTCAGCCTTCTTGCGGGAGTTTTCCTCAAACGTTGCGCCATCCTCCACCACATCGATATCCCCCGCGCCGGCCTCGCTTTTGGAAAGCAACTGAAAGCCGAAGGGCTTCGTGATCTGCTCGATTTCCTGGATCTTGTGCTGATTATTCGTAGAAACAACGATGGTCTTCATGGCATAGTCTCCTTCCTCCTGCGCCCTTTTCAATCTAGAACCTGCGGCGGCGTTTTCCCAGCGAAAAACCGCGCGGTTTCGGATTATAGCCCCTGCTCCGTCTCTTCTTTGCAGTCTTGAAGACGCGTTTGCCAAAACCGCGCTTATCGTACATACGCCGCCGGAAAGTGATGATCAGCGCAACGGCCAGCACCACCACGATTAGAATAGCAGCGAGCAGGATAACCGTCATGTAGTTTGGCCCCTTCACGAAATTGATCGGGTTAAAGCCGGTCTTGTCCAGAATGCGGTTCTGGCTCTTGGCATATCGGCTGCTGATCGTTCCGCCCCGCATAGCCTCCAGCTGATCCGCCAGAGCAGCCCATGTCTTGCATTCTCTGCCGTTGTGCCGCAGCACCAAGGTCTTCTCGTCCTTAACGACGTGCCCGTTCTCGTTTTTCGGCTCCACCCGCATGACGCCGAAGCCCACCTTGCTGAGGCCGGAAAGGGCACGAAGTTCATCGATGCCCGTGGCAATGCGATACAGTTTATTCCCCTGGATCTTTTCTGTCGTCCCGTCAGGCTTTTCCAGGGCAAAGTCAAAAGCTCTGTTGAGATACAGACGGTGCCTGTTGACAGAGAACTTCATGCCGCTGACAAAAATGCGATAGCTATTGTCTTTTGCTGACAGGGAAGCATCGGCTTCCGCAATCTTCTTCAGTTCCTTCCCTGTCACATAGGCCGTAACCAAAGGATAGCCGGCACTGCCGTCCACACCGATCCCGGCACCATTGATGTCATAGGCATCGGTGGCGGTCACACGGCCCCTGGAAATACTGGCGCGAATGTTCGGAAGAGAAACGAAGGCGACATCCACCGTCTTGTAGCGGCTGCCTTCCGCTTTCCTGACGGCACGGATATACGCATCGCTGATCAGATCGCCGAGCGCATCGTCGCCTCCTGTCCTGCCCAAGTCTTCCCGCGGTGTAAATGAAAACCGGCTGCTTGCAATCGTTTCATTGTAAGCATAGCCGTACTTTCCAAGGTAATCACTGCCGACCTCGGAAGCAAACCCTCGGACACTGCTTTCAAGGGAAGCATCCTTGGCAGTACCTGCCGTCACCTTGTGCAGTTTGTACTGATCGACAGTATATTTGCCATCTTTCTTTTGCAGATGCAGTTCCCCCACCTGTTTCGTACTGCCGGCTGCGCCGACAATCGTCGTAGATCCTTCCGTCAGCGGCTTACTGATTCCCGTAAGCCCACTGCCGCAGATCATCACATCAATGCCCTTCACTTCCTTAGCCAGATCGCATGCTTCCTCCTTCGCAGAAGCATCACTTTGTCCATCATCCGGAAGCAGGCACACGATCATGTCAGCTTCCCCGTTGTTCTGAATTTCCTTGACGATGTCCTCTGCACGGGTTTTCTGATCATGGAAGGACAGACCGCAGTTCTCCCTGGCCGTCTTCTGCGCTGCATCGCCAAGAAGGCTGAACACCGCCATATGCACACCGTCCTTTTTGATGACGGTATAATCGTTGACATCGTAACGCAGCCATGCCCGCTGCAGCGCCTTGACCGAATTCCTCTTGGCCTTATCCGCCAGGGAACGGTGCCAGTTGATGCTGGCGCACACCACCTCCGGCATCGTTCTGGTAAACGTGGTGGTCGTCTCGGTTTGGAAGGTCGTTTGATTGTAACGGGTCGTGGTCTTTTTCGTCGTAGTCTTGCCGGAAGCTGCCGTGCGGAGCATACCGGCCAGGCCGCGATTTCCGTATTCAAATTCAGAGGGCCCCAGCGCAACCGCATCATAGCCTATCGCTCCGAGCGTCTTAAGCTCAGACGCCCGTTTCTTGTAGATCGTCTGAAACACCGTGCCCATGGAAAAGTTTCCGGCATCTAGCAGGAAGGTGTTCGCATCATTCTTTTTGATCTTTTCGATCACACTACACATCCTGGCAGCACCGCCGCTGCCGGAAACGGCATCCAGATGGGAATGCATATCGCTGGTAAATGCGATGGATACCTTGTCTCCTGTATTCCCTGCCGCTGCTTTTGCTGCGCCGGCCGGCACCAG
Source organism: uncultured Eubacteriales bacterium (assembly GCA_900315555.1). GTDB lineage: Bacteria > Bacillota > Clostridia > Peptostreptococcales > Anaerovoracaceae > RUG100. The sequence continues at coordinate 10,808 of OMZN01000083.1, forward strand.
CAGCGAAACCACCAGGGCAAAAATAATCATCCATGCCGTTTTCTTCATTGTGAACTTCCCCTCTCATGATCGCCTATGCGCTGCGGAATCGGGTTTCATTATATCACATCTGTTTCAAAAAAACCGCCCTGCTCCCAGCCTCTATGCCAAAGTACCCTCCGTATGCTGAAATTCCTGAAATCAGGACTATGTTAATTTTCCATTCCATGCGTTTCTGCTGTTTCCAATGTGCTATACTGGGGATTGCAAAGAGAGGAGAACTTGCATCATGACAATAATGAAAACAGTAGAAATGGCACCTCAGAAGAGAATCGCCCTCATCGCACACGACAATCTGAAGGACGATATCGTAAAATGGTGCCAAAAAAACAAAGCAGTACTGAAGGGTCATTTCCTCTGCGGTACCGGAACCACCTCCCGGCTGATCGCCGAGGCCACCGGACTCCCTGTGAAGGCTTACAAGAGCGGTCCTCTTGGCGGAGATCAGGAAGTGGGCGCCAGGATCGCGGAAGGCGAAATTGATCTGGTCATCTTTTTCAGCGATCCACTGGAAGCGCAGCCGCATGATCCGGACATCAAGGCACTGATGCGCATTGCCGCTGTCTACGATATTCCTTTTGCCAACAACCGGGCAACCGCGGATTTTCTCCTGCACAGCGACTATATGAACAGCACTTATGTTCATGAGATTAAGGATTATTCTCAGATGACGTCACAGCGCGTCGCCGCCCTCGGCAATGCCATCGCTAAAGACGAAGCATAATAGAGACATACTACGACCTGCTTGCTGAGAGGAGGAAGCAGCATGACAGAGAACAAGCAAACAAGCACCAGCCGGCCCGCGCTTCCAAGGCGGCACCATACCGGCTGCCTCCTTTGCGGGAAACCTTTGGTCTACCATACACAGGCTGAAAGCAGGACCTGCGCATACTGCGGGAAAACATTCTATACGACCTGCACCTGTGAGAACGGTCATTACGTCTGCGATGCCTGTCACCGTGCGGCTCTGCCGGCGCTGCTTGCTTCTGCGCTGCTTGACAGCCGGGAAAAGGATCCGCAGGTGCTGCTGACGCAGACCATGACCCTGCCCGCCGTACACATGCACGGCCCCGAACACCATATCCTGGTTCCCTGCGTGCTGCTCACCGCCTGCCGAAATAGCGGCGGCCGGCTTGACCTTACTGACAGCATTCAGGAAGCCATCCGGCGCGCCGAGCAGATTCCCGGCGGCAGCTGCGGCTACTGGGGCGCCTGCGGCGCCGCCATCGGGGCCGGGATCTATCTCAGCATTCTGACCGGTTCCAGCCCCCTCAACCGGGAGATGTGGCCCCTGCCGCAGCAGCTGACCGCACGCTGTCTGCAGGAAAACGCAAAAATCGGCGGTCCCAGGTGCTGCAAAAGAACCAGCCGCACAGCCATCGAAACCGCCGTCGCTTTTACCGAAGAGAAACTTGGCATCAGCATGCCGCACACGCATCCTGTCTGTACCTATGCTGCAGACAATCAGGCATGTCTGCACACTGACTGTCCCTATTTCCCCGCTTCCTGCAAAGAGCCTGCGGCACAGAGTGCCGGGGATCCTGTCTGA
>OMZN01000080.1 GCA_900315555.1 uncultured Eubacteriales bacterium
CCCGGCGCAAGGCCAATCATCCCGGGAAATGTCTCGAGATGCTCCTCCACGCCGTCTCTGCCCGGGAGCGTTGCCCATGGCTCGATGCAGAGAAATGGCGCATCCTTAAAAGCCGGCTGCCAGAATCCAATATATGGCATATCAGGGAAGATGACCTCTACTGCCCGTGTTCCGGACTCAGAGCAGAGCCGCACCCTCTTTCCGGTGCCGGTGAGGACAATCGCATCATGGTCAAACAGATTTCTCCTGAGCGGCAGCGTTCCGATTTTGCCCGGAAATTTAAATTCTTCCCTGCCTGTCGTCAGGCAACGCTCAGAAAACAGGATTCGCTCCGGTTCTCCAGGTCCGTCCCACACCAGAGAATAATCCTCAAGCCGCAGCCCCGCCTCCAATGGAACCCGAAAGCCGGGATGCCCTCCGATACCGAAGTACATTTCCGACTCAGAAAGGTTCTGAACCAGAAAAGTGACGCAGAGTCCGTCTGCCTGAAGTACATAGTGTACCTCCAGCCGGAACTGAAAGGGGTAACACCGTCTCGTCTCCTCCGTGTCAGAGAGAGAAAAGGTTACCTCGCTGTCCGACTCCCTGCGCACAGAAAAGCGACTTCGACTGGCGAAGCCGTGCAGTCCCATCGGATATTCCCTGCCGCGCAGAAAATACTTCTTACGCTCCAACCGTCCGACAAACGGAAACAGAATCGGCGCATGCCGGTCCCAATAAACCGGATCTCCATTCCAGAGATACTCTGTTCCATTCTTTTGCAGAGAAACCAGCTCGGCGCCCTCCTCCTCGAAGGATGCCGCTAAAGCATCTTGCCTGATTGTGATCATATGCGATTCCTATCCTGAACCTCCAATAGCAGCATCCGGAAGACATCACTTTCCTCTCTGAAGAGAACAAAGCTTCTGATTTACCCTTTCCCTCAGCTCCGATACCCCCGCACAGGACTTCGGATATCGATCCAAAGTGAGCGTGCGATCCGGATCCAGCACCCGTTCTGTCTCTTCTCTTCCAACGAGCGATTCCAGAAGCTGAAGAGCGCAGTAATCCTGGAACGCCTCATCCATCAACATCAGCCGCATGGATTCGACCGGTCTTCCATCTTCCCCCGGATAAACCAGAAAGGGATCCCCGGACGGGAATGCACCGCCCGCATCGGTACAGGTAAAGGGGTTGATCGGATACAGGCTGTATTCGGAATTGTAGAAATTATAGCCCCAGTGCAGGAATCCGTCGATCCTCTCCCGGTAGAGCTGCATGCCAAGCACCCGTGTCCGATAGCCGGGCTGTGCGATGAAACGGTTGGAAACATCCGCATACTGCGCCGTGCAATAATAAGCAAACAGACGCGGCGGGCGGTTTTCCAGAAATGGTCTGATATGATTCGTGGCGCAGACCGGCGTCTCCACCAGCCCCTGCCGATAGAAGTCAAAATCAGACAGCGCGTCCATCATGTGGCATCCTCCCAGATCTTTGATCACTGCCTCCCTCGCCCTGCGGTACGAATCCAGCTGATCCGCTGCCGGCTCATCGGAAATATGAAACCAGGTTCTGTCGAGTACGCCGAGATCTGCCAGCGTTTTTTTCAGTTCCGGCAGAAAAGCATGCAGAAATGTCCGATATTCTGTTCCGGATGCGTCGGTCTCCCATCCGAACAGCCGTTCCTCCTTCCCATGCACCGTTCCCATAATCTTCGGCGCCGCGACAGCGCCCCACTGCGAGAACAGATGCGACATTTCAAAATATCGGAACCCCGTTTCCCGGCAGAGATTGATCCAGCGCTCCAGTCTGGAAAAGTCAAAAGTGTAGCGCCCCTCATCCGTTTTTGTGACGCCGACCAGCTGGACTGTCCTCCGTTCCCCTCCGATCGCTGTATCGAGCGGCGGAGTGAACAGCGGGGTAAGAATCATGTTGCAGTGGTGGGATGCTGCCGTCCGCAGAAACTGACGGATTATCTCCCAATGCTGTTCAGAAAAGACCTCAACGCCATAGTAGTTGGCAAGACAGTCACAATGAAACCATTCCGTATGGGGAATGGCCAGTTCCGGGAGCTCCCAGTCGAGGACTTCAACGGTGACTGAAACAGTGGCAATGCGTTCCTGTCCGCCCTTCTCCTCAGGACCGGGAATACGATACAGCGCCACTTCAAATGCATACTCCCCAGGTTCTGCTTCCTCCGCGATCGCAATATCCACCCACAGCGCTCTCCACTGGCAGGAAATGAGCGGAAATCCGCAGTCTGGCTCCTCTCTCAGGATATCCGGATATAAGCCGGGCTCATCAGCAAGGTAGTCGTCATCCCTTCTCCCGCCGGTGTGGCAGGGATATTCGCAGGGGACCAGATCCACGGACCTCACCCGCACCGGCGAATTGTAAGCAGCGTGCAGCCGTTCCTTCCTGCTGCCGTTCTGACGGCACGCAATTTGAAAGGACACCGTCTCTCCCCGCAGAGCCGTCAGATGTCCGGTAAACCCTTCTCCGGACGGTTCCCGCGTCGGTAATACTTTTTCCATCGGGGATATTGGCTTAATCTCAAACATAAATACCTCCATTCCGGCTATGGTCAGACAGATCTCACCCCTTGATTCCGCTGAGCGCAATTCCCTCCACGAACTGCTTCTGCAAGAAAATATACAAAACAAACGGGAACACGAAGGAAACTGCCGAGCCTGCCATCAGCAGACCGTAGTTGGTCGCATACTGCGTCTTCAGAAGGGACAGAGCGACCGTCAGCGTGTACATACTGGATTTTGATGTGGAGATCAGAGGCCACATGAAATCATTCCAGCTCGTCACAAACGTAAAGATGACCAGCGAAACCAGCACAGGCCGAATGAGCGGAAGAACAACCTTCAGATAAATCTGAAATTCCGGGCAACCGTCCACCTGTGCTGCCTCGAGCAGATCATCCGGAACACCCTTCATGAACTGACGGATCAGAATGACCCCAAACGCATTCAGAATCAGAACAATCAGGGCAAAATAAGTGTTGAGCAGATGCATGCTCTTCATGATCAGGAAAATCGGAATCATCGTCACCTGCCCCGGAATCATCATGGTTGCAAGATAGAGCTGATACAGTTTTTCCTTGCCCGGGAATTCCTTCTTTTCAAAACCATACGCGGCCATAGAGGCAATCACGCAGTTAAAGAAACAGGAGCAGCCTGTCACAAGAATACTATTGAGCAGGGACCGGAAAAAGCCATTGTTGTGAAACACATACTGATAGTTGGAAAGATCCTGAAAATGGATTTCATTGAGCCGAAACATCGCTGTTGTCGACTGCGTAAACGACATCAGCATCATATAAATAAACGGCGCAATGCAGATCACTGCAAATAAAATGGCAAGCGCCATCCCGAACATGGACACTACTGTCCATGTTCTTTTTTTGTGAAGCGCTCCATAGCGCAGATCCTGCGAATTCATTTCTGCCCCCTCTTCTCCCGGAAAAACAGGTTCTCAATGAAATTGACAACAAGGACAAGCAACAGGAGCAGAATCGCGATTGAGCAGGCATAGCCCATCTTATGCTGCTTAAACGCGGTATTGTAGATACCCATCACCAGCGTAACGGTTGCTTTGCCCGGACCGCCTCCGGTCATCTGATACGACAGGTCAAATACCTGAAATGACCAGATAATCCCCAGGGTAACCACAAGATACGTGATCGGCTTGAGAAGCGGCAGCGTAATCATGCTGAACTGCTGCATGATCGTCGCGCCGTCAATGGTCGCTGCTTCATACAGCTCTTTCGGAATCGCCATGATGCCCGCGTAATAGATCACCATGAAATAGCCGATATTCTTCCAGATTGCAACGATGCAGATTGAAATCAGCGCTGTCGATGTTCCTCCGAGCCAGTTCACCTTTGGAGCGCCAAAAACACCCAGAATAGAATTCAGCACGCCGCCGTCCGTCGCGAAGATGATCCTCCAGATTGTCGCGGCGGTGATCGCAGAAGCAATCACAGGAATAAACATGACGCTTCTGAGGAAACCGCCTGCGTGATTCTGCAGCTTGACCGCGAAGAAAGCGGCGAAGCCCAAAGCGCAGATTGTCTGAACCGGCACAGTGACAACCGTATAAATCAGAGTGTTCATGGCCGCCGCTTTCATATAGCTGTCACGAAACACCTTCGCGTAGTTCTGCAGGCCGACGAAAGACGGCGCCTTCATCATATTGTAATCGGTCAGGCTGAAATAGCCGGTCATGAAGATCGGAACCACTGCAAAAAAAGCCAGCAGGACAAAGCTGGGAAGTATATAAAGAAATCCTTGTACCGCCTGTCTCTTCTTTCTTGTCATATGCCACCTCGAGATTCAAAACAGCGCCGGCATCCGTGCGCCCTTTCTCAGCGAAATCGCTTTTTCCAGAATACAGCAAATCGAAATGGCCTTGGAACGAGCCATTTCGATCCGCAACTTCTGTTTTTCTGAATTACTTCAAATTGTTATTATAATAGTCCGTTGTCTCTGAAAGCACCTCATCCGGCTGCATATCACCGAGCATCATCGACTGCAGATTCTTAAACAGCGTGTCATACATCCCCGCTGCATTGGCAAATACAGGAAGCGTCTGGAAATGATCGCTGTAATCCGCGAAAAGATTGGTGAATTTATCCTCACTCACATAAGTATCATCTGCCGTGATTGCAGGCTGCTGAGATACCCGCTTGTGAAAATCTGACATAACCTCGGCACTGGTGAGATATTTCATCAGTTTTGCCGCCAGATCTTTATTCTTGCATTTATTGAACATGACAAGACTGTCGGCCGCGACAAATGTCTTGGACTGATCGCCTGCAGGTCCCTGCACGATCGGCGCATAATCCCAGTTGACATCCGTGATCTTGAGCGCATTGGAGGTCGCCACATAAATCATCGCAGCTTCTCCATTTTTGAAGGAGGTGATGGTATCATCGTTCGATGTCGCGGAATCAGGGATCACGCCCTCATCCTTCAGCTTCTTCAGGTACTCTGTAGCTGTCTTGCCCGCGTCCGTGTCAATCGTCAGATTGCCATCCGCATCCACAATCTCTCCGCCCGCTCCCCAGAAGAAGGGCCAGTAAATCTCATTCAGCGAACCGTAGTGAGGATTTCCCCAGTCCTGCATAAGCGGCGCGACATCCGGCAGCGCCTTCTTCAGGGCAAGTCCCGTGCTCTCCAGCTCATCCCATGTAGAAGGAACCTTTTCCACGCCTGCCTGCTTCAGCAGATCCATATTGCAGATCAGGACGCGCGGGTTGCCGACAACGATCGGAAGGC
>OMZN01000046.1 GCA_900315555.1 uncultured Eubacteriales bacterium
GCAACAGTTGCTACTATAAAGGAAAAATGTATTTGTACCGTAAGCACCCTTTGTCAGATTTCTGAAGACTATGTGAAAGTCTCTTGTCCGATGTGAAGCTTCTTTTTCCCCCGCGGTGAGAATACGCAGGCAGCGCATGGCTCAGGGCAGCAGCATGATCATGCCGGCGTTATTGCCCCGCCGTCCGCCGCTGGCGCGATGGGAAAAGAGTCTGTCCGGGTTGCAGCAGGTACAGAGGTCACTCACCTGCAAATGTTCCGGCAGCAGACCGGCATCCAGCAGCATCCGCCGGCAGGTCTGCTGCAAATCCAGCTGGTATCGTCCGCGATCGTTCATCTGCAGGATATCTTCTTGATAATCCGGAAAATTCCTTTGAAAGATCTGCGCCACATCCGCGCTGACCTCATAACAGTCCCGGCATATGGAAGGGCCGATACCGCAGAGGATATCGTCAGGCCGGCATCCGTAGATCCGGCTCATCGCTTCTACGGTCCTGCGTCCGATTCCTCCTGCTGTCCCCTTCCAGCCGGAATGAACAGCTGCGATAACCTGCCGCACCGGATCCAGAAAGAGCATGGGAACGCAATCGGAAGCATAGATGCATAGAACAATGCCCGGCACATCGGTCATCAAGCCATCGGTATTCCGATAATCCCGCGGCCGGCACAGTCCTTTGCCCCGATCCGCTGCCGTAACCACCCGCAGATGCGTCCCATGCTCCTGGCAGGATCGGACAGCATCTTTCGGCTCGGCACCCAAAACGTGCAGCAGGCGCCGATGGTTTTCCAGCACCTTCTCCTCATCATCCCCAAGATCGAAGCCCGGATTCATCGTGGCATAGATTCCCCGGCTGACCCCGCCCGTGCGGGTAGAAAAAAGATGACGGCAGAGGCCGCTCTTCTCCAGCAAAGGAAAAGTCAGCACCGCAAGACTGCTTCCATCTGCATTGGCCATATGCCGTTCTTCCATGGAACAGCGCCAGGATTCCTGCTTTCTATGCCATGTTTTTGCCGCATTCTGCATCGTATGCTTCCTCCGTCCTATCTTCCTCGTGCCTTATCAATGCATTCTCAAGCTATTCTCTATCTTACCACTTCTGGTACAGACGCAGTCTGTTTTTGACAAATGATCATTGTTTTTTTCGCATGCCGGCAACAGACCGATCATCCGCGCTGTCATTTTACTGCGCGTACGCAGAGCCAGGCGCCTTTTTCGTCTTCCTCAATCTCCCGGAACCCGGTTTGTGTTAAAAATACTCTGCGTTGTGAAGCATGATAAAGCTTCATGCCATCTATTATCTGTGCAAACTTTTCAGCTTCCTTGTCATAACCGTTCGATTCGTTGCAAATGAAGGGAACTCCGCCCGGCTGCAGAATTTCCCGCATGCCTGTAAATGTCCGTACAGGATCCGGCCAAAAATACACTGTTTCAAAAGCCATCACAAGATGGAAGGTATCTTTCTCAAACGGAAGTGCATTGACATCCCTTCAACAATCCGACAGCGCTCTTCAGCGATATCCTTTCTGTTAACTATTTCCGCTTTTCTAGAGCCTATCATCATGAAATCAGTTATTTCTAACTATACTGCAATCCTTTTTAACTTAAAACCCCAGGTTATGCGACAATCCCCGGGAATATGCAGCAATAATGCTGCTTTTCCCGCACACCCTGACAACAATTTCTTTTGCTGCTTCTCTTTTCATTTTCATCGTAACCTGCTACCATGGGAAGCGGCACAAATGCACCGGACCCTGAATCCGGCCTGCTTCCGCACTGACAGGCGGATCATCAAATAAAGAGATAAAGACATTGGAGGTAGATCACATGATGAATATCCTGGTTTTGAACGGCAGCCCCCGCCCGGGCGGCAATACGGCAGCGCTGGTCGCAGCCTTCCGCAAAGGTGCCGAGGAAGCGGGCCACCGCGTCAGCACTTATGATGTGGCACGCAAAACCATCCACGGCTGCGTTGCCTGTGAATACTGTCATATCAAAGGCGGCGGGCAGTGCTTTCAGGAAGATGATATGGCACCCATTGCCGAGGCCATCAAAGTCTGCGACATGCTGGTGCTGGCAAGCCCCATCTA
>OMZN01000025.1 GCA_900315555.1 uncultured Eubacteriales bacterium
GCAAAGACCGTATTAAACTTTAAAAGCCCAAATCAAATTGTTGAAGAGTATTTCTCAAAGTGTAACACATGTCTTGACAGTTAAGAGTGAAATTGACTTTTCGTGAAATCTTTGTATTGACAAAATCGATAGAAGAATGCTAAAATAAGTTTTGTCGTTAGCGCATGGGGCACTGGCTCAGCTGGATAGAGCGACGCACTACGAATGCGTAGGTCGGGGGTTCGAATCCCTCGTGCCTCACCAAAAGGCCATCGGAGAGATTCTCTGCTGGCCTTTCTTTTTTGTGCTGCTTGTGCCTTTAAGAAGCATCCTGTATAATTGACACGCAAGAAGCATAGTAACACGTATTTAAAGAGGCTGCTATGGAGAAAAACTACATCGAAAGGCAAACGCTGGAGAACGATGCGTTGATCCTGCGATCTGACATTTGCAGTGATACCAGGGTGTATCGTGATGCCAAGGTCAGCAATTCCGTCATCGGACCGGACTGCAGTATCGGTGACCAGACCAATGTTTTGAATTCTGTCCTGGAAGGCTCCAACAGAATTAATCGGCGGGGACAGCTGGTCAATGTCCGCATGGCATTTGCCAGCCACACCAACCATAACACGACAATACGGGATACCAACATCGGTAAGTTCTGTTCCATTTCCTGGAATGTCAGCATCGGTGGAACGGATCACAATTACAAAAGCGCTTCCACCTTTAATCCGTTCTGGTGGAATGAATTCTTTGATCATCCCCCCGGTGTGAGAACCTTTGAATACCCGCAATGCGAGATTGGCAATGATGTATGGATTGCCTCCGGAGCTAACATTCTGCGCAAAGTTCGTGTCGGTGACGGCGCAGTGATTGCAGCGGGCTCGGTGGTGACAAAGGATGTCCCGCCATACGCGATCGTTGCTGGAGTGCCGGCGAAGGTTAAGAAAATGCGTTTCGAAGAAGAGGTCATCCGGCGGCTTGAAGCTGTTAAGTGGTGGAACTGGCCAAAAGAAGTGATCCGCTGCCATATTCCGCTCCTGCATGAAGATCTCAATGAGGAACTCCTTGAAAAGATGGAGCAGGTTGCGGCAGCATTGAAAGATCAAGGATATCGTGAAGAGCAGGAAATATGACAAGAAAAACAATTTTGCTGACAAACCATTATGACGCTGCACCGCTGCAGATTGTGAAGGAGAACTGCCCTCCGGATTTTCGGCTGCTCTATCCTGACGACGGAGAACGAAGCAGCCTGCTTTCCCTGGCAGCAGAGGCAGACTACCTGCTCGTGAGCGGCAGACAACGCATCGACGAAGCCTTACTGCAGTGTGCGCATCGGCTGAAAATGGTGCAGCGAACCGGCGTGGGCATCGATATGCTCGATCTTGAAGCACTGCAGAAGCATGCGCTGCCGTTGTACATCAATGCCGGTGTCAACGCTCAAAGCGTTGCAGAGTATACGCTTCTGCTGATCCTGAACTGCTTGAGACAATATCCGAAGATTCATGCACAGCTGCAGTCCGGCATATGGAAAAAGCAGGCTAACGGCATCCGAACCCATGAACTGAAAGGAAAGAGGGTAGGCCTTGCAGGTCTTGGCAGGATCGGCCGCAAAACGGCGGCACTGCTGCAGGCTTTCGGTGCACATGTTGCCTACTATGATCTCTTTCGCAATGAAGAGGCGGAAAAAGAGATGGGGATTGTTTTTCTTCCCTGGAACGAGCTGCTTGCCCAGTCCCAGATTCTTTCGCTTCACTGCCCCCTGACAGAGCAGACAAAGCGCATGGTCAATGCGGATGCGCTGGCGGCCATGCGGGAGGATGCTGTGCTGATCAATACAGCCCGGGGTGCACTGATCGATCAGGAAGCACTCTTTGAGGCACTGCACAGCCACCGGATTGCAGGTGCGGCCATCGATGTGTTTGAACAGGAGCCGCTTCCCCCTGACAGCCGTCTGCTGCAGTTAGACAATCTGTTTGTCTCCCCGCACATAGGCGGGATTACAAGAGAGTCTTTTTCACGAATGATGCAAGGTGCATTTTCCAACATCCGCGCTTTTGACAGAGGAGAACTGCAGCAGATAGAGTCCAGTCGGTACAGCTTTTGAGTGAACTTATTATTCGGAGGATATGAAACGATGTTAATTTCGATCTGCATTCCATGCTATCGATCGGAAAACAACCTGGAATGGGTCGTCAATGAAATAAAAGAAGAATTTAATAAACATCCGTCGCATGATTATCAGCTGGTTCTTGTCAACGACGGTTCTCCTGACCACACGTTTGATGTGATACGCAGGCTCTGCGAAGCCGATCCGAAGATCAAGGGCATCAACCTGACGAAAAACCAGGGGCAGCCCTGTGCCAGGCTGGCAGCTGCCAACCACGCCGATGGTGACGCGCTGGTCTTTATGGATGATGATGGACAGCATCCGCCGGAAGCGATTTTCCGTATGGTGGACAAAATCCGGGAAGGCTATGATATTGTCTATGCCAAGTTCCCCAAGACCACCCACAAATGGTCCAAACGGGTTACCAGCGAAATGTACAATAAGCTGATGCAGGCGACCGGAACAAAGCCTAAGGATGTGAGCACATCCTCTTTTGCAGCCTGGAGCAGAGTGGTCATCGATGCCATCAAGAACTACAAGAGTCCGTTTCCTTCCGCCGGCGCTTATCTGCGGTGTGTAACAGATAAGCTGGCCAATGTGAATGTGGAACATCGATCCCGGCACAGCGGTTCCTCCGGCTACAGTTTTCGCCGTCTCGTTTCCCAGTCGATGAATTCACTGACGAACTTCTCCATGGTTCCTCTCCGGGCGGCCAGCTTCCTGGGCGTTCTTACTGCCATGATCGGCTTTGTTTTCGGGATCGTGACCATTGTCCGCAAGATTATTCATCCGGAGATGATTGCGGGGTATGCGTCCACCATTGCCATCCTGCTGTTCATCGGCGGCGTGATCATGCTGATCCTGGGACTGATCGGAGAATACATAGGCAGGATCTATATGACGTTATCCAACAAGCCGCAGTATGTGATCGCGGAAATAATCAACGGAAGGGAAAGCGATGAAAAAAGCTAACGCCATGGATAATCTGTTGTCTTCTCTGGAGCGGATCCTGGCCGGAGAAGGCATGCAAAAGGATCTTGAGCAGGCAAGAATCAGCCTGCTGGATTTCCTAGGCGTCTGTCTTGGAGGCGCAGCAGCGCAGTACAAAAAAACTGTGGCTGAAGGGGATACGGCTTTTTCATTTGATCGAGGAGAATATCGACCGCTTGGCAGCAGGCGGTCTTTGTCGCTTAGTTCGGCTGCTTTCCTAAACGGTTTTCACGGACATGTGCTGGAACTGGATGACGGACACCGCAGAGGCATGTGCCATGCCGGCGTGCCGGTGATCGGTGCTTTGATGGCGCTGGCGCCGGTGCATGGCCTTGATGGCGACGATGTGCTGCGTGCCATCGTTGCCGGGTATGAGACCACCCTGCGGCTGGCATGCTCTGTGCAGCCCTCGCACAAAAAGAAGGGGTTCCATACCAGTGCAACTTGCGGCACACTGGGCGCTGCGGCGGCATGTGTCTGTGCACTGGGCGGTTCCAGGCAGCAGATGAAGCGAGCGCTGACGGCGGCCGTGACCAATGCCGGCGGCACCTTGGCACTGCAGGATGATCCTTCCCAGATGAAGCCGGTAAACTTAGGGCGCGCTGCAGCGGCCGGTGTTCTTTCCGCACAGATCGGCAGCATGACGCTGCAGTATCCGGAGGATGTACTGGGCGGCCCTCGGGGCTTTCTGTCCCTGTATGCCGAGGATCCGAACATGGCGATCTTTGCAGAGGAGTATGATGATCCTCCGATGATTCGAAGCATTTACCGCAAGATGTATGCCGCTTGCCGCCATGCCCATCCGCCGGCAGACTGTGCCTTTGCGCTACTGAAAAAGCATGCCCTGCAGCCGGACAGAATAGAAAAAATTATTGTCAGGACTCATAAGCTTGCCATCCACGGCCATGATCATAAAACTTTTGATAATGCCAGCTCAGCTAAACTCAGTATTCCATATGCTGTCGCATGCGTGCTGGTTCTGCATGACTTGTCTGAGGCAGCGTTTGCAAAAGAAAATCTTTTGCATCCGGAGATCCGTCGGCTTTGCGCTCATGTGGAAGTTAGGGAGGATCCGTCCATGACGGCAGCACTTCCCAAAGAGCGGGGAGCGGCTGTCCAACTGGTGATGAAGGATGGTGAACGTCTGGAATACAGCGTACCGCTTCCCAAAGGAGAGCCGGAATTCCCCTTCACAGCATCGGAAATCGAGGCAAAGACACGGCATCTGCTGCGGCAGGCCGGTCTTGACGAGGGGACTTGTGATCAGCTGATTCATAATGTATA
>OMZN01000012.1 GCA_900315555.1 uncultured Eubacteriales bacterium
GACTGCGCTTTGCTATTCGTGAAGGCGGCAGAACCGTAGGATCCGGCGTTGTAACCGAAATCATCGAGTAATCGAACGCTGTAATCGAACGATTCAAGACAAAAAACAGAGAGGGCATCGCGATGGCGATGCCCTCTTTTTGCATAATAGACAATGAAAGATGCAGTTGATGCAGAATCCGGTCAGGCAGGTTTGAAAAGTGGTATAAAAGGATTGTCAAAAGACAGAAGGCAAGGTATATGAAATGACCGCTGGAAGGACTTGCGGACATTGATGATAAGAATTCCAGAAGGAAAGCACGTTACGATCGTAACGTGTTTTTCTTTATGCTATAATAATGCAGGATCGTGCCTGCAGAGCGAAGTTCCATAAAGTCTCGCAGGGATGGTGAATTGACAAAACGGTGGATCGCAGAAGGAGGACATCATGGAGACAATCAAGCTGGGTGGCGTGACACTGGGCGCAGGGAAGCCGAAGATTTGTGTGCCCCTGATGGCGTTTGACAAAGACGAGCTGGTGCGGCAGGCACGCGCCGCGGAGACCCTGCCTTGTCAGCTGCTGGAGTTTCGTGCAGATCATTTGGAAAAGGAAGGCTGGCGGGATCGGCAGGCGCTCGCCGAGATGACACATGCCATTAAGGAAGTTACCCAAAAGCCCCTGATTCTGACGATCCGTACCGCCGATGAAGGGGGACTTGCCAGGATGACGCGCACGGAATATTACAGCCTGCTGCGGGATCTGGCGGAGGACGCTGCCTGCGAGGCGATCGACATTGAACCTTTCGATACCGATGCGGATTTTGATGAGGAAAGAATCCGCTTTCTGGCCTCCTGCGTTCAGGAAGAGGGTAAGAAGGTTATTTTTTCCAACCATGATTTCAGCGGAACACCGGATGTGGATGTGATGGTGCGCAGGCTCTATATTATGCAGGAACTGGGTGCGGATATTCCGAAGATTGCCGTGATGCCCCACAGTGAAGACGATGTGATCAATCTGCTTACGGCTGCCTGCGTCATGCGTGATGAATATGCCAAACGTCCTTTCATCGCACTTTCCATGGGTGAACTGGGCAAGGAGACAAGAATCTGCGGCGGTGAGTTCGGCTCCTGCATCACCTTTGCCTCCGGCGGTGCCTCACTGCAGATGGGGGAGAGCGCACCCGGACAGATGGATGCGGCGACATTGGATGCGTATATTTGCGCATACTATGGAGATAAGCTATAATCTAACTTTGAGGTGCCGCATCGGCGGCACGGAACATGTTTCACAGGGTGTGTATTTGACAGGCTTTACAAGCCTGCAGGCACCCGGCAGGCGGCAGGAAGCATATGGCAGACTTTATCGAGATCAAGGATCTGGTTTTTGATTACATCAATGAAGAAACGGGCGAGGAGACGCGGGCAATTGATCACCTGTGTGCCGGCATTTCCGAGGGCAGCTTTACTGCTGTCCTTGGCCGCAATGGCTCCGGCAAGTCCACGCTGGCGAAGATGATCAATGTTCTGATGCTTCCTACGGCGGGCAGCGTAATGGTGGATGGCATGGACACGGCGGACGAGGAGCATACCTGGGAGATTCGCCAGGCCTGCGCCATGGTGTTTCAAAATCCGGATAACCAGCTGGTCTCTTCCATCGTCGAGGATGATGTCGCTTTTGGTCCGGAGAACCTGGGTATGGAGCCGGCAGAGATCCGGCAGCGCGTCGAGAAGGCGCTTGCCGCCGTCCGCATGGGAAAGTACCGCAGGAAGGCACTGCATCAGCTTTCCGGCGGACAAAAGCAGCGAATTGCCATCGCCGGTGCCGTGGCAATGCATCCGCGGTGTATTCTCTTCGATGAGCCGACAGCCATGCTGGATCCCCAGGGACGCAGAGAAGTCCTTGAGATCATCAGGCGCCTGCATAGTGAGGGGATTACTTGTATTTTGATCACCCATTATATGGAGGAGGCTGCGCTGGCGGACAGGATTTTGGTGATGGATCATGGGACGATCTGTATGGATGGCACGCCGCGCGAGATCTTCTGCCAGCCGGAGCGCCTGCGCAGCCTGGGGCTGGAAGTGCCTTTAGCGGTGGATATGGCGGCGCGTCTGCGTGCGCACGGGCTGCCTTTGCCAGAGGGCATTGTAACGATCGAAGAATTGACGGAGGGACTATGCCGCTGGAAGTAAAGCATTTGAGCCATACCTATGCCAAGGGGGAACCGGAGGAGACGCAGGCGCTCGCGGATGTTTCCTTCACGGTGGAAGATGGGGAATTCCTTGCCATTATCGGTCATACCGGATCCGGCAAATCGACACTGCTGCAGCATCTGGATGGCCTGCTGCGCCCTGATGCCGGATCGATTACCATCCACGGGACGGTGATCACGGATCCGAAGACGCCTAAGGTGGAGATTCGGCGCCGGATCGGGCTGGTGTTTCAATATCCTGAATATCAGCTTTTCGAGGAGACGGTGAGCGAGGATGTGGCCTTTGGTCCAAAGAACCTGGGAATTGAGGGGGAAGCGCTGACGCAGCGGGTGGACCATGCACTGCGGCTCACCGGACTGGATCCCGATACCATTGGTGATAAGTCTCCCTTCGAGCTTTCCGGCGGTCAAAAACGACGTGTGGCAATTGCCGGCGTGCTTGCCATGAAGCCGGACCTGATGATCCTGGACGAGCCTACGGCAGGCCTGGATCCGCAGGCAAGACAGGAACTTCTGTCTGTCATCGGACGGATTCACAAGGAAGAAGGAAATATTACCATTCTGGTCAGCCATAATATGGATGATGTGGCGCGGATGGCGGATAAGGTGCTGGTCATGGATCAGGGACGGGCCGTCATGTTCGGAACGCCCAGGGAAGTTTTTTCCCGCGGTGAGGAACTGGAAGGCATCGGCCTGGGTGTGCCGGGCGTGACCGCATTGATCCGCGGGCTGAATCGAAAGGGATACCACCTGCCGGAGGAGCTGCTGGACAGAGAGCAGGCTGCGGAAGCCATTGCGGCGGCCGTGCAGCCTATGCCGAACGTGCCGGATGCGCAGGGACAGCGAAAGGGATAGCGATGATACGGGATATTACGCTGGGACAATACTATCAGGGCGCATCCTGGATCCACAGACTGGACCCGAGGACGAAGATCATTGCGGTACTTGTCTATATCGCAGGTCTTTTCATCGTGCACAGCCTGCTCGGTATGGTGATGTGCACTGTGGTTCTTGCGGCTGTCATTGCCGTTTCCCGTGTGCCGCTTTCTTTCATCCTGCGCGGGCTCAAGCCGATCTTCATCATCATCCTGCTGACGTTCATCCTGAATCTGTTCATGTATGACGGGCGGACCCTGTGCAGGATCTGGATTCTGACCATCACCTGGGAGGGCCTGTATCGTGCGGTCTTCATGGCGGTGCGGCTGATTCTGCTGATTTTGGGATCGTCTATGCTGACATTCACCACCCGGCCCATCGGGTTGACCGATGGGATGGAGCGGCTGCTGTCGCCGCTGGAGCGTCTGGGCGTACCGGCTGGCGAGATCGCCATGATGATGAGCATTGCGCTGCGCTTTATACCGACGCTGCTGGAGGAGACCGACAAAATTATGAAGGCGCAGCAGGCACGCGGGGCGGACTTTGAGACCGGAAACATTCTGGTGCGCGCCAGGCGCATGCTGCCCATCCTGGTGCCCTTGTTTATCAGTGCTTTCCGGATTGCACAGGACATGGCCATGGCGATGGAGGCCAGATGCTACCGGGGCGCCAAAGGAAGAACAAGGATGAATCCCATGCGGTTTGCCAAGCGGGATACCGCAGCGGCAATTCTGATGGGCATCTTCCTCGGTGCCTGCATTTTGGAGAGGATCATGCTATGAGACAACGAAGGCTCAAGGACTTGGAGGAACGGCTGGCCGGCTTTTCGGATCGGCTGGTCGATCAGCCAGCGGAATACAAAGGAACATGGCGGCAGCTGCAGCCGGGGGCGCAGCGGCTGTTCGTCGAACTGGGGTGCGGCAAAGGACGCTTCCTGGCGGCGCATGGCGAGGCCGATCCGGCGGCGCTCTTCATCGGTGTGGAAGGCCAGCGCAGTGTCCTGCTGCGCGCCTGCGAGACACTGCAGGCGCGGGAAGTGGAGAATGTGCGCCTGGTAGGTGCGTTTCTTCACAGCCCGGAGGACTTCTTTGCGCCGGGGGAGCTGGATGGCATCTATATCAATTTCTGCGATCCCTGGCCGAAGGCACGCCATGCCAAGCGGCGGCTTACCAATCGGCGCTATCTGGAAGCGTACCGCCGTGTTATCCGGCCCGGCGGCTTCATCGAATGCAAAACGGACAACAACGATCTGTATGCCTTTACCCTCGAGGAAGGGGAGGCCTGCGGTCTGAAGATAGAGGAAAAAACAATGGATCTGCATGCTTCTGCCTGCGAAAGCAGGCACTACTGCACGGAATATGAGGAGAAGTTCCGGAGGCTGGGGCAGAAGATCCATTATGTCAAGTTCATAGCGGAATAGGAGGAAAAATGGTATTTGCACAGAAAAACGGAAGGACGATTCCCAAGGCTGATAAAATCTTCGGCATCAGCAGCAGAGCGAAGGCACGCATCGAAGAAAAGGGTAAAGAGGCCGTGATTAATGCAACCATCGGTTCGATGATGGATGATGAGGGCAATCTGGCCGTGCTGGACTCTGTGATTGAGGTACTTCGCACGCTTTCGCCGGAGGAATATGCTGCCTATGCGCCCATCGGCGGAACGCCGGCGTTCAAGGCGGCGGTATGCAAGGCCGCTTTCGGCAAATTCGAGACGGAGCGGTACGTGGAAGTCTGTGCCACACCGGGCGGTACCGGCGGTATCCGCAACACGGTGTCCAACTACAGCTGCCCCGGCGACAAGGTCCTGACCAGTGACTGGTATTGGGCTCCCTATAAGACGATCTGCCAGGAAATCGGCCGGGATCTCGATACCTATACCATGTTCAATGAGGCGGGCAGCTTCCATCTGGAGGCTTTTGCTGCCAAAGTCGAGGAGCTTGCGGCGGCACAGGGCAGACTGGTCATCATCATCAACACGCCGGCACATAATCCCACCGGGTATTCGCTGACCGACGAGGATTGGAAAGGCGTGGTGGAATGTCTCAATACGGCTTCCGCCAAGGGCCGCATCACCCTGCTGGTGGATGCAGCCTATATTGACTTCGCCGGGGATGAGGAAGCCTACAGGAGCTTCCTGCCCATCCTGGAAGAGCTCAATGGCAATGTGCTTTCCATCCTCGGCTACAGCGCCAGCAAGACCCTGACGCTGTACGGCATGCGCTGCGGTGCGATGATCTGCATGGCGCCTTCGCCGGAGATTGCCGAAGAGTTCCGCCAGGTGACGGAATTTTCCTCACGCGGCAGCTGGTCCAACTGTGTGCGTGCCGGACAGACCGTGCTGGCCAGGATCTACGAGGATGAAGAGCTTCTCGCCAGCGTTGTTGCGCAGCGGAAAGAATTCCGTGATGTTCTGATCCGCCGCGGCAAAACCTTTGAGAAGACCTTGCGGGCAGAAGGTCTTGCCAATGTTCCCTTTGATGCAGGCTTTTTTACATGCATTGCCTGTGATGACCCGGAAGCGGTCAGCGAAAAACTGGCGGAGCAGGACATCTTCGTTGTGCCGCTGGCCAAGGGCATCCGGATTTCCGTGGCTTCGATTTCGGAGGAAAAATGCGTTCGTGCGGCCAAGGCCATTGCGAAGCTGATGAAATAGCAGGCCGGGCAGCGATGATGCCCGATTCTGCTGCTGCATGAACAGGACGGCGCGTTTGCTGCTGCAGAACGCATCGATGTACCCCCCCTTGCCGGATAGCCGGCAAGGGGGGTTGCGCATGCGGGAACGCATGCCGCATCTGACGAGCAGGGAAATGTATCGGTCCGGTATGAATATCGGAAGAGATCTTATCGGAGCCAACTGCCAGACGCTGATTCTGGCCTTTACGGGATCGATGCTCACGACGCTGATGGTGGTGATCGCTGTGGTGCTCACGGTGCCTTTCTCTGCGGCGCTGACAGCGCTGGCTGTGAAGCAAAAACCGCCCTTGCGCATCGGGGATGAGTAAGCTATAATGGATGTGTTCTGCAGACGCCGGGGCGTTTGCGATCATATCCTGCGGATGTGGTTCAATGGTAGAATTCCGGCTTCCCAAGCCGGCGACGCGGGTTCGATTCCCGTCATCCGCTCCACGAAAACAGATCGCAGGAACGTTGAAATTTAGAGGAAATAACGGCAGTCTCTCGTTATGAGGGGCTGCTTTTTTCTGCCTTGAAGAGCCAAAAAGCGTCAAAAAGTATCCTTCGGATGTTGCACCCTGGGCTGCACCCAGAAGCTCGGCAGCTAGTGGCACTTCTTTTCACGGGTGCTGATCAAATCAGCGCACCAAGAAATAAATAACATAATTGACATATATTGGAAACCGTGATATGATCTGACTGCGAAGGGTGAAAAGAGAAAGGAGTCAGGGAATGGCAGTGAATGAACGCGAGAACAGGGAAATCACGTATGAGATCCGGGAGAACATCGGTGTGATCAAACGATTTAACACCGGATGGACGAAGGAACTGAACATCATCGCATGGAACGGGGGCAACCCTAAGTATGATATCCGCGAGTGGGATATGGAACACAAGCACATGACCCGCGGAATCACGCTTTATCCGGATGAAATGCAGGCGATCTGCCGGCTGCTCGAGGGGCGGGACTTCGAGGTGCCGGCGGAGTGAGCCGCCGGCGCGCATGGACATGATGCGCCGGTGCATGCTGCGATGTGCTTCGCTGGGCATGCGTATCAGCAGGCGGGGCAGCGGGTTTGCCTGCCCCGCCTTTCTTCCTTTGCCGCAGCCGATATGCTATACTTAGGGCATGCAATTCTTAGGGCATGGAGGAAGACAGATGAAGATCACGTTGCAGTACGGGCAGATGAAAAAACCGCGGGCAATCTCGGTAGATCAGGGGACGACGCTGGCCGATCTGACAAGAACCTGTGCGGCCGATGCGCCGCGTCCGCTTCTTGCAGGAAGGGTAAGAAACAAGATACAGGATCTGATGTATCCGGTGCAGGAGGGCGACGATATTGTGCTTCTTGACATGCGGGATACGAGCGCCAGAATCATCTACGAACACAGTTTGATCATGGTCTATCTGAAGGCTATCGAGGACGTGCTGGGGCGCTGTTCGACGGAGGTGCGGAACTCTCTGGGCAAGGGCATTTATACTGAGTTTGCGGACGGCCGTGAGATTACGGCGCAGCAGCTGCAGCAGGTGGAAGAGCACATGCACGAGCTGGTGGACCGGGACATTCCCTTTCGCAAGATCAGCGTCGATCGTGCGCAGGGAATGCAGATGCTTCGCGATGCTGATCTGGAGGAAAAGATTCACCGTCTGAACAGCAGGCCGGAGGTGAATACCCTGACCTTCTATGAGCTCGATGGATTCATCAACTTCTTCTACAGTTTCATGCTGCCATCTACATCGTATATTTACGATTTTAAACTGCGCAAGTACCGGCGCGGTGTAATCGTTATGTATCCGCAGGATGCCGAGATGGAACGCGAACCGGCCTTCATCGATGACCGCAAGCTGTACAAGGCCTTCCGGGAAGCCAGAGACTGGCAGGTCATGCAGGGTATCGAGTATGTTTCTGATCTCAATGAGAAGATCGAGGCCGGAGAGGCTGCCGACATCATCCTCGTTTCCGAGGCGCAGCATCAAAAGAAGATCGTGGAGGTCACGCGGGAGATCATGCGTTCCAGAAAGCGCGTTATCCTGATCACCGGGCCCTCCTCTTCAGGGAAGACCACGTTTGCCCGCAAGCTCTGCATTCAGCTGCGCGTAGAAGGCGTGCGAACGCTTTATCTTGGGACGGATGACTACTTTGTGGAGAGGAAGGATACGCCGCGCGACGAAAACGGCGAACCCAACTATGAGGGGCTGGATGCGGTTGACATTGAGCTTTTCAACCGGAACATCAAGTCGCTTCTGGCGGGCGAGGAGACCGATCTGCCGGTCTTTGATTTCATGCATGGCACCAAGCAGTTCGGACGGCGTCTTACCAGGCTTGCCTCTGACCAGCTGATCGTGATCGAGGGTATCCATGCGCTGAACGACAGGCTGACACCGGAGATCGCCGAGGAAGAAAAGTACAGGATCTATATCAGTCCGCTGACGCCGCTGGGCATTGACAGCCACAACCGGATCCTTGCGACCGATATGCGGCTGCTTCGGCGGATGGTCAGAGACTACAAGTACCGGGGGCACACGGCGGAAGAAACACTGCTGGAGTGGCCGAAGGTGCGGCGCGGTGAAAATAAAAATGTCTTTCCCTATAATGGGAAAGCAGATGTCTTCTTCAATTCCGGTCATCTTTATGAGATCAGCATGCTGCGGGGCTATGCGGAGCCGCTTCTGCGTGCCATTCCGGGTGAAAGCAAAGCCTTCTGCGAGGCGCAGCGGATGCTGCACTTCCTTGCCTTCTTCCGTACCATTGAAACCGGTGAGGCAGAGCGGGTTGTTCCCAACGATTCCATCCTGCGTGAATTTATCGGCGGCAGCGTCTTTGTGGACTGAGAAGCGGATACAGCCGATAGTAGATATAGAGGATAGTATGAAAAGATAGAAAAGAACCCCGCACTTGGTGCGGGGTTCTTTTCTGGTTTTGCGGCCCGGGCGATGAAGTCCGGGCCGGGGTTAGTCTATGATGGGATTAGCCGAAGTATCTCTTCAGCAGACCTTCGAAAGCTTTGCCGTGTCTTGCTTCATCCCTTGCCATCTCATGGACGGTATCGTGGATGGCGTCAAGACCCTGCTCCTTGGCCTTTTTTGCCAGCTCGAACTTGCCTTCGGTGGCGCCGTGCTCTGCATCGACACGCATCTCCAGATTCTTCTTTGTGGAATCGGTGATGACTTCACCCAGGAGTTCTGCAAACTTGGAAGCATGCTCGGCTTCCTCATAAGCTGCTTTTTCCCAGTAGAGGCCGATTTCCGGATAACCTTCTCTGTGGGCAACTCTGGCCATCGCCAGGTACATGCCAACCTCGGAGCATTCACCGGTGAAGTTTTCTCTCAGTCCCTGGAGGATCTCAGGATCAACGCCTTCGGCAACACCTACTACATGCTCGGCAGCCCAGACCTTTTCGCCTTCTTCAACCTTCTTGAACTTCTCAGCGGGTGCTTTGCACTGCGGGCACTCTGCCGGGGGATTTTCGCCTTCATACGTATAACCGCAAACTGTACATGTCCATTTCATACTATCATACCTCCAAATGTCTCTTCTTCTGCTGACCCGCCAAAGGGGCCAGTCTCTGTCATCAATAACGTGTTGTATAACGTGTCTGTACAAAATCTATACCCCGCACCATGATGGTTCACACAAAGAAAAGAGCCGAAAAAAAATTCTTTTTTTTCGCTTTTTTGTGCGTAAAATAAGCGGCTTTGGGGCAAATATTATGCGTACATCGCCTTGAAGAAGGCGTAGGGAAAACGAAGCAGAAACTTTATCCTGGCGCGGATCTCTTATCCGCTTTCCGGGACAAATAGAGCAAAAGGAGAGATGATTCATGGCAGATATGGAGACCAAGATCAAAGAAGGATTGGAGCAGATCAGACCTTTCCTGCAGAGAGACGGCGGCGACATTGAGTTCGTGGAATACACCGATGACAACGTTGTCAAGGTCAGGCTGCAGGGGCACTGTGCAGGATGCCCGGGTGCGCAGATGACGATCGGCGGCGTGGTCGAGAGAATCCTGAAGGAAAGCTATCCTGAGATTCAGGCTGTTCAGCCTGTGGAATAACAGCGCGGGCGCATACGGCTTCACAATGTATTGAAGATCGCTGCACCGACAGCCGTAAGGGCTGCCGGTGCATTTGCAGTATATGGAAAAAAAGGAAATGGCAGCAAAAGCATATCTGGAGCAATTGAGGAAATCTATCGATGCGGGCAGGGAGGCGCAGATCAAGACTCTGCGGGAACTGATCGGCATCGAGAGTGTAGCAGAGTATCAGGAGGGGGAGATGCCTTTCGGCGAGGGCGTCCAAAAAGCCTTCGATTATATGATGGCGCTGGGCGAGTCGATGGGCTTCACCACCTTCCGCGCCGGCGGCTACGGCGGCCACATCCAAATGGATGCTGAAGATCCGGAGGCGGAGACCTTGGCCATCATCTGTCACCTTGATACGGTGCCGGCCGGAGACGGCTGGTCGCATGATCCGTTCGGCTGCGAGGAAGAGGACGGTTTCTTCTACGGGCGGGGCGTAAGTGATGACAAGGGCCCCTGTGTCGCCGCCCTCTATGCCATGAAAGCGGTGCGTGACAGCGGTGTACCCCTCAAACGCAGCGTGCGCCTGATCCTCGGACTGGATGAGGAAGGCGACTGGAAGGGCATGGAGGCTTACCGCAAGGCCTGCGATCCGCCGGATCTGGGATTCACGCCCGATGCGGACTTCCCGGTGATCCGCGGCGAGAAGGGCATCATGGTCTTTGACATTGCTAAGAAATTTTCCCGCATAGGGGCGGACGCCGGTCTGCGTCTCATCAAGCTGGAAGGCGGTACGGCGGTCAATATGGTGCCCGGACGTGCCCGTGCACTGCTGCGTGCCGATAATCCCAAACTGTACGAAAAGGTGCAGCTGCGGGAGGAAAGCTGGCCGGCTACGGATCCATGCCGGATCCGTACACGCCGGACGGGGAAGAGCCTGGAGGTAGCTGCTGTGGGACAGCCCGCCCATGGCGCCCATCCGCAGGACGGACGCAATGCCGTCACAGCTTTGATGGCCTTTCTGGAAGACCTGCCGCTGAGCAGCGAGGACGCGGCGGAGTTCATTCATTTTTACAACACCTGTATCGGTAGCGAACTGGACGGAAGCTCTCTGGGATGCCGCCTTGAAGATGCGGTCTCCGGCACCACGGTGGTCAATGTAGGGCTGGCGGAGATCAATCGGGAAGCGGCCAGGATCACCATCAACGTCCGCTATCCGATCTCGGCCACAGCAGCGCAGATCTATCAGGGCATGATGCCGCTGCTGGAAGCGCACGGTCTTGGGATTGTCAAGGGCAAGGACGAAAAACCGATCTGCTTCGATGAAGAGGATCCGCTGGTGAAGACGCTGATGGCGGTCTATGCAGAGCACACCGGCGACGTCGGTTCTGCGCCGATTATCACGGCGGGCGGAACGTATGCGCGCGCTTTTGATAACGTGGTCGCCTTTGGGGCGTTGTTCCCCGGCGATCCCGATCTGATGCACCAGCGGGATGAACGCATGCCGGTGGCACGGTTCTTTCAGCAGACAGCGATCTATGCGGATGCCATTTACCGGCTTGCAGCCAGAGAGGAGAATGCGTCATGACGGAGAAGAAACCGGCCGCGGATGAGTCGGTCTACAGGGTTGTATATAAGAAAGACAAAGAGAATCTGGCACGTCTGTATGCGCATACGGTCTGCAAAGCGTATCCCCGGCGTGGAATTTTCCTGCTGATCCTGGGGCTGGTGCTGCTGGGCGTTACCGTGGCGGCGGCAGCCGGCGCTGTGTCGCTGCGGCTGGGTCTGGGGATGCTGCTGCTTCTTTTCGTTCTGGATCTTTTTATCGTTGTGATCGGGATCATGATGCTGTTCTATCATCGGCTTATGGCCTCCATGGCCTGGAAGAACATTCTTAAGGCGCACGGAGGCAGCCTGCCGGAGACTGTTTACGTTATTCAGGATGGAATCGACGTGCGGGAGGGGACGATTCATAATGCCTACCCCTTTGGCGATGTGACAAAGATTACCGAGGAGGACGGCTGCTTTTTCATTATGTTCGGGCGCTTCTCAGCGGTCATGCTGCCGAAAAATGCCTTCGCCGAAGGCGATCCTGCCACTTTCCGCGCCTGGATCGAAAGGCGTTGCCCCAGGCTGTTCTGAGTTGAGAGGCGGAGGCAGATCGTGTATAATAAGAGCGTTGCCCTATAGAGAGGACAGGAAAGGACGGGAGAGGCATGGAGGATGTAAAAGTACGCAGCATTTTCAGGGATCCCAAGGCTTACGCAGATCAGGAGATCACGATACGAGGCTGGGTGAGAACCAACCGGGGATCCAACAAGTTCGGTTTCATCGAGCTCAATGACGGAACGTTTTTCCAATCGATACAAGTAGTTTATGAGGCAGAGTTTCTGGAGAATTTCAAGGCAGTCTCGAAGGCACCCATCGCAGCGGCGCTGCGGGTGGAGGGCGTTCTCGTACTGACTCCGGAAGCGAAACAGCCGTTTGAAATCAAGGCACGCCGCATAGAGCTGGAGGCCGGTTCCGATCCGGACTATCCACTGCAGAAAAAGCGGCACAGTCTGGAGTATCTGCGGGAGATTGCCCATCTGCGGCCGCGCAGCAATACCTTCGCTGCAGTCTTTCGGGTGCGCTCCCTGCTGGCCTATGCCATTCATAAGTTCTTTCAGGAGCGGGGCTTTGTTTATGTGCATACCCCCATCATCACCGAATCGGATGCGGAGGGCGCCGGCGAGATGTTCCAGGTGACGACGCTGGATCTCGAGAATCCGCCCCGCGGTGAAGAGGGCATTGACTACAGTGAGGA
>OMZN01000120.1 GCA_900315555.1 uncultured Eubacteriales bacterium
CTTTCCAAGCATGCTGTGGCATATCGTGCGATGAGTCTGCTGCTCCGCAGACCGCCCGGGCGCGAGGCGTACCCCGGTGACGTATTTTATCTGCATTCCAGGCTGCTGGAGCGTGCGGCTAAGCTTTCTGACAAGCTCGGCGGCGGTTCGCTGACAGCACTGCCGATCATCGAAACCCAGGCGGGCGATGTATCGGCCTATATTCCGACCAATGTTATCTCCATCACGGACGGGCAGATCTTCCTGGAGACGGAGCTGTTCTTCACCGGACAGCGGCCGGCCATCAATGCCGGTATTTCCGTATCCCGTGTCGGCGGCAATGCACAGATCAAGGCCATGAAGACGGTGGCCGGCAAGATCAAGCTGGAACTGGCACAGTATAGAGAGCTGGCAAGCTTCTCGCAGTTCGGTTCCGATGTGGACCCGGATACCAAGGCCAGGCTGGATCACGGCCGCGTGCTGATGGAGGTTCTCAAGCAGAAGCAGTACCAGCCCATGGATGTGGCGGATCAGGTGATGATCATCTATGCAGCAGCCAATGATTTCCTCAAGGATATCGACGTAGAGTATATCGAGACGTTCGAGAAGGAATTCCTTTCCTTTGTCGATACCCAGTATGACCGCATTGTCCGGTCCATTCATGAGACCGGACAGCTGACCGAAGAGGCAGAGGAAGATCTGATCGATGCGCTGCAGCTGTTCAAAAAGCAGTCGGCCGGCGCCTATACCCTGCATAGTCAGCAGGTGCTGGATCCGCAGGAAGTCAGCGAGATTAAGGCATAACGAAAGGGGAAATGTGCGATGGCATCCAGCGATATGCAGGACGTCAAAAGGCGAATCAGAAGTGTCACCAGCATGGAGCATATCACCAATGCCATGAAGCTGGTATCTGCGGCCAAGCTGAGGAAGGCCAAGGCGATCTACGAGAACA
Source organism: uncultured Eubacteriales bacterium (assembly GCA_900315555.1). Lineage (GTDB taxonomy): Bacteria > Bacillota > Clostridia > Peptostreptococcales > Anaerovoracaceae > RUG100. The sequence continues at coordinate 932 of OMZN01000120.1, forward strand.
CGGATGAGAACTTTCAATATATAACGCATTCCATCGAGGAAATTTTCAACAATGCCGATGAAGTCCCCAGGCAGTACCTGCAGGGCAGCCGTCAGATCAAAACCACGTGCTATATCATCATCACCGGCAGCCGCGGGCTGTGCGGTGCATTCAACAGCAATGTGATTCGTGAGGCCGAGACGCAGATGGCGAAGGATCAGGAGGAGCCGCTCCTGATCACGATCGGCTCCAAAGGACGGGACTATTTCGCCAAGAAGGGCTGCCATATCTACAAGGAATACACCGATCCGCCGGAGAGCATTCCCTTCCTGGTTACCCAGGAGATGAGCCGGCCGATCATCGATATGTACAACGAGGAGAAGATCGATCAGATTGTGCTGATCTATAATTCCTATCTATCGCAGCTGGAGCATGAGGTCAGTGTGAAGACGCTGCTCCCCTTCGCGGTGGAGCAGGATCCGGACATCATCAGGTACCACAAGGAAGTGGAATATGAACCTTCAGTTGAAGATGTCTTTAACTACCTTGTGCCCAAATACGTAGAGATCACTCTCTATGGTGCCATTGTAGAGTCCGCCACCTGCGAACACGCGGCGCGGCGCATGGCGATGGAGAATGCGACGGACAATGCCAGAGAGATGCTGGACAGCCTGTCCTTGTATTACAACAGAGCCAGACAGGCGGCCATCACCAATGAGATCATAGAGATCGTCTCCGGTTCGGAGGCACAGAAGTAGGAGCTATATCATGAATAAAGGAACCATACATCAGATAATAGGACCTGTCATCGATGTCAAGTTCGATCCTGAGGCGATGCCTCAGCTGCTGAACGCCATCGACATCAACCTGGACGGACGAAGGATTGTGGCTGAAGTGGCACAGCACATCGGCGATGATGTGGTGCGCTGCGTAGCACTGTCCTCCACCGACGGGCTGCGCCGCGGCATGGAAGCCGTGGATACCGGGCACCCCATCGAGGTGCCGGTAGGCAAGGAAGTGCTGGGGCGGCTGTTCAATGTCATCGGCGAGACCATCGACGGCAAGGGACAGCTGACCGATGTAGAGCACATGCCTATTCACAGACCGGCGCCCAGCTTTGAAGAGCAGGATACTTCTTCGCAGATCTTTGAAACGGGCATCAAGGTTATCGATTTGATCGCCCCCTATACGCGGGGCGGCAAGGTCGGTCTGTTCGGCGGTGCCGGTGTAGGCAAGACGGTGCTGATCCAGGAGTTGATCAGCAACATTGCACGTGAGCACGGCGGCATTTCGGTCTTTGCCGGCGTCGGCGAACGTACCCGTGAAGGCAATGATCTGTATTACGAAATGATCGATTCCGGGGTTATCAACAACACGGCAATGGTCTTCGGGCAGATGAACGAGCCGCCCGGGGCGAGAATGCGTGTAGCGATGACCGGCCTGACCATGGCGGAGTATTTCCGTGATGTGGCGGGGCAGGATGTACTGCTGTTCATTGATAACATCTTCCGGTTCACGCAGGCAGGCTCGGAGGTTTCGGCACTGCTCGGACGGATGCCTTCGGCGGTAGGTTACCAGCCGACACTGGCCACGGAGATGGGTGCGCTGCAGGAGAGAATCACCTCGACCAAGAAAGGCTCCATCACTTCGGTGCAGGCAATTTATGTACCGGCCGATGACTTGACAGACCCGGCCCCGGCGACGACCTTTGCGCATCTGGATGCTACCACTACGCTGTCCCGTTCGATCACCGAGCTGGGCATCTACCCTGCGGTGGATCCTCTGGATTCCACTTCCAGGATTCTGGATCCGCTGATCGTCGGTGAGGAGCATTACAATACAGCCCGTGGTGTACAGGAAGTGCTGCAGAAGTATAAGGACCTGCAGGATATCATTGCGATCCTGGGCATGGATGAGCTTTCTGATGCCGACAAGCTCGTCGTCAGCCGCGCCAGAAAGATTCAGCGTTTCATGAGTCAGCCATTCAGCGTGGCGGAGCAGTTCACCGGCATGAAGGGCAAGTATCTGCCTCTGTCGGAGACGATTCATGGATTTAAAGATATTCTGGATGGCCGCTACGATGATATTCCCGAAAGCTGTTTCCTGTTCTGCGGCGGCATTGAAGACGTCGTGGAAAAGTACGAAAAAGAACAGTCGGAGAAGACCACCCAGATGGCGGTGGATGAGAAGGCTGCTGCTGCCATGGAAAGCGGCGCAGAGGATGATGCAGAGGCAAAGTAAATGGCTACAATCAAGTTAGAAGTGATAACGCCATCAAAGAAATTCTACAGCGGTGACGTGGAGCTGGTCATTGCGCGCACCTTAAGCGGCGAAGAGGGTTTCATGGCAGGCCATGCCTGGGCCTGCAAACTGCTGGATGTCGATGCGCTCTGGATCCGGGAAGCCGGACAGAAAGAGTTTCGCGTCGCCGCCCTGGCAGGCGGCTTCATCGATGTCAAGGATACCATCATCATTTATACTGATGCTGCGGAATGGCAGGAGGATATCGACAAGCAGCGGGCGCTCGCTTCCAAGGAAGCGGCGGAGCGCTGGATGGCGACGGAGCAGAAGCATGATCCTAATGAGATCGCGCGGGCGCAGATCGTCATTGCCAAGGCAATCTCCAGGATGAAGGTTGCAGACAGCGGCAAGAGACGCTGAGATCGCAGCGCGGAATTCCTTTTTATTGAATTGAACTGCTTTTATATTGAACTGGCTGCAGCACGTGCCGCAGCATGCCGGCAGATCGGTGAGCGGCACATGCTACTCGCCGATGTACTGCACATCGGCGATGGAGGCCGTGTAGTCGACGGCGGCCTCCTTGGCCGCCTTGATGAATTCTTTCAGCGCAGGCGTGGTGTTCTTCAGCGATTTGATAATCATGCCAAGATCGCGGCCCACATCGGTATCGAGCTTGCGGATTTCAACGTTGTCCGGCGCCATGGAGACCTGCATGCTGGAGAGGACATAGAGCCCCAGTTCATTGGCGGCCATGGAAACTCCTGCTACATCGCTGGCCACATAGTGGCGCACGTTGGGCGTGAAGGATGCCTTCTCATTGATGGCAAGCACCAGATCGTCCCAGCCGGGAAGAGGCATGATAAAATCACGATGATCCAGCTCCTCCACCGGGATGGTGGAAAAGGCGGCCAGTGGATTGTCCTTGTGCATAATCAGCACGACGGAATCCCGAAACAGCGGACAGAAGTCAAAGCTTCCCGGCACATTGTTGTTCATGAAGGCAATATCGATACTGCCGTTCAGGAGTGCCTTGCGCATCTCGTGCGAGCTCATTTCATGGATCTGGATGCTGATGTTGGGGTACGTTGTATAGAAAGCGTTGACCACTTGCGGTACAAACTGAATCAACATGCTGTTGAGGGCCCCGATGCGGATACTGCCGGACAGCAGGCCCTTGATGGAATCGGCAGTCTCTCTGAGACTGTCTTCGTTTTTGACGATTTCCCGACAGTAGTGGAGGATACGGTTGCCGTCCTTGGTAGGGCGGATCAAGTCGCGGGAACGGATCAGCAGGGGGAAGCCGATTTCTTCCTCCAATGAATCCAGCATATGGCTGACACCGGGCTGTGAATAGCCGAGTTCCTTGGCCGCCTTGGTAATGCTGCCGAGTTCAACGACCTTGATGAATGCTCTGTATTTGATCAACGGATTTTTCCTCCTTAGGCAATCTATTATATAATTCTCAATTGGAATAGTCAATATTGGTATAATTCTAACAAAGTATTCTGCCCAGGACCCGCCTGCCTCAATGACGCGGTCAGCTGGCTGCGGATGCCCCGGCAGATGGTCGTGCCGGCAAAGTGGTGCTGTATGGCGCTTTATTGCCCTGCAAGAGGCTGCGTGCTGATCCAGAGCATGTTTATGCAGGAAGTGAAGGAAATCGAATCGCAAAAGGATGATAAAAGAGGGAGACGGCTCATAGTGAGCCGTCTCCCCTTCGTCCTAATGAGGGTATGCTTCCGGCAGTTACCGGGCATGCTCCGGTTTCATCGGAACAGTGTGTTTCCGGCAGACTATGCCAGGGAGCACATGTACTTCAGTGTACGTACCAGCTGGCTGACATAGCTCATTTCGTTGTCATACCAGGAGACGACACGCACCTCGTAGATCTTGGTTCCGCATCTTTCTGCCAGGGTCTGGGTGGCATCAAAGAGGGAGCCGTAGCTCATGCCGATTACGTCGCTGGAAACGATTTCTTCCTCTGTATAGCCGAAGGACTCGGTGGAAGCTGCCTTCATCGCAGCGTTGATTCCCTCAACAGAGACCGATTCGGAATCATCCTTCAGAGTGGCATCGAGGATGGTGATGGAGCCGCTGGCGACAGGCACGCGCTGTGCAGAGCCGATCAGCTTGCCGGTCAGCTCGGGGATTACCAGACCGATGGCCTTGGCAGCACCGGAGGAGGTGGGGACGATGTTCATCGCACCGGCACGTGCACGGCGGAAATCGCCCTTTCTGTGGGGGCCGTCCAGAATCATCTGGTCGCCGGTGTAAGCGTGGATGGTTGTCATGAAGCCGGTTCTTACCTCGCGGTAGTCGGCCAGCGCCTTGGCCATAGGAGCCAGGCAGTTGGTGGTGCAGCTAGCACCGGAAACGATGAGATCATCTGCTTTCAGTGTCTTATGGTTGGTGCCGTAGACGATGGTCGGCAGGTCGTTGCCTGCAGGTGCAGAAATCAGCACCTTTTTGGCGCCGGCATCAAGGTGTGCCTTGGACTTTGCCTTGCTGGTGAAGAAACCGGTGCATTCCAGAACGATGTCCACATCCATCTGCTTCCAGGGGAGCTTGGAGGGATCAGCTTCGCTGAAGATGGGAATTTCCTTGCCGTCAACGGTGATGGAATTCTCACTGCTGGTGATTTCATGATCCTTGCCGTAGCCGCCCTGCACGGTGTCAAACTTGAGCAGGTGTGCCAGCATAGCGGCGTCCGTCAGATCGTTGATAGCGATGACATCCACTTCGGGATCTTCAAAGAGTTTGCGGAAAGAGAGTCTGCCGATACGTCCGAATCCATTGATTGCTACTTTTTTCATTTGATTGCCTCCTTTAAAAACATCTTTACTTCCTCTGCAGTTTCAAGCTGCAGTACCCCTTTGGCGACTTCATCTGCCTGCGCCTTTGTCCAGCGGTTGATTTCTGCTCTGGTATGCAGCACGGAAGTTGGACCTACGGAAAACTCGTCCAGCCCAAAGCTGATCAACAGCGGAATAAGCATGGGATCGGCGGCCGCCTCGCCGCACATCCCGACAGGAATACCGGCTTTCTTGCCGGCGCTTATGATGGACCGCAGTGCACGCAGCACCGCAGGATCATACGTTTTGTAGAGATAGGCCACGCTGGCATTGCCACGATCCGCTGCCATGATGTACTGGGTCAGATCGTTGGTGCCGATGCTGAAGAAATCGCAGTGGCGGGCCAGCACGTCCGCCATGATGAAGGCCGCAGGCGTCTCGATCATGGTACCCACCTTGGGGATCGGCATGGACAGGTCCTCGGCAGCTTTTGCCACCAGCTTCCTGACCTGCATGATCTCGCTGATCGAAGCTACCATCGGCACCATGATCCACAGGTTGCCGCCGGTATCGTGGTTGGCACGTACCAGGGCGCGCAGCTGGAGCATATAAGCATCCTCGTTCTGCAGGCAGTAGCGAATGGCACGGTAGCCCAGGAACGGATTATCCTCCTTGATCAGGTTCATGTAGGGGATTTCCTTGTCGCCGCCTACATCAAGAGTGCGGATGATGACGGTTTTGCCTTCCATCGTGTCGCAGACCTTCTTATAGGCTTCGTACTGCTCATCCTCACCGGGCATGCTGTTCCTGTCCATAAAGAGGAATTCGGTCCGGAACAGGCCGATGCCTTCTCCGTCCCGATCCCGGGCGGCGATGCCGTCCTTGGGATTGCCGATGTTGCAGAACACTTCCTTGGACATCCCATCGGCTGTCTCTGTACGTTTGCCCACGTAAGCCTGCAGGCGCTTCTTCTCTTCAAAGTAGTCCTCCCTGCGCTGCTCGTAGGCTTCCTGCTGATCCATGGTGGGGGCATCGATGACTTCGCCGTTGATCCCGTCCACGATGATGTTGCTTCCTTCTTTGAGGGTGGCCGTGGCGTTGAGGACGCTGAGCACGGCCGGAATCTCCAGGGCGCGGGACAGGATGGCGGAGTGAGATGTCATGCCGCCGCTCTCGGTGACGATGCCCACGACGTTTTCGTGATCCATCTCTGCAGTCATGGAGGGCGTCAGATCGTTGGTGACAAGGACGGTGCCGGGCGGGAGGTGCTTGAGGTCAGCCTCTTCGATGCCGAGAAGGATCCGAAGAAGTCTTGTCTTGATGTCCTCCACGTCGGTGGCACGCTGGCGGGTCAGCTCATCGCCGGCCTGCTGGAACATGTTCTTGAACATGTCCAGCACGGTTTCCGCCGCCGCCTCGGCGCATTTGTTGTCGTTTTTGATCAGTTCATCCATCTGGCTGACCATGAACGGATCACTGAGCATGGTCACATGACCGCGTATGATCTTTGCTTCCTTGGGATTGACGGACTTCTCCATCTCATCGGCCAGCTGATTGGTTTTATCGATGAAGGTGTCGATGGCATCATGCAGTCGGTCGATCTCTTTGTGCACGCCGATGACAGGCTTGGTGTCATAGGTGATTTTCTGCTGCGAGATGATGCGCACCTTGCCGATGCCAATGCCCTCCGAAGCAGCTATTCCTTTTAGCATGGCGTATACCCCTTACTCTTCACCCAGGCCGGAGGTGATCAGTTCTTTCGCCTTGGCCAGAGCGGCTTCTTCGTCATCGCCGCTGCACTGCACCTCGATCTCGGCACCGAACTTGATGCAGGCTGCAATGAGGTTCATCAGACTTTTGGCATTGACCTTGTTGCCATTGAAGAGGATCGTGACATCACTGCCGAATTTGGCCATTTCATTGACGAACAGTGTGGCGGGCCTCATGTGAAAGCCCTGCGAGTTGGTTACTTTGAGTTTTTCTGATACCATGTTGAGTCTCCTTTCTCTGCCTTTGCGCAGATGAACTTGGCTGTGCGGTGCCATTGACGATCGCAGAACGATCGCATGACGAATCGAGCTGTATTAGGCTTCTTCCTGCGGCAGCTTCTTCTTGAGAAGAGCGAGCATCAGCATGCCGATCAGGGAGCCGGCTGCCAGGGCGAGCAGATATCCTCCGACATGCCCCACAACGGGGAAGACGAAGATGCCGCCGTGCGGTGCCATCAGGGTGCATCCGAAGGCCATGGAAAGGCCGCCTGCAAGAGCGGAGCCTACGATGCAGGAGGGGATGACGCGCAGCGGATCGGCCGCTGCATACGGGATGGCTCCCTCGGTAATGAAGCAGAGCCCCATGATATAGTTTACGGGGCCGGACTTGAGTTCCGTCTTGGTCCACCGGTTTTTGAAGAAAGTGGTGCTGAGGGCGATGGCAATGGGCGGTACCATGCCGCCGATCATGACGGCAGCCATGATGTTGTATCCGCCGGTAGCCAGCGCTGCCGTGCCGAAGACGTAGGCTGCCTTGTTGAAAGGACCGCCCATGTCGATGGCCATCATGCCGGCAACGACACAGCCCAGGATGACGGCCGAGGAATTGCCCATGTTGTTCAGCGCATGGGAGAGGGCGGTGTTGATCACGCCGATAACCGGGTTGAGCGCAAACATGACAACAGCCATCAGGGTGATGCCAAAAAGCGGCAGGATCAGCACCGGCATCATCCGGTGCACGAATTCCGGCGCTTTGCGGAAAACCCACTGCAGGAAGACGACGATGTAGCCGCCGACGAAGCCTGCGAGCAGGGCGCCCAGGAAGCCGGATATCGCCGTGCTGTCACCGGTGGGCGATGCGAATGTGCAGCCGATGGTGGCCATGTAGCCGCCTGCAAAGCCGACGGCGATGGCCGGCCGGTCGCCGATGCTCTCGGCGATGAATCCTGCCAGCACCGGCATCATGAAGGCAAAGGCATAGTGGCCGGCAGCGCTGAAGAATGCGGCTGCCGTGGTGACGGTACCGAAATCGGAACCGCTGGGGGCGCCGGCAATGGTATCGATCAGGAAAGAGATGGCGATCATGATGCCGCCGCCGATGACGAAGGGCAGCATGTAGGATACACCGTTCATCAGGGATTTGTAGATCTTGCGGCCGGCACTCTCGTCCTCGATGGCGTTATCGGGTGCGGTGACATGGTCGGCGGACGCCTCGTAGATGGGCGTCGTGTCGCTGAGCGCTTTGCTGATCAGCTCTTCCGGCTTGTTGATGCCATCGGCCACTTTGGTTTTGTAGACCCGCTTGCCGGCAAAGCGATCCATGGCCACCTGCTTGTCGGCAGCGACGATGATGCCTTCCGCGGCAGCGATCTCCTCGGGTGTGAGGACGTTTTTGGCACCGCCTGAGCCGTTGGTCTCGACTTTGATGGAGATGCCCATCTTTTCCGCCTGCTGCTCCAGTGCTTCAGCAGCCATGTAGGTGTGGGCGATGCCGGTGGGGCAGGCCGTGACAGCCAGTACCCGGTAGCCGGCAGCGGCCGGTGCTGCGGCAGTTTCTTCCGCTGCAGTTTCATCGGTGCCGGCCTCAGAGGCTGCTGCAGCAGCTTCATCGGGATACTTGGCGGCCTCCGCCCGGTTGAGGCAGTCGAGGAAAGCCTCGCCGCTTTCAGCTTCCAGCAGCTGCTTCCTGAGATCCATATCCATCAGAAGTGTCATGAGCCTCGCCAGAACCTCCAGGTGAAGGTCACCGTCCAGCGGGGCAGCGATCATGAAGAGAATGGTGGAAGGCTTGCCGTCGGGAGCACCGTAGTCAATACCCTCCGGCACTGTCATGGCAGTCAGACCCGGACGCTTGACGGCTTCGCTCTTGGCGTGCGGGATGGCAATGCCCTCGCCGACAGCAGTGGTGCTTTCTTCCTCTCTCTTGAGGATCCCTTCAGTGTAGATTTTTTTGTCAGACAGATTGCCCGCCTTGTCATGCAGGTCGATCAGGGTATGGATGGCCTCCTCCTTGGAGCAGGCGTCCGCATGAATAATGATGGATTCCGGTTGGATCAGGTCTCTTATTTGCATTGAAACATCCTCCTTTCGATCTCACTGGCTGTGGCCAGTCCCGGGGAACAAGCGGTCGCAGAGCCGGCTGCGGTACCGAGTTTGAGCGCATAGGCGTAATCCGATGTGCGAAGATAGCCGGCGAGGAATCCCGCCACCATGGAATCACCTGCGCCGACGGAATTGACCGTTCTGCCGAGGATGGGCTCCTGCAGGATGACCTGGTCGTCTTCAGTGACCATGACCGCCCCTTTGGCACCGCGGGAGACGATCACGTTCTGTGCACCTTCGGCACGCAGTGTGCGGGCACCTTCCACGATTTGCTCGTCAGTGTCTGCGGGACGATGGAGCATCTCGGCGAGTTCATCGTTGTTGGGCTTGATCAGAAACGGCCTGTATTTGAGTACGTTGAGAAGCAGGGCACCGGTGGCATCGACCACGGTGCGGACGTCTTTGTCACAAGTGCGGGCGAGGATCTGCTCGTAGGTGTCCTCGGGCATGCTGGAAGGCACCGAGCCGGAGATGACCAGCGTGTCCTGCGGTGTCAGCGTCTCCAGCCTGGCAAACAGCTCGGCACAGGCTGCTTCGGTGATGACGGGCCCCTGGCCGTTGAGTTCGGTTTCCTTTTCCCCTTTGATCTTCACGTTGATCCTCGTGAAGCCGTCGGGGAGACGAATGAAGTCGGTGTTGAATCCTTCCTCGGCAAGGCCGCGTGCCAGCGCTTCGCCGGTAAAGCCGCTGATAAAGCCCAGCGCAGTGGTTTCTGCACCCAGACGGTGGAGTACCGTGGAGACATTGATGCCCTTGCCGCCGAAGTAATACTCTTCGCTGGCTGCACGGTTGGTTGCCCCGATCTGCAGGTGATCAGCGTGAACCACATAGTCGATGGCCGGGTTGAAGGTTACAGTGTAGATCATTTGAGCACCTCTTTAATAATTGTACGGTTTTTGTATTTTTGATCTACGACACCATCGGTGATGATGCAGCAGTTCTCGAGCGCAGCGAAGGAAACCGAAGAAACGATGCCGAACTTGCTGGAATCAACGAGAATGTAAGGCATGTAGGAACGTTTGATGGCCTCTGCCTTAACGACGGACTCCTCCAGATCCGGCGTTGTTAATCCCCGCTCCAGGTCCACACCGTTGGCACCGATGAAGCACTTGCTGAAATCGTAGCGCCGGAGGCTCTCAACAGCGAGCGAACCGGCGACTGCCTCAGTGACAGCCTTGGGCTGCCCGGCCAGGATGTAGGCCTTCAGCCCCTTGGCCGACAGACGCAGTGCGTGCATCAGTCCGTTGGTGACATAGGTGGCATTTCTGTTTTTCAGATAGTCGATCATGAGGCCGGTCGTGGTGCCGGCATCCAGGAATACGAAATCGTTGTCGTTGATCAGTGTCGCCGCAAACTGGGCGATACTCTTTTTTTCAGGAATACGGATCGATGACTTGGAAGCCACGTCCATTTCGATGGAGACGGAGGTGGAACCGGGATGATCCATCAGCATAGCACCGCCGAAGACCTTCTTCAGATAGCCTGAGCTGGCCAGATCGCTGATGTCGCGCCGAATCGTGGATTCACTGACCTTGAGCTCCTTGGAAAGTTCATGCACTTTCACGACAGAGTTGGCGTGCAGCCGCTGCATGATGTAGTCAAAACGTTCTTGCTGGATCATCATTTTTACCTCTTGCTGTCATCATACAATCAAATTCGAGCAAAGTCAATCAAAGTTGCGCAAAAAACTGATAAAATCGTCATCCTTTTTCGGCGCGGCGGATTTGCGGCCGTAATTACGGCCGCAGGATGCGTTCTTGTGACAGACTGCATCTAGGCAGGCAAAGAAAAAGAGAAAAAATTTGAACTGAAAGTCATATCTTGAGTATAACTTTCTTAACTTTCGATGCAGTTGTTACTTACAATACATCCTAAGGAGGGTTTGCCGTGGAGATTGACGAAAAAGATATCGGCAGACGGGTGCGGACGGCCAGAAGAGATTTGGGACTGACCCAGGAAAAATTCGCAGAATTGATCGGTGTCAGCCCGACGCACATCAGCCATATCGAGAATGCAAAGGGCAGCGCCAGTCTCAAAACCGTGATCAAGATCATGAACGTGCTGGATATCACGCCCAATGAACTGTTTTGCGGTGTCGTGGACAACAGCGGTCCGCAGTTGCTGCAGGAAACGGCGGAGATCCTCAAGGCTTTCCCGCCGTCCAGGATCAACCTCATCAACCGCAAGCTGGAACTGGAGGCCGAGGCGTACCTGCGGGAGGAAGAAGAAAGAAACAGAGAAAACAATGAAAAGAAGTGAAGAAGAAAGAAAGAAGCAGAGGAGCATCATCTGTATCGGCGATGCGCCGGTATTTTTCTGTCCGGATGTCTGCCTCAACAACCCTTGTCCAAACAACCGCACCTGCAGTCCGCTGTGCCGGAGGAAGCCGGCGGTGACAGAAGTCGTTGCGGTCAAAGATCGCGAGGAAGCGGCAGAATATCTGGGCGATCCTTTGGGAAGCGACTGGTTCAGGAGTATCCATCTGCATGCCGGCAGGCGGCACATCCGGTTCCGCTTAAAGGATATCCTGTTTGCGGAGATGCGCGGCCATAGCCTGGACCTTATCCTGGCTGAGCAGACGATCGAGGATGTAAGAATGCCGCTGTACCGCCTGGTGCAAATTGTGGGCAGCCGGTATTTTGTCCGCTGCCATAATGCCTATGCGGTCAACCTGCGGCACGTTACAGAAGTACAGATGGTGCGCAGAAAGCAGTGGGAGGCTGTCTTTGATCGATCGGTGCGTCGTACATGCCATGTAGGATCCACGTATTATCCATACCTGCTGGAGCTGATCCGGGAACTGTAGTACTGCTGCCTTTCTTTTTTTGTGCTAAAATATATGAAAGTTTAGGACAAAGAACGCACAGCAAAGGAGGCGATGTGCATGCTGCGACCGGGTGGCTTTGCGATGACGGACAGGGGCCTTTCTGCCTGCGGGTTTGCGCCCGGGGACAAGGTCTTGGAGATCGGATGCGGTGAGGGCGAGACCCTGGAACATATGGAGAAGGTCTACGGCCTGGATCTGACGGCAGTAGATATTGATCTTTCTATGGTCAGCAAGGCAAAGGAACGCGGACTCGCTGCGGAAATACGCTATGGTGACGGGGAATTTCTGGAGGGGTTCCTCTCCAACACTTTTGATGGTGTGGTGATGGAATGTGTTCTCTCGCTGATCCACAAGCCCCAGGAGGCGCTGCATGAGGTCTGGTGTGTTCTCAAGCATGGCGGCAGGCTCTTCCTCAGTGACCTGTATCACAGAGATCCCAGCGCACGCGACATGGAAGCCCTGGCAAGGCGGGCGGCGGCGGACGCGGTTCGTCCGCATGAATACGGCGACTGTGAAAGTGATGAGGACGTTCGCATGGTGGATTTCTTTTATGACGGACGGTTTTATCTGGATCCGCTGAAGCGATACATGCGCAGCTTAGGATACCGGATTCTCCTGGAGGAAGACCGGACAAAGGATCTGCAGGAATATGCTGCGGAGAAGGCCATGGACGGTGAGCAGCTCTGCGGCGGCTTTCGGCGGCCCGGCAGGACCGGCTACTTTCTGATGGCGGCAGAGAAGGAATAACAGCGCTGAGGGAGGAAGAGACATCGTGAGCATGGAGGAAAAACTTCTTGATTACAGACTGCAAGGGTATTGCTGCAGCCAAATCGTCATGGAGGAAGGGCTGCACATGCTGGACAGAGAGGATCCGCTGATGGTGGAAGCCGGTGCAGGTCTTTGCTTTGGCATGAACACGGAGAAGACCTGCGGGATTCTGACGGCGGCGGCCATGGTGCTGGCGCTGTGGGATCAGGAGCAGCTGGCGGAGGCGTCGCGTGATTTGATGGAATGGTTTGAGGAAACCTATGGCGCGCTGGACTGCGAGACGCTGCTTGCCGGCAATCCCCTCAACAAAGTGGAGCAGTGTCCGGCCATGATCCAGGCAGTGCTGGGGCAGATGCAGGAACGGATGGAGCTGGATTAAGATGCGGTATTTGGACCGCTATACCGCATATCGTCTGGGCATTGCTGAAGGCGGGCTTACCAGGGAGGTGCTTTGCGGGCGGCAGTGGGAAGCGATCAGAGAGACGGCGGCGTATGCGCGGGAGCATGCGCCCTTTTATCAGAAAAAGCTGCGCGGCATTAAGCTCCAGGCACCGGAAGATTTCACACGGCTCCCTTTCACGCTGCCGACAGAACTCTCGGCTTGTGCCGAAGAGATGCTCTGTGTGCCGGCCAGCGCCGTAGAGCGGATTGTGACCCTGCCGACCGGCGGCAGCAGCGGGATCCCCAAACGGGTCTTTTTCACCAGGGAGGATCTGCAGTGTACGGTGGACTTCTTTGGCGAGGGGATGAAACTGATGATGGGCCCGAAGGATCGCCTGATGATCTGCATGCCCTGTGAAAGGCCGGGCTCGGTGGGAAGACTTCTGCAGGAAGGCGTGGAGACCCACATCGGTGCCCGGGTGTTTCCCATGGGTCTGCCGGAGGAGGGAGACTCGTTCAGCAGGGTGCTGGACTGCCTCCATGCGGAGGGAATTACCGTGCTGGCAGGGCTGCCCGAGCATATTTACCACCTGATGCAATGCACGGCCGGGCTGCACGTGGATACGGTGCTGCTCAGCGGAAATTATGTATCGCCAGACGCAGCCGCCGGCCTGCATGATGTCTGGGGGTGCCGTGTCTTTGAACACTACGGGCTGACAGAAACCGGCTATGGCTGTGCCGTCAGCTGCTGCCCCGGCGCCGGATACCATATTCGAGAGTCTGATGTCTATGTGGAAATTATCGATCCCCTGGATGGTACTGTCCTGCCTGATGGCTGCTGGGGTGAGGTGGCGGTAACGACACTCGGACGGAAAGCCATGCCGCTGATTCGGTATCGGACGGGGGATATCAGCAGGATTCTTCCCAGGGCCTGTGCCTGCGGCAGCGTGCTGCGGCGCCTTGACAGGGTCAGAGACCGGCACATGAAGAAAGGATGGAGGTGAGTCTGTGAGTCTTTTGAAGCTCGATGCTCAAGATGCTGCAGCAGAGCGTCCTTTGCATAAAGCAGCCGACTACGCAGCCGTCGTTCTTGCGGCCGGCTATTCTTCCAGAATGGGCGCCTTCAAGCCGCTGCTGCCGATGGGCGGGGGAACGGTCATCGACTGTGTGCTTTCCCAGCTTCGTGCAGCCGGTATTGTACGCATTATCGTGGTGACAGGGCATCGACGCGAGGCGCTGTCCTCCCATCTGCAGGACGATGTCACCGCTGTTTTCAATCCGCACTATGATGCGGGCATGTTCTCCTCTGTGCAGGCAGGGCTTGCAGCGGCCGGCCGGTATGGACGCGGCGTGTTTCTTGTGCCGGTGGACTGTCCTGCCTTCGGCGAAGCGACGGTCCGGAAAATGATCCGCTGTGAAGAGGGAAGGTTTGCCGTTCCGGTTTATCGAGGCAAGAAGGGCCATCCGCTCTATATCCCCGCTGATCGTGTGGAGGAAATTCTTGCTTATCAGGGATCCGGCGGCTTGAAGGCTGTGACGGATCGGTACGTAGAGGAGATGCAGCGGATCCCGGTGGATTGCGAGGGTGTGGTTCTGGATATGGACACCCCATCTGCCTACCGGGAGGTGCTGGAGTTTTTGAACCACGGGAGCGGACCGGCATTGTCTGCTCTTGCAGAGGGCCATCGTTTTTTCCTCGTCCGCCACGGGCAGACTCGTCAGCACCACGAAAAGATCTTTCTGGGACAGACGGATGTACCGCTGAGCGATCTGGGGAGGCAGCAGGCGAAGGCTGCGGCGGTGCGTCTGCAGCAGATGGGTGTGGATGTGCCCTGCATCTATGCCAGCCCGCTTTGCCGGGCGCGGCAGACCGCCGAGATAATCGCCGGCGTGATGGGAAGAGGCGCTCCTCTGCCGGTGATCGAGGAGGAAGCCTGGAAAGAGATGCGGCTGGGCCGCTGGGACGGCCGCCCCATACGAGAGATTCAAAGGGATTTCCCGCAGGCGTATGCCAGGCGGGGAAACGATCTGTTTGCCTTCAAGATCGGATCCTCTATGGAAAACTTTTATGATCTGCAGTACCGCGTGGTGAAAGCGCTGCGCAGGCTGCTGCAGAGCAGCCCGCCGGGAGATCTTGTGATCGTGGCACACAAGGGTGTGCTGCGGGCAGTAGAGAACAACCTTGCAGACCGAGGCGTGGAAGATGCCTGGACGCCCATGGCCGCCGGTGCCGTCCGCATGGTGAGCATGCGCAGCCGGGATGCAAAATAGAGACAGAGAACTTTTTGCTCTGCCATGGTATACCTGATATAATAATAATATAAAGTAAGCAATTCGCTAGTGAAGGCATCGGTTTGCGGCGCGGTGCCGTTGGATGGAGGTGCGAAATGAAGATATTGGTTCCTGTCGATGGTTCGGGCTATTCTCTGCGCGCGGCAAAATACGCGGCAGAGCTTGCAGAGGCCTTTGGAGATGCCACGGTTGATTTCCTGCACGTTATCGTATACGAGCCTAATTTTATGGATTCCAGCGTGACTATGGAGCGTGCCGGTGAAAAGATCGCCAGGGAGGCTCTGGACGATGCGAAAAGAGAATTCGCAAAATATTCGAAGATCGAGCCGGGCAGCATGATCGAAACCGGTTCCAGTGCCGCCAACCAGGTCTGTGAGATCGCGGAGCGGGACGGCTATGATCAGATCGTCATGGGGACGAAGGGGAAGTCCAATATGGAACGATTCCTCGTGGGTTCGGTCTCCAACAGGATTCTTCTCCATGCGCCCTGCACCTGCACGCTGGTGCGGTGATGCAAAAGCTTCTGCAGCCGCGGGCGCATTGCCCGCGGCTTTCGTGTTTTGAACCGGAGGCGGATATCTAAAGAGACAATAGGAAGGCAGATAAAATGAAAACAGCGTTGACGATTGCGGGCAGTGACAGCAGCGGCGGTGCAGGCATTCAGGCGGATATCAAGACCATGATGGCGCATGGTGTCTATGCCATGAGCGCCATTACGGCCATGACCGCGCAGAACACCGTAGGCGTGCGGGCCGTTGTGCCCTCCCCGCCCGCATTTCTGGCTGCTCAGCTTGCGGCGGTCTTTTCTGATATTCCGCCGGATGCAGTCAAGATTGGCATGGTATCATCGCCGGAACAGGTGGACGTCATCGTGGAGGCGCTGCGGGAATATGGTACGCACAGCATCGTCGTCGATCCGGTGATGGTATCCACCAGCGGATCGGTGCTCTCCGGCGGGGAGGTGCAGCGGCGCATGTGGAAGGCGCTGTTTCCTCTGGCGACGGTGATCACGCCGAACATCCCGGAGGCTGAGACCATTGCTTCCTGCGCGATTGAGACCCCGGCGGCCATGGAGAAAGCGGCCGAAAGCATCTATGCAGACTATGGCTGTGCCGTCCTGGTGAAGGGCGGCCATGGGAAGAATACAGCCAATGACCTGCTGTTCACCGCCGAAGGGCCCCGATGGTTTCGGGGGCGGCGGATCGATAACCCCAATACCCACGGAACCGGCTGCACCCTTTCAAGTGCGATAGCTTCCAACCTGGCCAGGGGAGAATCCTTAGAAGAGGCGGTACGGCTGGCCAAGGACTATCTCTGCGGGGCCTTGGAGGCTATGCTGGATCTCGGACAAGGTTCAGGGCCGCTGGATCATGGTTTTGCGCTGCACCGTGCAGTGCGCGGAGCGGACCGATGATTGTCCGCGAAGAAAGGACATCCATACCGGTCTACGTACGGGCACCTTTTTCGGACTATTTTCGTCCGCAGTCGACCGGTGTGCTTGACCTGGAGACGACGGGCCTTTCGCCATCAGGAAGCCATCTGATCCTTGGCGGGCTTCTGATTCCGGCGGGAGACTGCTATACGGCGCGGCAGTATTTTGCCGAGCAGCCAGAGGAAGAGGGCGAAGTCATTGACGCTCTGATGGGCGATCTGGCCCGGATGCAGAGCATCGTTACCTACAATGGCAAGCGCTTTGATCTTCCGTTCCTGCGCCGCCGCATGGAGGCAGTGCATCAGAGGACGGATGCGGCTCTGCCATTCAATCTGGATCTTCTCCGCATTGTGCGCCGCTATTCGCAGATTTCCCGCTTCCTGCCCAATCTCAAGCAGAAGACCCTGGAGGACTTCCTGGGGCTTTGGACGGATCGGATGGATCGTATCGACGGCGGCGAATCGGTGCGGCTGTATGCACAGTACGTACACACGCGGCAGCAGGACGTGCTGGAGCAGATTCTGCTGCACAACCGGGATGATATTTGTCAGCTGGCGCGGCTGCTGCAGGTGATCCGCAAAACCGACTTTCATAGAGCGATGAGCGAAACCGGCTTTCCCTTTAATGGAGGGAGGATCAGCAGCGTTGCTCTGCGGCGTGACGGTATGTATATTGAAGCTGTGCAGGAGACGGCGCCGGTAGAGTATGCCGCTGTGGATGAACATGGCGTGCACTGCCGCTTTTCGAAGGCAGACGGGCGGTGCAGGATCCGCGGAACGCTGGTGGAGACTGCCGGTATGCGCTTTTTCGACACAGCCCCTTTCGGTTCTCTTGCAGAGACCTTTGACGGGGAGCCGGACTTTCATGACGGGTTCGTGCTGGTTGCGGCAGGCGAAAAAGTGAATTACAGAGCTCTCAACCGACTGGCGAGAGCATTGACAGAAAGGATTAAGAACGATGGATTATAAAAAAGCGGCGGCGCATGCCAAGACGGACAGCTTCCTCATGGCGACACTGGATGAGGCGACGAGAAATCGTGCGCTGGAAGAGATCGCCGAGGCGCTGGAAAAAAATAAGGAAGACATCTTTTCTGCTAACCGGGAGGATCTTGCAGCCGGTGCAGACCTGGCGGGCCCGCTGGCGGCGCGCCTCAAGTTCGATGAGCATAAGCTGGAGGATGTGGTACGCGGCATCCATGATCTGACGAGGCTGCCGGATCCTCTGTTCCGGGTACAGATGAAGCGCGAACTGGATGAAGGTCTGGTTCTGACAAGAACCACCTGCCCCATCGGGGTGATCGGCGTTGTCTTTGAATCCCGTCCCGATGCTCTGGTGCAGATTTCCGGCCTCTGTATCAAGAGCGGCAACTGTGTGATTTTAAAAGGCGGCAGCGAAGCGAAGCATACCAACAAGGCGCTCTTTGATGTGATCCATGCAGCCGGTGTAAAGGCCGGGCTGCCGTCCTGTTTTGCCGTTCTGGTGGAGGATCGTGCCGCTGTGGAGGAACTGCTTTCCTGCGATGAATCCATCGATTTGATCATTCCGCGTGGCGGCAATGCCTTCGTGCGCCATATCATGGAAACATCCAAAATTCCGGTGATGGGGCATGCGGACGGCATATGCCACATCTATGTGGATAAAGCGGCTGACCTTGCAAAGGCAGTTCCCATCATTGTGGACTCCAAGACGCAGTATCCGGCAGCCTGCAACGCCATGGAAACGCTGCTGATTCATAAGGATGTGGCCGATGATCTGGTGGCGCGCGTTCTTGAGGCCAGCCCGGTCGAGATCCAGGTGCGGCAGGATGAATACAAAGAGTTCCTGGACTACATCATGACGGTGCGCCGGGTGGATTCTCTGGAGGAAGCTGTGGATCACATCAACCGGTACGGCTCGCACCACACCGACTGCATCATCACAGAGGATGAAGCCGCCTGCCGCCGCTTCATGGATACGGTGGATTCTGCCGGCGTGTACTGCAACTGTTCCACCAGATTTGCCGATGGCTTCCGCTATGGATTCGGCGCGGAGGTGGGCATCAGCACCGGAAAGATGCCGCCCAGAGGGCCGGTAGGTTTGGAAGGACTGGTAACCTACAAGTATCGGCTCAAGGGCAATGGACATATTGTTGCCGATTATGCCCAGGGGCGCCGTTCTTTCCATTTTCGCGATCTGAAGTAGCGGCGTGCGATAAGCACGGATCAGGCGGATACGACAAGGGTGGAGAAAAAGTCTTCGACGGTGTTTGATGCCGCAATTGTCAACCAAAAAAATTAATTAGGTTGACATAGATCTCCGCGCCGAGTAAAATCATAGCCATGTATGAAACAGCACGGAAAAGAAAGGCGGCGTGACGATGGATATGATGAAGCTGGCAGAAGAGATCATAGCGGGCAGACGACTGGGGCGAGAGGACGATCTTTCGGTGCTGGTGCACTGTGATCTGAAGGCGCTTGCGCAGGGGGCCGATCAGATACGCAGGCACCTTCTGGGCGAGAAGGTGGATCTTTGTACCATCATTAACGGCCGCAGCGGCCACTGCCCGGAAGACTGCAAGTACTGTGCACAGTCGGTGCATCATGCCACAGGGTGCGCTGCCCATGACCTTCTGGAGAAGGAGGTTATTGTACAGGAGGCGCGGCAGAACGAGGAAGAAGGCGTCGATCGTTTTGCCATCGTCACCTCCGGGATGGGCTTTACACCGGCCGATTTCGATCAGCTCCTTGCCGCCTATCAAAGCATCCGTACCGCATGTCATCATCTCAAGCTCTGCGGTTCTCACGGTTTCCTGACACGGGAGCAGTTCCGCCGGCTGCGGCAGGCCGGTGTCAGCCGCTACCATGAAAACATAGAGACTTCCAGACGCTTCTTCCCTTCGATCTGCACCACCCATACCTATGATGACAAGATCCGCTCCATACGCATGGCGCAGGAAGAAGGGCTGTCTGTCTGTTCGGGCGGCATTATCGGTATGGGGGAAACTTGGGAGGATCGTCTGGATATGGCGGTCAGCCTGTCGGAACTGGGCATCGAATCGATTCCCATCAATGCCCTGATGCCGATTTCCGGGACGCCGCTTGAGGCGCTGCCGCAGCTGCCGCAGGAAGATATCCTGCGGACTGTCGCGATCTTCCGCTATCTGAATCCGGAAGCCAATATTCGTCTGGCCGCCGGGCGCGCGCTGATTGATCATGATGGAGAAGCGGCTTTTGCAGGCGGTGCCAGTGCTGCCATCACCGGCAACATGCTTACCACATCGGGCTCTACCATTCAAAGCGATCGTGCGATGCTGCAGGCGATGGGCCGCAGACTGGCTGCACCGGTGCCGAAAGAAAAATAAAGAAATGCATCGGCAGCGGCCTCCCATCTCTGCCTCTCATTGCACGGAATGTTCGATTCAGTTCATCGGTGCGGACGTGCGATGCGGGGATCTTTACAAGAACTGTTTCCGCATGGTATAATGCCCGCAATGCAGCGGGCGTATGTCCGCGCACAGGGGAGCTGCAAGGCTGAGAGGAAGGAAACTTCGACCCTAGGAACCTGTAAGGATAATGCCGGCGTAGGGAAATAGGAACATATGGACTGTAATTGCGGACTATGATCCTCTATGGCGGAGGATCATTTTTGATTCTCAGTCTGCCGGAGAAGGAGGCAAATGATGACAAGAGAGTATGCCACACAGATGGAAGCGGCGAGAAAAGGCATCATCACCCCGCAGATGCGTCGCGTGGCGGAAAAGGAAAACAGAAGCGAGGAGGAGATTCGTGCTCTGACAGCGGAAGGTAAGGTGGTCATTCCTGCCAACCCGGGCCATAAGGGGCTGGACCCCAATGGCATCGGCAGCATGCTCAAGACCAAGATCAATGTCAACCTCGGCATCAGCCGCGACTGCAAGGACTACGATGTGGAGATGCAGAAGGTGCTGTCCGCCGTCGACATGGGCGCGGAAGCCATCATGGATTTGTCCTCGCACGGGGATACCCAGCCGTTTCGAAAGAAACTCTGCACCGAATGCCCGGCCATGATCGGCACCGTGCCGGTCTATGATTCGGTGATTCATTACCAGCGTGACCTTGCTACGCTGTCGGCGCAGGATTTCGTGGATGTGGTACGCCTTCATGCTGAAGATGGTGTGGATTTTGTAACACTGCACTGCGGACTGACACGCAAGACCATCCAGCAGATCAAGACCAATAAGCGCAAGATGAACATTGTCAGCCGGGGCGGCAGCCTCGTTTTTGCCTGGATGTGCATGACGGGAGAGGAAAATCCTTTCTATGAATACTACGATGAGATACTGGAGATCTGCCGCGAGCATGATGTGACCATCAGCCTGGGAGACAGCTGCCGTCCCGGCTGTCTGGCGGATGCGACGGATATCTGTCAGATCGATGAACTGGTTCGTCTGGGGGAATTGACGCAGCGGGCCTGGGACAGAGATGTGCAGGTTATGGTGGAAGGCCCCGGTCATGTGCCGCTTGATCAGGTGGCGGCCAACATGAAAGTACAGCAGACGATCTGCAAGGGGGCGCCTTTCTACGTTCTTGGGCCACTGGTTACCGATATTGCACCAGGGTATGATCATATCACGGCAGCTATCGGCGGTGCGGTGGCGGCCATGTCAGGGGCTGCCTTCCTCTGCTACGTGACGCCGGCGGAGCACTTAGCGCTTCCCAATGTAGAGGATGTCCGGGCAGGCATCGTGGCCAGCCGGATCGCGGCTCATGCAGCCGATATTGCCAAAGGTGTGCCGGGTGCCAGAGAGGTTGACGACAAAATGGCAGATGCCAGAAGGGATCTGGACTGGGATGCCATGTGGAAATATGCGATTGATCCCAAGACAGCCAAGGCAATTCGCGACAGCCGAGCGCCGGAAGAAGATCATGAGGAAACCTGCAGCATGTGCGGAAAATTCTGCGCAGTGCGCAGCATGAATAAGGCGCTGGAGGGAGAATATATCGATATTATCTAGCCCAAAGCATTGAAAAAAGCCGCTTTCGCGAAATGCGAAAGCGGTTTTTGCAGCAGGGAAATCGAAATACAACAAAACAGGTCGCATCGCTGCGGCCTGCCTTGTTAAAAGGGGTATTGGGATTAGAGATTATTGAGGTTATCAGGGGGGATAACAACAATATTAGTGTAACCCAGAGAAACGAGAAAATCAAGGGCTTTGGGGAACAAAATTCATTCGTGTTTATTTACCAGAACAAAAGTGATGTAAAAGTGATATAATAGAGCAGATCAAATAAAAAAGGAGTTTAGAGGTGACGATACAGAGGGTACTTAACGACAGCCGCAAGGTGGTCATCAAGATCGGAAGCAACGTTTTATCCAACGCGGAGGGGACGGTGGACTTCCAGCGTTTCGCCAACATTACGGAACAGGTACAGGGCCTGATCCGGCAGGGCCGCCAGGTCATAGTCGTTTCTTCGGGGGCAGGCATCTGCGGTGTGGGCGCCATTAATAAATGGTCTCGCCGCGGCGATGTAAACTACAAGCAGGCACTTTGCGCCATAGGCCAGGTAGAACTGATGGCGGCTTACAAAAAGTATTTCGCCGAATACGGCATCCATGTGGGGCAGATCCTGCTTACCAGAGATGATTTTACCGATGAGGAGCGCCAGCTTCATGTGCGCAACACGCTCTTCACTCTGATTGACGAAGGCGTGCTTCCTGTGATCAATGAAAACGACAGTGTGGCCATCGAGGAGTTCAGCCTCGGTGACAATGATACGCTCTCCGCTTTGACGGCGATCCTTTGGAATGCGGATGCGCTGGTCGTTCTCAGCGATATCGACGGTGTCTTTGAAAAGGACCCCAAGCAGAATCCCGATGCCGCACTGATCGAAACAGTGGAAGATATTTCTGCGCTGCTGGCTTCGATCGATATTACCGGCAAGAGCAGTTTCGGCACCGGCGGCATCAAGACCAAGATCGAAGCGGCGCAGAGAGCCTGGGCATATCAGATTCCGACGATTCTGCTCAATGGCAAGAAGAAGAACATCATCACCGACGCCCTCGAAGGCCGGGCGGCGGGCACTTGTTTTCATGGGGCATGGTAGCGTATGATTTTTCGAGAAAAAACACTGAAGAGTGAAATGATTTACCGGGGCCGGATCCTGAACCTGCGGCGGGATACGGTGACGGTGAAGAACGGAACCTCCACGAGGGAAATCGTGGAGCACCATGGCGGTGCAGTCATTGCAGCGGTTACTGCAGAGGGCAGGATTATCATGGTCCGGCAGTTTCGCAAGCCGGTGGAACGGGTTGTCCTGGAGGTGCCGGCCGGCAAGCGCGAAGAAGGCGAGGATCCCAGGGAAACCGCTGTGCGGGAGCTGAAGGAAGAAACCGGCTATACGGCCGGATCCATGGAACTCCTGACCGCTATGGAAACCTCGGTAGGGTACACGACGGAGGTCCTCTACGTCTATCTTGCGACGGATCTCGTGCCGGGGGAGACCGCCTTCGATGAAAACGAGGCGCTGGATATTGTCGATTTCGATCTGGATGTGATGTACGATAAGGCTGTGCGCGGGGAACTGCGGGATGCCAAAACAATTGTAGCTGTTACGCTGGCCAAGGCCCGTTTAGCTGCGCGAAAGTAAAGGGACGGGCTGGAGATGAACTATCAGGAAGAGTTTCTTGAGTATCTGAAAAAGGAAAAACGTATGGCGCGCAATACGCAGGAAGCCTACCACAGGGATGCTGTGGATTTCTGCCGCTTCCTTAAGGAGCGGGGCCTTGAAGACCCTGCCGCCGCAGGGAATCCGGATGTGCTGAGCTTTCTCACCGGACTGCGCAAGGCAGGGCGGTCGGCGGCCACCATCAACAGAAAGCTGGCCTCCATTCGTGCGTTTTATACGTTCCTGATGCAGGAGGGGATCATTTCCTCCAATCCGGCGCAGAATGTACGTCCCCCTAAGGTAGAACGCAAAAAGCTGGAGTACCTCACGCTGGATGAGGTGGACCGCCTGCTCCGCACACCGGATGGTTCTGTGCTGGGACGCCGTGACAGGGCACTGATGGAGCTGCTTTATGCAACGGGGATCCGTGTCAACGAGGTCATTGCGGCCAATGTGGAAGATGTCAACCTGCGCATTGGATTTTTCACCTGCACCGGGGAGACCGGCAAGGCCAGGATCATTCCCATCGGGAGGCCGGCCAGGGCGGCACTGGAAGAGTACATCTATGAGACGCGCGGGGAACTGGTAAAGGGCGAGGACGCCGAGAAAGAAAAGGCGCTCTTTGTAAATTTTTACGGCAAGCGCCTGACGAGGCAGGGCCTTTGGAAGATCCTCGGGGAATACGGACAAAAGGCCGGGATTGAGAAAAAGATGACACCGCACCTGCTGCGCATCTCTTTTGCGGTGCATATGGTGCAGAATGGCGCTGACCTCAAGTCGCTGCAGGAACTGCTGGGGCATGAAGACATGACGGCCACGCAGGTTTACCTGTCAGTAACGAAGAATCGGATCAAGGACGTTTACGACAAGACACATCCGAGGGCCTGACCTTCGGTGCAGGAAGAACAGAAACTATGAGACTTTCAGCTTTTAATTTTTGGTTGATATTCCTCGTTGCCATTGCCGTTACGGCACTGGCAACGCCGCTGTCCATTCGACTGGCAAAAAAGACGCATGCGCTGGATGTGCCCCGCGATGACAGACGGATGCATGATCGCCCCATCCCCAGGATTGGCGGGCTCGCTATCTTCGCCGGCTCGGCACTGGCCATCCTTCTGGCGGTGAAACTGGGCTACTGTGATCTGCCTCCCATCCGTCCCCACGGGATGAGCGATACGATCCCCCGGATGCGGATCTACGGGCTTCTCATCGGCGGCGCTCTGATGTTCCTGCTGGGATTGTGGGACGATTATACGAATCTGAAACCCTATGTGAAGCTGGCGGGCCAGGTGGCGGTCGCTTCCCTGGTCTACTTTTTCGGTGTCAGACTCAGCTTCATTGCTGTCTTTTTGGGGCATGCACAGTTTGACGGTGTTTTATCCTATGCACTGACGGTGCTGTGGCTTGTGGGCGTCACCAATACTATCAATCTGGTGGACGGCCTGGATGGCCTGGCGGCCGGCATTGTAGCCATCGCCTCGGTCTGCATTGCCTACGTGGCATACATCTTCGGCTACTATGCTTCCTGCATTCCTGTGCTCGCACTGGCGGGCAGCTGCATCGGCTTTCTGCCGTTCAACTTCTATCCGGCAAAGACGTTCATGGGCGACAGCGGATCGCTGTACCTGGGCTTTATGATCGGCGCCTTTTCCCTGCTGCAGCCGGTGAAGAGCACCACGGTTGTGGCTGTGCTGGTGCCGTGTCTCGTGCTGGCTCTGCCCCTCTTTGATACAGTCTTTGCCATTATCCGCAGACTGATTAATCACAAGCCTATTATGGGCGCCGATAAGGAACATATTCACCATCGCCTGATGAAGACCGGTATGGGGCAGCGCCGCTCCGTGCTGTGCATGTACGGGGTCTGTGGGATTATGGGCATTGCTGCCATCCTGGTGGCTCGTGATCTCTACAAAGAGACGCTCGGCTTGTGTCTCATTGCGCTGATGTATATCTATATTGTACTGACGGATCCCAGCCGCCGTGCGCCGCATCTGCGCAAGAAAGAGCCGGGAAGCAAGGACCGGCGTGCATGATGGGGAGGCGCGGACGGCAGGCAATCATGGCCGGTGCCGCATTTGAGTAAAAAATAGGCTCCACGAAAACTACACAAACAGGGTGAATGTGAAAGTTAAATGAACATTCACCCTGTTTTGTTGCTTCAAAAATAGCAAACTGATATGCTCTGAATTGTGTTTAGGAGAGAAAATCCGCTTTTCGGTATGCAGCAACGGAGATTACTTATGAAACGCAAAGCAACAATACTGGTACTGATCATTGCAATGATGACCCTTTGTTTAGCCACACCGGCTCTGGCATCCGCTCAGGAAGCTGATCCGGCGGAGCAGGAGACCGTGCAGCTGGCCAAAACAAAGATCAGCAGCACAATCCTTTCCACCCATGCGATGAAGATCCAATGGAAGAAGGTGGCCGGAGCAAAGAAGTACACTTTGTATGTTGCAGCGGGAAAGAATATCGTTAAACAGAAAAACACGAAAAAGCTTTCCTACGAAGCCAATGACCTGAAGAAGGGCACCAAGTATACGATTATCGTTAAGGCCAAGGCCACCGGTGCGACTGCCTCCAAGACAGTCAAGACTGTCAGGATGCCGGCCAGAATTACCCGCGGCATGGCAGGATTCAGCAAGACCAATGCCGGCAGGCTGATCAAGATTGCCAGGAGCAAGCTTGGCAAATCCTATGTGTCCGGCGGTTCCGGTCCCAATGTCTTTGACTGCAGCGGCTATGTATACTATATCACCAAGAGAAGCCACAGCGCCGGGATTACCTCCGGCAAGCTGATTCGTTCCAGCGATTCCGGTGAGCTTTCTCAGATGCGCCGCATGCGCGGAGCCAAATATGTAGGACGCAGCTACAGCAAAGCGCAGCCCGGCGACATCGTTTTCATGGGCGGACACGTGGCCTTCTATTATGGAAACAATCAATTAATTCATGCCACTAACCCGAGAGTGGATGTGGCCATTACCAGCATCTGGTGGTCCGGCGGCCCCGGCAGGGTCGTTGCCATCTACAGACTGCCGGAAATGTAGAGCGAAGTTGACAGGAAAGCGTCTGCCGCCGGCAGACGCTTTTTTCACGCAATGTTTCTTGTAAAGTCTTCGCGCAGCAGGTGGGCTGCGATGCCGGGTATGCGGATGGATTGACTGAACATATTAATTGAAAATACTGGAGCAATTTGGGGCCATATTGAGAGAAAAACAGCTTGAAGGAATGCGGCCCTTGTGCTATGATGGTCAAGTTAGTACGGGCGTTCCTCTGCAAGAATGCGCTTGCCATGAACGTCTAGGAAGGAAGGAGGAAAGATCCATGAACATATTAGATCAGATCACTGCGGATTACAAAAAGAACGATATTCCCGATTTCCGTGTCGGCGATACCGTCAGAGTTCATATCAAGATCAAGGAAGGTTCAAGAGAGAGAATCCAGATCTTTGAGGGCTTTGTACTGAAGAGACAGCACGGGGGGATCAACGAAACCTTTACCGTCAGAAGAATTGCGTCCGGCGTAGGTGTTGAGAAGACATTCCCGGTGCATTCTCCGCTGGTCGAAAAGATCGAAGTCGTCAAGAAAGGCCGTGTCAGAAGAGCCAAGCTGAATTACATGCGTCAGAGAACCGGTAAGTCAGCGAAGATCAAGGGCCGGTTTGTGACGGAAGCAGAAAAGGCTGCTGCGTCAGCCGAGATCGCAGATGCTGCAGAGGCTGCAGAAGCCGCAGCGGAAGCACCTGCACAAGCTGGTGCGGAAGAGACTGCCTCCGAGGAATAGCGCGAGGATTGATCCGCATCGTGAAAACGAGAATCATGGAGCCATCTGCAGGA
>OMZN01000050.1 GCA_900315555.1 uncultured Eubacteriales bacterium
GCGGCGGCAGGTCATTGAAGCGTATAAGACGCATCCCAGCAGCCGCAAGCTGGCAAAGGCGCTGGGGGTCAGCCAGTCGACGGCCAACCGTATGATCCGCAGGTATATCCGTGGTGAAGAGGGAAAGGATTCCTGATTTTGCAGCATGGAGCATCGTTCATCATGCCATCACGAAATGATATCTCCGCAGTCCTTTCAGATGCTTTTCTTGGTATCAACACAGTATCTGTGGTATACTGTCGCAATAGATCTTTTTACGGTCTGTCCATTCTTTTATGGCCGGGCCCGCACCTGTGGTGCGGTGCAGAGTCGCTGCAGGGACTGCAGCAGCTTGCTGCACGGTATGGATAACATTATGTGAGATGCGGTGAGAGAGAAAGAAAAGAAAGGAAATGCTATTCGATGCATGTGAGAGGGAAACACGCTGCGGGCGCACTTTGCGCACTGCTGCTCTGTGCGGTCTTGATGGTGCAGAGCACAGGCCTGGCGCAGGCGGCGACAGCGACGGTAACGGGAAAGTACAAGAGCGTGCGCGTCACGCAGAAGGTGAAACTGACCGACAGCGCCTCGATGGAGGTCAATCCGCAGGAGGATTACATCAAGATCCTCAAGGTGGCGGATCTGGGCAATGGTCTCCAATTGAAGGTGAAGGACAAGGATGACTTCATGACGGTGCGGCAGTCGGAGACGACAGAAGCCAGGAAAAACAACGAAGAAGCTATCCGCCGTGCCAAGGCCGACAGGCATGACAAAGAAATTCTTGCGAAGGCACAGCGGCAGGCTGCTGCCCGGGCAGAAAAGAAGTACAAGAACATCTGGCAACTGCCCAGTCAAACGATGGATCTCCCGAAAGCCACTGACGGTGCCACGAAGACCTATATGAGCTACAAGGCAGTGACGGCAAAGGGCAGCAGCCAGTACCAGCTGCTGCACGCAGAAAAGGCCTACACCAAGAATGGCTTTCGGATGTATGACGGATGGTACTGTGTAGCCATGGGATCCTACTACAGTGACCAGATCGGCACGAAATTCTATGTGAAGCTCTCCAGCGGCAGGACGCTGCGCTGTATCCTGGGCGACCAGAAGGCAGACCGGCATACCGATGCCGCGCATCAGTATGCGGAAAAAAACAAAGACATCCTGGAGTTTATCGTCGACGGGCTCGAACTTCCCGGCGGGGATGTTTCGGCGGTGGACGGCTTTGAGGGACGTGTCGTCTCGATCAGGAAAATCACCGATGATCACACAGATACGATGCCCTATGGATGGAAAGCGTATTGAGCCGGCAGAGGGAGACGGCCTGCAAGGCAGGAGGCATGATGATGAGTAAAACAAGAAAGATTCTGGTGTTGATGCTGGCGGTGGTATTCGCTGCGATGATACTGACCGGATGCGGCGGCCGGCAGACGCAGTCCTCTGCCGGCAAGACGACGTCGGCCGGGCAGAAGACCGAACAGAAGGATACGCAGTCCGGCAGACGCAATCAGGTTGCAGCAAGGCTTGCCAAGACCGCGTGGGTGGCAGACAGCGGTGATTACAAGCGTGCCAAGTTTACCGGTGCGCAGTTCACGCTGACCACGGGCAGCGGCTCCACCATTGTGGGATCCTATACACTGAACAAGGCATGCACCCGTATTGAACTGGTGCCTAACGGCGGCGACAGGATCAAGAGCAGCTTTGCCATGACACAGGATACCATCACCCTGGATGGTACTACTTTCACGGCGGAGAAGCCGCTGGATGATGACTGGAAGTAAGGCCGCATGCCGGGCCGCAGGAGCGCATGGCGGGACAGAAAGCCGGCAGCAGGCGGTGAAATTTAACGGGAATCCTCTTGCATTCGGTCCCGCCGGGTGGTAGAATGCCTTAACAAAGCGATGAAGAGAAGAGTAGGTTCATGAAGGGAGACTTACAGAGAAGGATGCAGTGCTGAGAGCATCCCGGCCTCCGATGAGCTGAAGACCACCTCGGAGCGGCACCAATCCTGCCCGCCTGGCCGCGTCAAAAGCCGAAAACGAGTGCCGGAGCAGGGCCCCGGAAGATGGGTGGAACCACGAATACGAAACGTATGCGTCCCTTCTGACAGTAACAAAGGCTGTCGGAAGGGATTTTTGATTTCCGGCCGCAGGAAAAACAATGCAGCGGAGCCAGGCGCCGGAACAGGCGCCGGCGCTCCGACGGGCGTTTGCTTTGCAGATGGAAAAGATGAGATAGGAGGAAGACCATGATCATTACGTTGAAAGACGGAAGCAGAAAGGAATATGCACAGCCGATGGCGGTGATCGACATCGCACGGGATATCAGCGAGGGGCTGGCCAGGGTGGCCTGCGTCGCCGAAGTAGACGGTACAGTCTGTGATCTCAGGACGGTGATCGACCGGGATGTCCAGCTGAGCATCCTCACCTTTGACGACGAGGAAGGCAAAAAAGCGTATCGGCACACCTGTTCGCATGTGCTGGCTGAGGCGGTGAAGAACCTGTATCCGGAAGCAAAACTGGCGATCGGACCTGCCATCGACACGGGTTTTTACTATGACTTCGATATTCCGCCGCTCTCCCGGGAGGATCTCGACAACATCGAGAAGGAGATGAAAAAGATCATCAAAAAGGGAGATGCACTGGAGTATTTCACGCTTCCGCGCGAGGAAGCGCTGCAGCTGATGCGGGACCGCGAAGAGCCTTATAAGGTTGAACTGATCGAGGATCTGCCCGAGGACGATACGATTTCCTTCTACCGGCAGGGTGACTTTGTGGAGCTGTGTGCCGGACCGCACCTGATGTCAACCAAGCAGATCAAGGCCTATAAGCTGACATCCACTTCAGGCGCTTACTGGCGGGGTGATGAGCACAACAAGATGCTGACCAGGATCTACGGCACCGCGTATACGAAGAAGGCGGATCTGAAAGAGTATCTGGAGTATCTGGAGAGCATACACGAGCGCGACCACAACCGGCTGGGCCGGGAGATGGGGCTCTTTACGACCGTCGATGTCATCGGCCAGGGCCTGCCGCTGTTCCTGCCGAAAGGAACAAAGATCATTCAGAAACTGCAGCGCTGGATCGAGGATCTGGAAGACTATGAATGGGGGTATGTACGTACGCGGACACCGCTGATGGCCAAGTCCACGCTCTATAAAATCTCCGATCACTGGTACCATTACAAGGACGGCATGTTCACCTTCGGCTACGAGAGCAAGGAGGATCTGAACAATGCGGCTGACGCGGAGAGAGAAATTCACGGCGTGGAGGATGTTTCCATGATCGAGCATGATGCCGATGCGGATGTCTATGCGCTGCGTCCCATGACCTGTCCGTTCCAGTACTATGTCTACAAGGCTTCGCAGAAGAGCTACCGGGATCTTCCCTATCGGATGGGCGAGACGTCGACGCTTTTCAGAAACGAAGATTCCGGCGAGATGCACGGTCTGACGCGTGTGCGGCAGTTCACGATCTCCGAGGGCCATCTGGTCTGCACGCCCGAGCAGATCGATCAGGAATTCAAGGACTGCGTGCGGCTGGCCAAGTACTGTCTGACGACGCTGGGACTGGAGGAGGATGTGACCTATCGGTTCTCCAAGTGGGATCCCGAGGATGCCGACAAGTATCTGGGCACGGCCGAGGAGTGGGACAAGGTCGAAGGTGCTATGCGCGAGATCCTCGATGAGATCGGACTGGACTATACGGAAGCGGCCGGCGAAGCGGCCTTCTACGGTCCCAAGCTTGACATTCAGGCCAAGAACGTTTACGGCAAGGAAGATACGATGATCACGATCCAGCTGGATATGTTCCTAGCGGATCGCTACGATATGTACTACATCGACAAGAACGGGGAAAAGCAGCGTCCTTACATCATTCACAGGACTTCGCTGGGATGCTATGAGCGGACGCTGGCATGGATGATCGAAAAGTATGAAGGCAAATTCCCGACCTGGCTCTGCCCCGAGCAGGTACGCGTGCTGCCGGTTTCGGAAAAGTATGAGGACTATGCCCGGGAGGTCTTCAAGGAGCTGCGCAGAAACGGCGTGGATGTCACGGTGGACAACAGTTCGGAACGGCTGGGCTACAAGCTGCGCCATGCACAGCTTGACCGCCTGCCCTACATGCTGGTTGTCGGCGCCAAGGAGCAGGAGGATGGCACCGTGTCGGTCCGCAGTCGCTTTGCCGGCGATGAGGGCGTTCGTCCCCTGCAGGACTTCATTGGGGACCTCTGTGAGGAAATCCGCACCAAGACGATCCGCAAGGAAGAAAAGAAGGAAGAAAAAGCCTGATCAGAGGTCGGCAGCCTCTGCTTACAGCATGCGCAGCTTGCGGAGGACGACGGCGAGGACGCCGCAGATGACGGCAATGCCGATGCAGATCAGGGCAAAGCCGTGAACGGATGAAGAAAGAGGCATCCCGGCGCTGTTGAGGTTCATGCCGTACAGGCCGGAAATCAGCGTGGGGATGGCCAGGATAATCGTGATGGAGGTGAGAATCTTCATCACGTTATTCAGCCGTTTGTCCAAAATGGTGGACATCAGGTCCCTGGTGCTGTCAATGATGCCGCGGTAGATCTCGGTCATTTCGACCGCCTGCTGGTTTTCCACGATGACGTCGTCCAGAAGCTCCCGATCCTCAGGATACTGCTCAATGCGTTCGTAGCGGGTCAGACGATTCAGCACGTTGGCATTGCCGCGCAGGGAAGTGGCAAAGTAGACCAGCGTGGATTCCAGCTCATGCAGTCCGATCAGATCGCTTTCGGCGGTTTTGCTGCCGATGTCCTCTTCGATCATCTGCCGGTGCCGATCGATATCGCGCAGGCCTTCCTGGAACTTGGAGGCGGTGACCATCATGATCTGGTAGATCAGACGCAGTTTCTTCTTGGTGGAAAAGTCCTTGACCTTCCCGTCGGCGAAGCGCTGCAGAATGGAGGTTTCCTCGGAACAGACCGTCAGAATATAGTCGTTGGTCATGATAATGCCCAGCGGAATGGTGGTGTAGACTTCCCGCTCGTGACGGATTTCCTCCGCAGGAATATCGATGATCACCAGTGTATAGCCGTCGAGAAGCTCAATACGGTTCTTTTCCTCCGGATCGGCGGCGGCCAGCAGATCCTGCGGATCGATGTCCAGATCGCTGGAAATGTTCTGTGCCTCATTCTCCGTGGGCTTGGTCAGCCGGATCCAGGAGCCGGGCTGGGGACTTAATAGTGTGCGGATCTCCCGATTGTCGGTCATGTAGCTTCGAATCATAGCGTATGCGTCCTTGCTGCGTGGTTTTCGGATGTTGCCCCGGCCGGATCTGTGCGCCGGCACACAGGTCAATACTATCATTATAGTATGTTCGGCGGGAAATGAAACGAGGTTTTCTGTAAAGTTCATGTAAAACAGCGGCAGGCAGATGCCCGGCGGGTGCAGGCAGAACGGTGCACTGCAGGTCAGCATTGATGGCTGCCTGCAGTGCCTGGGGGCGGCCGGGAAGCCGTGTTTGTGCACGCACTTGTACAAATAAGTTAATTTTCCTGCCGGAAACAGCCAGCCTTGCCGGATCGGATTGACAGGTCAAAAGCCATGAGGATATCCTTAGTATGAAGCGATCATACCAAGGAGGAGACTATGGACATGACCAATACGATTACAGAAGAAGAACTGCTGCAGAAAGTCAGGGAGCTGGGCGAATCGGAGAGGTTCAAGGCCGAGACGGCCTTCTTCATGTGCGGATTCCCGACGGAGGAACCCAACGAGACACTGGCGGCGGCATGTGAGAAATATGTGGACAGCTTTGTGGAAAAGGCGGCCAGGGAAGCGGCCGGCAGAGATCTGGTAAAGGAACTGGAAGCGGCTGCCGCGAAGAAGCCCAAAGTGGCCGATGTAGACAATATCATGGCCAGCGAAGATGCGATCAATGAGCTGCTGCAGCACAAGGAACATCTGCTGCAGGCGTAGCGGGTCGTCCTGCCTGCCCGCATGCCGGCAGGCGCTGAAGCCGGATTCGGCTGCAGTTTCATATGATTTTTGTTTTTCGATCGACTTGTTGAGCCGGACAAGACCGCACTGCCATGCGGTCTTGTTTTCATGTTCTGCCCAAATCTCTGATTTGGCACGCAGGACAGATGCAGAACAGGAAGTGGCCCTGCGGTCCGGCCTGCCGTTATGGTATGATAAAAGCAGGAGTCAACAGAAGAAAACTGGAGGAGGAGAATGAAACTTGTTCATCTGTCCGACCTTCATCTGGGGAAGATCGTCAGCGGCTTTTCCATGGTGGCGGATCAGCAGTATATTTTGAAGCAGATCGAAGAGATCATCGAAGCGGAACGGCCGGATGCCGTGCTTCTGGCCGGGGATCTGTACGACAAATCGGTGCCTTCTGCCGAGGCGGTGCGCATGCTGGACCACTTCCTGACATGGCTTGCAGAACGGCGGATCACCACGATTGCCATCAGCGGCAATCATGATTCGGCGGTGCGGACGGCGTTTGCTTCCGCTATCCTGGCGCAGGAAGGAATCCATATGGCACCGGTCTATGACGGACATATTGAACCGATTCTGCTGCAGGATGCCTATGGCGAGGTTGCCATCTACAGTCTTCCGTATATCAAGCCGATCCATGTGCGTCAGGCTTTTCCGGAGGAAGAGGCGGGTGACTATGATCAGGCACTGCGCGTTGCGGTGTCGCATATACCGCTTTCTGGTGCGCGCCGCAATGTGCTGCTGACCCATCAGTTTATCACCGGGGCGTCGCGTGCCGATTCAGAGGAGATGGCTGTCGGCGGCCTCGATCAGGTGGACGGCGAGGTGTTTGCGGCGTTTGACTATGTGGCCGCCGGCCATCTGCACCGCCCGCAGAATCTGCAGAACGGCAGGATCCGTTACTGCGGCACGCCGCTGAAGTATTCCTTCTCGGAGGAACGGGATGCCAAAAGTGTAACGGTTGTGGAGCTGGGTGAAAAGGGCGATCGCAGGGTACGGACGGTGCCTCTTTCGCCTCTGCATGATATGCGCACGCTGCGGGGATCATATCATGACTTAATGCGTCCTGCAAGCTATCAGGGCGCCGGGCAGGAGGACTATCTGCGCATTGTTTTGACTGATGAGGAGGAGATCCTCAATGGCTTTGGCCGGCTGCAGACGGCCTATCCCAATCTGATGAAGCTGGAGTATGACAACCGGCGCACCAGGGCGCAGGACCGCGGGGAAGAGGTCCCGGCGGGGAAGGACAAGCGTCCGTCAGAGTGGTTTGCGGCGCTGTACGAAAAACAGAATGGAGAGCCGATGCGCCCGGCACAGGAAGCGCTCCTGAAAGGGCTGATCGAGGAGATCTGGGAGGAAAAAGAATGAGACCATTGACATTGTGCATTTCTGCATTCGGCCCGTATGCATCAGAGACGACGCTGGCGCTGTCCGAACTGGGCAGCAGCGGTCTGTACCTGATCGCCGGAGACACCGGTGCCGGCAAAACCACGCTGTTCGATGCGATTACCTTTGCACTCTACGGAGAAGCCAGCGGAGAGGACCGGGAGCCGAAGATGCTCCGCTCCATGTATGCCGCACCGGAGACGCCCACCGAGGTGGAGATGGAATTCCTCTGCCGCGGCGAGCATTACCACATCAAGAGAAACCCGGAGTACATGCGGCGCAAGAAAAACGGCAAAGGTGAGACAAAGCAGCGGGCGGCGGTCTCTCTTCTGCTGCCTGACGGCAGTGTGCTGACGCGGCAGCAGGAGGTCAATGCCAGGATAGAGGAAATCATCGGGCTGGATCGGGAGCAGTTCTCCAGGATTGCGATGATCGCGCAGGGTGATTTTCAGAAGGTCCTGCTGGCGGGTACCGATGCGCGGCGCACGTTGTTTCGCAAGCTCTTCGGAACCGGCAAGTATGCCGAGCTGCAGAGCCGTCTGCAAAAGGAGTATAGTGAGCGCAAACGCGCCTATGAGCAGGCGTCGGCCGGCATGGTGCAGTATTGCGGCGATATTGCATGGGAGGAGGACAGCCCGCTGCAGGAAGCGGCGGCGCGGGCGGCAGCCGGTACGCTCCCTTTGGGGGAAACCGAGGAGATTCTGCAGGAACTGCTGCGTGAAGAGGAAAGCGCCATCGAAGGTCTGCAGGCGGCGATGGAAACGCTGGCAGAGGAAAAGAAAACGCAGCAGCAGCGGGCGGATCTCGCCGGGCGTGTACGTGCCAGGGAGAAGCGCTTAGCTGCGGCACGGACGGCACTTGCTGCCGCAGAAAAAGAAGAAAAAGCAGCCGGCGAGGCGCTGGCACATTGCCGGGAAGAACGAACGGCCTGCAAGCCGCTGGAAGAGAAGATCTTCCTTGCAGAAAAGGGCATGGATCGCTATCAGGCGATGGAAGAGGCTAAACTGGCCCTGGCGGAGGCTGAGCGGCTGCATAACCGGCTGGCAATACAGCAGGAAGAGGCAGAGCGCAGAGAGAAAGAAGAGGCTGCTGCTCTGCAGGAAACGGAAGAGGCACTCGGGCAGCTGCGCGATGCACCGCAGCAGAAGGAACAGCGCGCACGGAAGATGGATCTGCTGGCACAGAGAAAGAAAGCTCTGCAGCAGGCGGAGAAGGCGGCACGCGACAGGACGGCGGCCGCGGAATCGCTGGCGCTGCGGCAGGCGGAGTATCGCGATGCCTGCCGGCAGAGCGGCGAGAAGAGGCGTATTTACGAGCATGCCAGGCGCGCGTATTTGGATGAACAGGCCGGCATTTTAGCGGCAACGCTGCAGCCCGGGGAAGCCTGCCCGGTATGCGGCGCAAGAGAGCATCCCGCGCCGGCGGTAAAGTCTGCGGCGGCGCCCACAAGAGAGGCGCTGGAGACGGCAAAGAAAGCGGCCGAGGCAGCCAAGGCGGCGGAAGAAGAAGCCAGCCGCAAAGCGAGTGAAAGCAAGGTGCTGTGCAGGAAGGCTGAAGAGACCCTGCAGGCGTGCATCGAAGCGGCTGAGGTGGCCGAAGCGGCAGAAACAGGGCCCCGGCTGGCTGCGCTGCAGGAGACGATGGATGCGCTGAAACGGGAAATCGACACACTGGAGGAGGCCTGCGGGCAAAAGGAAGCTTTGGAGGAAACGATCCCGGATAAACGCGCAGCGCTGGAGGATGTACGGCAGAACCTGCGGCGGCTTGCCGGGGAAACAGCCTCGCACAAAGAGAACGTGCAGGCGTACCGGCGGCAGGTGGAAGACTTGGCTGCGCAGCTGACGTATACGAGCCGTCAAGAAGCAGAAGAGCATCTCGCGGCAGACAGGAAACGGCTGCAGGACCTGCAGAAAGCCCTGGAGACAGCTGACAGCACTTTGCGCGAAAAGAAGGAAGCGGCAGCGCATTGGCGCGGGGAGCTCGGTGCGATAGAAAAGGAAGATCTGCCAGGAGAAATCCCCGACGAAGAAGCGGCCCTGGCGCGTGCGGCGGCGCTGGAAGCGCAGATCCAGGACCTGCAGAAAGAAAAGGAGACGCGCCGTCTGCGCTGCGCTGCCAACCGGACAATTCTCGGGCACCTGCAGGAGAAGGCAGCGGAGATTGCCGCACTCGATGAGGAAATGGAGGTCGTCGGCAGCCTGGCAAAGACCGCCAACGGAGAACTTGCAGGGAAAGCCAGGTACAAGCTGGAAACCTATGTGCAGACCGCTTATTTTGATCGGATTATCGGCTATGCCAACCGGCGGCTGCTGGTCATGACCGACAGGCAGTACGAGCTGGCACGTCGGCGGCAGGTGCAGGACAAGCGGAGTGAATCCGGTCTGGATCTTGATGTGCTGGATCATTATAACAATACGGTGCGGGATGTGAAGAGCCTTTCCGGCGGGGAGTCCTTCCTGGCCTCCCTCGCACTGGCGCTGGGTCTTTCCGATGCGATTCAGGCGAGCAGCGGCGGTACGCGGCTGGATACGCTGTTCATCGATGAAGGGTTTGGCTCGCTGGATGGGGAGACCCTGCAGCAGGCCCTGTCGGCGCTGCTGGATCTGACGCAGGGCAATCGCCTGGTCGGGATCATTTCCCATGTGGAACAGCTCAAGGAACGTATTGACCAGCAGATCGTCGTCAGAAAGGATCGTGTCGGCGGCAGCCATGCCGAGATCCTTCTGCAGCGTTGAAATATGGCAGTGCGTTGTCTATAATAGCAAAGGAACCGGGCGCAGGCCCGGCTGAGAGGAGGAAACTATGCAATTCAGCAAGCGGGTGCAGTCTCTTGATCAGGAGATCTTTGCAGCGCTCAACCAGCGGCGGAAAGAACTGGAGCAGCAGGGAAGGAAGCTTTATGATCTGAGTATTGGCACACCGGATTTTCCGGTGCCGCAGTATGTTAAAGACGCGCTGTGTCAGGCGGCGGACGATGCGGACAACTGGAAGTATGCGCTGCAGGATACGCCGGCTCTGCAGCAGGCGGTCTGCAGCTACTATGACCGCCGCTTCGGCGTGAAGATCGATTCGTCCATGATCCAGAGCTGCCAGGGCAGTCAGGAGGGACTGGGGCACATCGGTATGGTGCTTTGCAACGCCGGAGATACCGTACTGCTTCCCACGCCCTGCTATCCGGCATTCATCAGCGGTGCCAGGATGGCGGAGGCTGAGCCCTGGTACTATCCCATGACTAAGGAGAACGGCTTCCTGCCGGACGTAGCGTCCATTCCGCCCCAGGTGGCGCAGAAAGCAAAATATATGGTGGTCTCCCTGCCGTCCAATCCTACCGGAAGCGTCGGCAATGGAGAAGTCTACCGGAAGATCATTGATTTTGCCAGGCGTTATGATATCGTCATCATCCACGACAACGCTTACAGCGACATTGTCTTTGACGGTCTGCAGGGTGACAGCTTCCTCCGCTACGAGGGGGCAGCCGATGTCGGGGTGGAATTCTTCAGCCTTTCCAAGAGCTATAACGTGACCGGCGCCAGGATCAGTTTCTGCGTCGGCAATCCGGAGATCATTGCTGCCTTCCGCAAGCTGCGGAGTCAGTTTGACTTCGGCATGTTCCTGCCGATTCAGGCGGCGGCGGTCGCCGCACTGCAGGGACCGCGGGAGATGGTCGAGGCGCAGCGGCAGGCATATCAGGCGCGCCGCGATGCTCTGTGCGAAGGTCTGCAGGCCATCGGCTGGCCGGTACCTAAAAATCACGGAAGCATGTTTGTGTGGGCACCGATACCGGCTTCCTATGACGACAGCATGACCTTTGCGGGGGATCTGATGGAAAAGGCCGGCGTGATCGGCACCCCGGGCAGCAGCTTCGGCCCGCTGGGTGAGGGCTATATCCGCTTTGCACTGGTGCTGCCGCCGGCGAAGCTTAAGGAAGCGGTTCGCGCTGTGGAGAAAAGCGGGCTGCTTTGAACGGCCGCAAGGGGATGGACCGGCGGATCAGACAGGGGATCCGGGCGGCAGCGCAGCAAAGGTGCCGTTTGAAAACAGCTGCATTGTGCAATATATACTATATATTGCAGTAATATAAATATCCCGAGAGCGCAGCGGAGAACCGTGAAACGATGCCATGCTGCCGCAGAAGGGGAGCAGGAGGTAGCAATGAGAAAGGATTTTGGAGCACAGCCGTTGATTTTTCCGGAACCGGTGCTGATGATTGCCACGTATGATGCTGAGGGGCATGTGGATGTGATGAACGCAGCCTGGGGCGGCATCAGCGGCAATGCGGAAATGACGATCTGCCTGTCGCCAACCCACAAGACGGTGGAAAATATTCTCGCAAAGAAGGACTGCACCATCAGCTTCGGCGATGTTTCCCACGTGGTGGAGTGCGATTATCTGGGGATTGTTTCGGCCAATGATACGCCGGATAAATTTGCAAAGACAGGTTTCCATGCCGTGAAATCGGATAAGGTGGATGCCCCGTATATCGAGGAACTGCCGGTTCACCTTGACTGCCGCATGAAGAGCTACGATCCGCAGACGCATTACATGCGCCTGGAGATTCTCAATGTGGCTGCAGATGAATCCGTGCTGGACGACAATGGAAGCATCGATGTAGCCAAGCTGCAGCCCATCACTTTTGATCAGCTCAACCGCAATTACCATGTGCTGGGTGAGATCGTCGGCAAGGCCTTCTCGGCAGGCAGCAAGCTGAAATAAGAAAGCGGAAACGATCAGCAATAAACAGAAAAGGAAAAAGGCGTTCATGAGAACGTCTTTTTCCTTTAAAATGCGATTTTTCAGTTCATGACCTGCCCAAATCTGTGATTTGCCGCGCAGGCAAAAGCTGGCGCGCAGGCTAAAGCCGGTGCGCAGGCTAAAGCACTTTGCTGAAGAATGTCTTTGCCCGTTCAGTCTTGGTATGATCAAAGATCTCTTCGGGCGTGCCCTTTTCCAGGACGATGCCTTCGTCGATGAAGAGGATCCTGTCGGCCACCTCTCTGGCAAAGTTCATCTCGTGGGTGACGATGGCCATGGTCATGCCTCCCTGGGCAAGTCCCTTCATAACATCCAGCACTTCGCCGACCATTTCGGGATCCAGTGCCGAGGTGGGCTCATCAAAGAGCATGACTTCCGGGTTCATGGCCAGAGCGCGGGCAATGGCAGCGCGCTGCTTCTGACCGCCGGAAAGCGAGGACGGATAGACCGCAGCCTTGTCCTGCAGTCCTACGCGGGAGAGCAGGCGCAGCGCATTCTCCTTGGCTTCTGCAGCATTCATCAGACCGGTCTGGATCGGCGCCAGTGTGACGTTTTCCAAGGTGGTCATGTGGGGGAACAGATTGAAGTTCTGGAAGACCATGCCCAGCTTTTGGCGCACCTTGTTGAGATCGACACCTTTCGTATTGATCTGCTGTCCATCGATGATCACCTCTCCCTCCGTGGGTTCCTCCAGGAGGTTCAGACAGCGCAGGAAGGTGCTTTTTCCCGAGCCGGAAGGACCGATGATGCAGACCACCTCACCGTCCTCGATGGTTTCGGTAATGCCGCGAAGTACGTGCAGATCACCGAAGGATTTGTGGAGATTCTTAACTTCGATCACTGACAGCCATCCTCCTTTCTGCATAGGCGACCACACGGGAAAGGGGAATGGTCATGCACAGATAGACGATGGCCACACCGATATAGGCGTACCAGAACGTATAGGACTGGCTGGCCCAGAGGATGCCCTTTCTTGTGATCTCCTCGATGGCAATGATAGACAGCACCGCGGTTTCCTTGATCAGCGTGATGAACTCGTTGCCCAGTGCCGGCAGGATGATGCGGGTGGCCTGGGGGATGACGATGAACCGCATGGTTTTGTGGTGGGTCAGCCCCAGTGAGCGGGCCGCCTCGATTTGACCGGTGTCCACCGCCTGCAGGCCGGCGCGGATGATTTCCGCTACGTAGGCTGAGCTGTTGATGCCGCAGGCGAGAATGCCGCAGACGACTTCAATGCCCCGCCAGGTGAAGCTGCCGCCCATCGAGCCGATCAGCGAGGGAAGCCCTGCATACCAGATCAAAGCCTGCACCAGCAGAGGCGTTCCACGCAGAACCTCTACATAGACCGAGCCGATGATTTTGAGAATCCGAAGCTTGGACAGCTTCATCAGGGCAATGAGCAGGCCCAGCAGCACACCCAGGATGACCGCAAAAACGGTGATTTCCAAGGTGGTTCCGATGCCGGTAAAGGCCTTTTCTATGCCGATAAGGTATTCCATTACCAGTGTTCCTCCTTACAATACGAAAAGGTTTGCCGGATCACAAACCTTTTCGTTCAGATACTGTTTGTGGGATTCGATCAGTCGTTGGATCCCAGTTTCCATTTCTTGTACAGCTTGTCGTAGGTGCCGTTGTCCTTCATATTTTTAAGACCATCGTTGATCTTTTCGAGGAGCTTATCGTTGCCCTTCTTGACAGCGATACCGTAGGATTCGGCATTGATGGTGTCGCCGACGATTTTGATCTTGTCCGGCTGCTTTTCGATGTAGTTCTTGGTGACCGGCAGATCATTGATTACCGCATCAACAGTACCGTTGGCCAGGTCGTTAAAGGTAACGTCCAGACCGTTGTAGGTCTTGACATCCTTGATCTTGCCTTCCTTTTTCAGCTCTTCAGCTTTCTTGGCGCCGGAGGTGCCGATCTGGGCACCGACGATCATATCGGTGGTCAGGTCATCCAGCGAGTTGATCTTGCTGTTGTCTTTGGCGACTGCCAGAGCCAGGCCGGAATCGTAGTAGCTGTCGGAGAAATCCACTTTCTTGGCACGCGCCTTGGTGATGGTGACGCCGCTGGCAACGATATCGGCATTGCCGGAATCCAGCGCAGGAATGAGCCCGTCGAACTCCATGTTCTTCCACTTGATGACCAGATCCTGATCTTTGGCGATGGCATTGAGCAGATCCACATCGAAGCCGTCGAGGTCACCGTTTTTGTCGGTGGTATCAAAGGGCGGGAATGTCGGTTCCATCGCTGCGATCAGCGGATCGTCCTTCGTGCCGCTGACATTGGAATTACCGCAGGCGGTGAAGGTCAGTGCGAAAGTCAGAGCCAGCGCCACCAGTACGGCGCTCTTGATGATCTTCTTCATAAAAAACCTCTCTTCCATGAAATATATCGCTGCGGCTTATGATACCTGCAGCGTGATAAACAACACAGTGACATCATACAATAAAGAGAATCGCACCGCAACTGTAATAATGTCAATTCATACAGGTGTATCGTTGATAGTACGAATTAGCAATGCTAAAGTAACAGCAGGAGGAGACTATGGTAAAGTCAATGAATGGAGAGGAGCGGGAGCCGTCTCTATGGAAAGGCAGGGAGAGCGCCTTGCTGACCACCTGCGGCTATCTGCCGGAGAAGGGTGCCGATCTGCCGGAGGAAGGCCTGCGAATGAAAGGAAAATTTGGCGGGTTTTCATGGGTTCCTGTGGGTGCTATAATGGCATGGTTGGATAAAATCGAAAGAGGAGATCTGCAAGACCATGATTTATAATAATATCCTGGAAGCTGTGGGACAGACGCCCATCATTCGCCTTTCCCGCATGACAGAGCCCGGGGACGCAGAGGTTCTCGTCAAGTATGAGGGCCTTAATGTAGGCGGTTCTATCAAGACGAGGACGGCGCTGAATATGATTGAGCAGGCAGAGAAAGAGGGACGGCTGAAGCCGGATTCTGTCATCGTAGAACCGACCAGCGGCAACCAGGGCATTGGCCTGGCGCTGGTGGGTGCGGTCAAAGGCTATCGCACCATCATCATCATGCCGGACTCGGTCAGCCGGGAGCGGCGGCTGTTGGTGGACGCTTACGGCGCAGAGGTCAAGCTGGTGCACGACGAAGGAGACATCGGCAAGTGTATCGATGACTGCATTCGGATTGCCAAGGAGATGGCAGAAGAGAATCCGAAAGTTTATGTCCCTGATCAGTTCACCAACAGGAGTAATCCCCTGACGCACGTGAATAAGACGGCGCGGGAGATCCTGAATCAGGTGGCAGGCCCTATTGACGGCTTCTGCAGCGGTGTCGGGACCGGCGGTACCATCAGCGGTATTGGACACGTGTTGAAGGAGGCCAATCCGGCGATTCGTATCTATGCCGTGGAACCGGAGAATGCGGCCATCCTTTCCGGTGGTAACATCGGAACGCACCTGCAGATGGGAATCGGTGACGGTCTGATCCCGGATACACTGGATACCGGAATCTATGAGAAGATCTGCCTGGTCAGCGACGAGGAAGCGATGGAGACCACCCGGCGCCTCTCCAGGGAAGAGGGGATTCTGTGCGGAATTTCCAGCGGTTCCAATGTCTGCGTGGCGTTGAAGATGGCAAGGGAACTGGGGGCCGGCAGACGCATTTTGACGATTCTGCCCGATACCGGTGAAAGGTATTTCTCTACGCCGTTGTTTGCGTAGACGTTGTATCCGGGAGCTTGTGCAGGCATCGCTGCGCCAAGCGGGAGGAGA
>OMZN01000061.1 GCA_900315555.1 uncultured Eubacteriales bacterium
CGCAAGCTGGAGAATTATCGTCAGCAGAATATGTATGTCAAGCCGGGGCAGATTCTGTTCACGGGATCCTCGCTGATGGAATATT
Source organism: uncultured Eubacteriales bacterium (assembly GCA_900315555.1). Taxonomy (GTDB): domain Bacteria; phylum Bacillota; class Clostridia; order Peptostreptococcales; family Anaerovoracaceae; genus RUG100. Next base: position 86 of record OMZN01000061.1, read on the forward strand.
TTCCGATCAGTGAATACTGGATGGAAGAGAATCTGACAGAGAAAACAGGATGTTTCGCCTACAATCGAGGCATTGCCGGCTGTACAACAGATGAATTCCTGCAGGCTATTGACATTATGATGCTGGATCTGGAGCCTTCTGTAATTTTTATCAATATCGGCACCAACGACATCACGCCGCAGGAGGATGGAAGCAACTGGCTGGATCATTTGGTGAGGAATTACGATGAGATTCTCCGCATTGGACGGGAAAGCCTCGATGCGGTGTTCTATCTGATGGCTTACTATCCGGTCTGCCGCAAGGTGCTGGAGCAGGATCCTCTCAGAAGGGAAAAGTTCGTTCTGCGAACAAAAGAAAATCTGGCACTTGCCAACAGCGAAGTCGAGGCGCTGGCTGCAAAGTATGGTGCAAAATATATTGACGTCAACGAGGGCCTTTATGATGAAGACGGAGACATGAAGGAGGACTTCACGGTGGAAGGCGTGCATATGTTCTCCGAGGCGTATCGCATTGTGCTGAACAATCTCAGGCCTTATCTTAAATTCTAGATGTTTTCGGCAAAGGTATTGGGAAACAGCCCGCCGGGCGGGGAATGAATTGAAAAATGGAACCACTGAAACTGAAAAAGGAGCTTGGGAAACCAAACTTCTTTTTCAGTGTGTGTGAATGAATGTGTGTTAATGAGAGAATGTAAAGATTCGTCTCATATATAATATATCCGCTTTTGCCAAATTAAGCTGAAAAAATTACCCATAAATGACAAGAGGGAGGGAATATATTCCGTCGAATCATCGAATAAAAAAGAAAGGAACCCGGTGGGCCAGGTCCTTTCTGAGGGTGTGCATCTGACGCACTGAAAACAGCGCATCAGTACCTTCATAGTATAACGCCTGTGAAGTGGAAAATTATGGTATATCCGTGTTGTGTTTGTGTTGATTCTGTGATGGTTGCTCTTCATCAGACGAAAGGGGTAAAGATCGACGGTTTTGCCATTATTTAAAGCTGAAATGGGCTGTATCTTCAGCCAGGATGCGGGAACGTTCAGAGTCTTGTTCTGTAATAGGACGTACAGGGCAGCATGGATTGCCGTAAGCCAGGTATCCTTTGGGAATATTGCGGGTTACAACGCTTCCGGCGCCGATGACACAGTTATCTTCAATCACCACACCGCCCAGTACAGTTACATTTGCTCCAAGCCACAGATTGGATCCCAGCCGGATCGGTGCTGCAAATTCAGCAAAAGCGGTGATCCCATCAGCGTTTGTTCCCATGCGTTCTTCCGCAAGCAGTGGGTGTGCAGCTGCCATGAGCGAGACATTCGGCCCCAGTGCAACGTTGTCGCCAATATAAACAGGTGCATCATCGAGGATGGTCAAGTTGTAATTGGCAAAGAAATTTCTGCCTATATGAAGATGACTTCCGTAATTGAATTGTATGGGACCCTGTATATAGAAACCTGGACCTATATCTCCCAGAATTTCTTTTAGAATTTTCTCTCGCGCAGCAGTGTCAAATTCGTCAAGCGTATTGTAAAGTCTGCATTGTTCGTGGGTATTGTGTTTTATTCTGACCAATTCTTTTTTCAGAGGATCGAACATATTTCCGCTGAAGATCTTTTCTTCTTCGTTCATGGGGTATCTCCTGGTTTGATGAAAATAATTTCATTAAAAGTATAGCACAAAATCCGAAATAAGCTGGAAATTTTTATTTTCAACGGAAAAATTTTTAAAATTCAAGCAAAAATCGACGATGAAGAAAAAAGCATTGCGCTAATGTGACGAAATTGATATAATCGTGTTATGAAAATATTTTCATAACACGATTTCGCTTGTTTGTCTGCAGAGCAAGCTGTTCGGCATTAAAAAATGATGAGATCATTTCCAGGAAGTACGGATGTCCTACATTGTCAGGCCGTACGCTGTAAAAAGGAGGATCAAAATGTCAGAAAAAGTAAAGAAAAAAAGAGACGTTGTGGATACGGACTATTCATTAGGGGCGGTTCCTGAAGAGGCTAGAAAAGGCTTCCGCGCCATGTTTTTCGTCATGCTGGGTTTTACTTTCTTCTCGGCAAGCATGAGTGTGGGTGCCAAGCTGGGCAATGGGCTGGATTTATCCGGCTTTATCTGGGCCTGCGTGATTGGCGGTGCCATCTTGTCGGCATACTGTGGTGTCCTGGCCTATATTGGGTCAGATACCGGACTCAACATGGACTTGCTGTGCCGAAGAGCCTTTGGTGCGAAGGGTTCCTATCTTTCTTCGGTTATACTAGGGTTTACGCAGATTGGATGGTTCGGTGTAGGTGTTGCTATGTTTTCCATTCCTACGGCACAGCTTCTGGGAATCAACGAGTGGGTGCTCACCATTATTGCTGGCCTTTTGATGACGGCAACGGCTGCGACCGGCATGAAGGCGCTTGAGGTTGTCAGTACAATCTCCGTCCCGTTAATCGTTATTCTCGGTGTCTATTCCATGGTCAAGGCGACAGGTGACGGCGGAGGGCTTGTGGCTATTTTCGGACTGTCGGCCGGGAAGATCACACTGTTTACTGGCGTTGGTTATGTGATAGGCTCTTTTGTTTCAGGCGGCACGGCAACGCCTAACTTCATTCGTTTCGCCAAGAGTAATAAGGTGGCCGTCTGGACGACAGTCATAGCGTTCTTTATTGGTAATACCTTGATGTTCTGCTTTGGTGCGGTAGGAGGTGCCTTCACGGGAAAGGATGATATTTTCTATGTTATGATTGCCCAGGGGCTTGCCGTTCCGGCGATTATTGTACTGGGCGCCAATATATGGACCACCAACAATAATGCATTATATACCGGGGGCTTGGCCATCTCTAATATTTCCGGCGTACGCATGAAGATTACTACGTGGATCGCCGGCATTATCGGGACGGCGCTCGCGATATGGCTGTACTGGAATTTTGTCGGGTGGCTCAGCATTCTCAACTGTGCACTGCCGCCGATTGGCATCATTGTGATTCTGGACTTTTTCCGCAACAAATTCAAATACAATATGCAATTCCATCCTCAAACCGTCAACTGGTTCAACGTGGCAGGCATCGTCATCGGTGCAGTAGCGGCGAATATGATTCATTGGGGCATTGCGGCCGTCAACGCCATGGCTGTTGCGGCGGTGATCTACTTTATCGGAGAAGCGGTCAGGAAAACAAAGCGTTAGGAGGTCATATCTATGTTGTTCAAAAATGCATGTATAGAAAACGAGGAACAGACGAAGGATCTGCGCGTGGAAGGTGCACGCATCACACAGATTGAAAGGGGGCTGACTGCCCGGCAGGGTGAGGAAGTTATCGATTGTGAAGGCAAGCTGATGCTTCCGCCATTCATAGAATCACATGTTCATCTGGACACTTGTCTGACGGCGGGGCAGCCGAAATGGAACATGAGCGGAACATTGTTTGAAGGCATTGAGCGTTGGGAAGAGCGGAAGAAGATGCTCAGCGCCGAGGATGTGAAGGATCGTGTCGGCAAGGTTATACGCATGCAGGCAGCCAATGGGGTACAGCATGTCAGAACGCATGTGGATATCAACGACCCGAAGCTGACAGCGCTGAAGGCGATTTTGGAGATAAGAGAGAAGATGAAGGAGTTTATCGATATCCAGATTGTTGCTTTTCCCCAATATGGCATTCTCAGCTACCCCAAAGGAAAAGAACTCCTGGAGGAAGCGTTGAAAATGGGTGCTGATGCAGCCGGTGCCATTCCTCATTTCGAGTTTACCAGGGAATATTCCGTTGAATCGCTGCGCATATGCTTTGCGCTGGCGGAAAAATATGACAAGCTGATCGATATTCACTGTGATGAAATTGATGATGAGGCAAGCAGGGGTCTGGAAACAGTGGCTACATTAGCGTACGAGAGCGGTATGCGTGATCGTGTCACTGCCAGCCACACAACGGCGATGCACAGCTATAACAATGCCTATATGATTCGCTTAATGAGGATTTTAAAGATGAGCGGCATTAATTTTGTGGCAAATCCTTGTGTCAATGTACATCTGGGAGGCCGGGCAGATACGTATCCAAAGCGCCGCAGCCTGACACGCGTTAAGGAATTGCTGGCCGAAGGGTGCAATGTGTCCTTTGGAAACGATGATGTGTTTGATCCATGGAATCCCATGGGCAATGGCGGTATGCGTGATGCGGTATACATGGGGCTGTATGCCGGCCATATGCTGGGCTATGAAGAAATCATGAACGCTTATCGCTTTGTTACCGTCAATGCGGCAAAGACACTGCATATACAGGATAGATATGGCCTGCAGGCGGGCGGCAGAGCAAGTTTTGTCATTATGCATGCCAAAAATTATTATGATGCGCTTAATCGCAACGAACCGGTAGAAGCAAGCTACAGGGACGGACGGCTGATTGCTTCTACGGTGCCGCAGAAAACAGAAGTGAAATTTTGAAGAATAACCCAAAGATAAGTTAATCATTTCACGGATTCTTTGCCGGCTGATGCGAGGGGCGTATCTATATACAAGCCCCTCGCATTGGTGTAAAATGCTAAAAAAGACGCAAGGAGTATTTATGTGAATATAAAAAAAGTCGCCGAGGAAGCCGGCGTTTCGATTACGACTGTATCAAGGGTTATGAATAATCCTAAGGCGGTTTCTGAATCTACCCGCGCCAAGGTGGTTGAAGTCATGAAGGACTTGAACTATACGCCTAATTGGTTTGCACGGAATCTGCAGAAACACAGGACCAATGTCATCGGCCTGCTGATTCCCGATACCCTGGAGCAGTCTTATATGGAGCTGGCAAAGGGTGTTGAGAAAGTGGCCAAGCAGAAGAACTGCAATATTATCATCTGCAACACCGGCTATGATCAGGATACAGAAATAACCAATGTGGAGAATCTGATCAATAGGAAAATCGATGGTCTGATTTTGATTTCTTCCTCTCTTTCACGCAGGCAAATCGGGATTTTGCACAAAAAAAACGTCCCGTTTGTGCTGACGGACCGAACAGACTGCGACGGGATTGAAAATGTGGTTTCTACAAACTATGAAGAAGCTTCTCAGACGGCTGTTGAGCACTTCATTCAAATGAAGAGAAAGAGAATAGCCATTATTGTATCGGAGAAAGCACAGTTTATTGGTGAGTACAAAATCAATGGTTACCGGGCGGCCTTGCGGGCGCACGGCATACCGGAGGATCCTGCGCTGGTGGTCAAGGCGGAGGACAGCATTGAAGGGGGCATGCTTGCAGCGGGCAGATTGCTGGAAATGGAAAAGCGGCCGGATGCCATTTTCGCAGCGACGGACACCATGGCTTTCGGGGTGATCGAGCGCGTGAAGCAGGCCGGGCTGACGGTGGATGATGTTGGCATCATCGGCTATGATGATCTGAAGACGGGCAGCGTGATGGAGCCAAAGTTAACGACGGTGGTCAAGCCTGCTTATCGTATGGGATTGACGTCTGCCAGGCTGCTTTTTGATGCTATAGAAGACGAGGAACTGGCGAATGAACCACAGTCGATCGTGCTGCAGTCCCGTTTGAAAGTCCGCAAATCCTGCGGGAACAAAGAAAGATTGAAAGAAATCTGGTGAAGGAGCAGACAAATGAAGATGGGGAATTTGATGGGGATGCCGCTTGATGATCCGCTTGTCGTTGCCCCGGGGCCGTGGACGCGCGGTATCGAGAATATGAAAGAGATCTTGCTGCAAGAGCCGGGTGCGGTCATCACGGAATCCATTGTCAGTGAAGCTTATCCGGACGTGCGGCCCAGGTATTCGGTGGATCGTTGGAGCCGCGGGGTTCAAAACATCCGCATATACAGCGGACGCGAGCTGGAGAACTGGCTGGATGACCTGACGGAAATCAATCAAAAGAAACGGTATGGATCGAAAACGAAAATCATTGCCTCTATTATGGGAACCACCGCATCGGAGATTCGATACATCGCTAAAAAGGTAGAAAAAACAGGCGTGGACGGCATTGAACTGGGACTGGCATGTCCGATGGGGGAAGGGCCGAGAATCGTCGCTTCGGATCCTGCGCTTGTCTTTGATTTTACGAAGGCCGTCGTTGATGCTGTGAGCCTTCCGGTGAGTGTCAAGCTGGGTGCCGGCATCAGCGACATGACGGCCGTGGTCAAGGCTGCGGAGAATGCAGGCGCATCGGGCATCAGCGCGATTGATGCTCTGCGCTGCATCCTTGGCATTGATATCGAAACCGGACAGCCTACGCTGCCTACCTATGGCGGCTATTCAGGGGCGCCGATCCGTCCGATCGGGCTGGCTGCCGTGGCAGGTGTTGTGCAGAGTACAGACTTGCCGGTATTAGGCATCGGCGGTATTACCGGCTGCAAATCCGCCGTCGAATACATCATGGCTGGTGCAGCTTCCTATGGCGTGGGAACGGAAATCCTGCTGCGCGGTTTTGGTGTAATCCGCGAACTGAAAGATGATTTAAACGATTGGATGCGGGAAAGAGGCATCGCTTCTTCCGAGGAGATCCGCGGAGCGGTTCTTTCCCACCTGCACGCCTTCGAAGAAATCGATCAAAACGAAAAGACGGCCGTCTTAGTGGAAGCGTGCCGTGGATTTGCAGAGCATAGTGCCAGGCTCTGTGCTGATGGACATGACGGACTGTGTATGGCAGGGTGCCTTTGCCATGCCATTCAGCTTTCTGAAGACGGTCTGCATATTGACCGCGCAAAGTGCGACGGATGCGGCCTGTGCGTTTCCATATGCCCCGATGGGAAGATACAGTTAAGCTGGTAGAAACGGCATGAAATGATCTCTCTGCTTTCTCTCTATCGCTTTCCCTGTGGGGTGTCTTTGCGGTCACTCAGTACCGTCTTGGCATGTACCTGTACCGTGCGGTCGTAGCAGGAGAATTTCTCCTCGATGTGCGCCGGCTTTGTGGACTGGGTGAACAAGCTGACTACAGGGACAATGATCAGGGAAAGAAGCATGGCAAAGACGCCGGAATACAGCGAATTGGTAAAGACGAAGCTGAGCACAGCACCGTGTACGGTGATGAGACCGAGTGAAATCAGCAGCTGAATAATCATCATGCCGCAGCCAAACACATAGCCGACGGCAACAGCCGCTTTCGTGGTCTTCTTCCAGTACAGGCCATAGAGGAAGGGCGCCAGGAAAGCGCCGGCGAGGGCACCCCAGGAGATACCCATCAGCTGTGCAATGAAAGTGACTCTGGATTTTGCCTGTACGATGGCGATGACTGCCGAAATGGCGATGAAAATGGCGATGAAGACACGCATGGTCAGGATGTTTTTGCGTTCCGAGTTTTCCTTGTGGGCAAGCTGGTTGATGAAATCCAAAGTGAGCGTAGAGCTGGAGGTCAGCACCAGAGAGGAAAGCGTGGACATGGAGGCCGATAAGACTAGGATCAGGACGATGGCCACCAAAATATCCGGAAGATTGGAGAGCATGCTGGGCACGATGGCATCAAACCCTTCGGCATCAACATGCGCCTGTGTCTCAAACAGTCTGCCGAACCCGCCCAGGAAATAACAGCCGCCGGCAACGATGATGGCAAAGAAGGTCGAAATGATCGTTCCCTTTTGGATGGCACCTTCGTTCTTGATGGCGTAAAACTTGCCGATCATCTGCGGCAGACCCCATGTACCCAGCGAAGTCAGCAGGACAACGAAGATCAGGTACAGCGGTGCCGGTCCGAAGAAGGAGACGAACGCACCATTGTAAGCATCCGAAGGAATCTGAGCCATTGCCGAAAGCGAGCCCATGAATCCGCCGTGTTCACCCAGAACCGCCACGATGACAGCCACGATACCAAAGAGCATGATGATGCCCTGAATAAAATCATTGATTGCTGTGGCCATGTAACCGCCCAGAATGACATAAATGCCGGTCAGCACGGCCATGACGATGACGCAGATGGCGTAATCCACATGGAAAGCCATATCAAAGAGCCGTGAAAGACCGTTAAACAGCGAGGCAGTATAAGGGATCAGGAAGAGAAAGGTAATGGCGCTTGCGGCGACCTTCAAAGCTTGTGAATCGTAGCGGCGTCCGAAGAACTCCGGCATGGTTTTGGCGTCCAGATGCTGGGTCATGATGCGGGTGCGCCGCCCGAGAATCACCCATGCAAGAAGCGAGCCGATGAAGGCGTTTCCAAGACCGATCCACGTGGAGGCGACACCGAAGGTCCAGCCGAACTGCCCGGCATAGCCGACAAAGATGACAGCGGAAAAGTAGGATGTGCCGTAAGCAAAGGCCGTCAGCCAGGGACCGACGGAGCGGCCGCCGAGGACGAAGCCGTTGACATCGGTGCTGCTTTTGCGGCATTGCACGCCGATAAAGATCATCACCGCAAAAAACAAAAGCAACAGAATCAGCTTGATAGCCATACAGAATCTCCTTTCAGAAATGGCAGCCGCATGCAGCAGTTACCATATATATCCTTAAGAAAATTATCTTAAGGATATAATTCAATATAATCGATATAATAATTCAGTAAATTCTCTTGTCTGCCTTTTCAAACATCGTGTATTTTCCCATGTTACGGCCGACTTGTCAATGAAGGAAGACGGTTTAAAACAAAAGAAGCTTCATTGCAGGTATCCCTTGTTTGCCTTATACTGACAATGTTTAGTTAAGCTTCCGCCGATCTGCTTCTGGCCGGTCAGAGGCTGATAAGTCTTCGGTCTGCGGCCGGTCAGCAGCCGGCATGCGGCGGCTTATCCGAAAGGAAAGAATGCAGGAGCAGTCTGCGATTGGCCGGGCAAAGCAGCAGATCGAAAAAGAGAAAGGGGCACGCGAAAATTATGATTCCTTTGGCAACAAAAATGCGGCCGAAGACGCTGGAAGAATTTGTCGGGCAGAGGCATTTTCTCTATCCGGGGTCGCTGCTGTGGCATGCTGTGAAGAATAAGACATTTGCTTCTGCAATCTTTTTCGGCCCTTCGGGCACGGGCAAAACCACGCTGGCGCGGATTGTGGCCAGCGAGATGGATGCCGGCTTTGTGGAGATCAATGCCAGTGCCACCGGCATCAAGGAGCTGAAACAGCTGATTGAAAATGCACGTGTCAAATTCTTTGGGCTGGAGAAAAGGACAACGTACGTCTATGTGGATGAGTTCCACCGCTGGAACAAGCTTCAGCAGGATGCCCTGCTGAAGGCCCTGGAGGAGGGCGTTCTCCGTTTTATCGGCAGTACGACGGAGAACCCGTATTTTGCGGTCAACAACGCAGTCCTCTCTCGTGTCGGTTCTATCTATGAGTTCAAACGGTTGTCTTCTGAGGATGTGGCGTGCTTGCTGCAGCGTGCGGCAGAGGATCGGGAACGGGGCTTAGGTGCTGCAGGCCTTTCCTATGAAGAGGGTGCGCTGCCTGCCCTGGCGGCTATGGCACACGGTGATGCCCGTGTGGCACTGGATACCCTCGGGTTCATAGCCGAGAACCTGGGCGAAGACAAAACCGTCACCAAGGCGCTGGTGGAGGAAGCACTGCAGCGTCCCGCTGCTTTCTACGATAAGCGGGAAGACAAGTACGACCTGCTCTCCGCACTGCAAAAGTCCATCCGCGGATCGGATCCGGATGCGGCAGTCCATTATCTGGCACGTCTGATCAAGGGCGGTGCGGATCTGATGACAATCGGCAGGCGCCTGCTGGTCATTGCCAGCGAGGATATCGGCATGGCGTATCCTAATGCAGTGAGCATCGTCACCTCCTGTGTGCAGGCGGCGCAGATGGTCGGCTTTCCCGAGGCAGAGATCAATCTTGCCCAGGCGGTGATCCTGATGGCAGCCTCGCCTAAGTCCAACCGCAGTGCCATGGCACTTGCCCATGCCAAGCAGGATCTGGAAGAGCAGCCGATCGACGAGGTGCCGGCAGTGCTGCGGGATGCCCATTACAGCGGCGCTGCCAAACTGGGGCGAGGCAGAGGGTATCTCTATCCGCATGATTATGGCGGTTTTGTGCGCCAGGAGTATATGCCCCGGGTGCTTAAGGGACGCCAATACTACGAGCCGACCGAGAACGGTCAGGAGAAACACTTTAAGAAGTATCTGGAGGAGCTTTGGAAGAAATGAGGAGAATCATGGTGGCGCCCCATGCGGGCTTTTGCTTCGGTGTTCGTCAGGCGGTGGAACGGGCGCTTGCCGTCAGTTCGGAGGGGCCGGTGAATACCTGCGGCATGCTGATACATAACGGACGGGTCACCGCCATGCTTAAGGAGCGCGGCATCGGCATGGTGCATACGCCTGAAGAGGCGCCGGCGGGATCCACCCTCATCGTGCGCAGCCACGGGGAGCCGAAGGTTTTCTATGAGGTGGCCGAAGCGAGGCATCTGCAGCTGGTGGATGCGACTTGTCCTTTTGTGGCCAGAATTCATGATATCGTGCAGCGTGCCGATGCTGCTGGACGGCAGGTATTTATCATAGGCACGAAAGACCATCCCGAGGTGGCAGGCACCAATGGATGGTGCGGCGGGCGGGCTGTTATCTTTGCGACGCCGGAGGAAGCAGGCGCCTGGCTGGCCGATCATTGCAGCGAGGTGAAGGAGCCTGCACTGGCGGTGGCGCAGACCACGATCCGCCGGGATGTCTTTGAGCAGGTGAGCGATCGCATCCTGGCGGCGCTTCCTGCCACGGAAATCATTGATACGATCTGCAGTGCCACAAGGGAACGGCAGGAGGCGGCAGCCGAGACGGCAAAGCAAAGCGACGCCATGGTCGTCATCGGAGACAGAGCCAGTTCCAACACAAGGAAGCTCTATGAAATCGCCGGTAAATATTGTAAAAACACCTTTTTTGTCGAAAATAAAGATGATTTACAGTTGAAACGCCTCTTGAAATATAATAAAATAGGTGTTGCGGCGGGCGCGTCAACACCCGAAATCGCAATTAAGGAGGTTATTTCTGACATGAGTGACAACATCACTGAAAACGACGTTACTATGGAAGACTTGATGGAAGACATCGAAAAGTCTTTGAAACTGCCTAGGAGCGGCGAACTGGTGACCGGCAAGGTACATCAGGTGAACGACAAGGAAATCATCGTCAACCTTGGAATCAAAAAGGACGGTACCATTCCTGCGAGCGAGGTTTCCCTGGAGGAAGGCCAGACCTTGACCGATATGTTCCACGAAGGGGACGAGATCAAGGCGAAGGTTGTCAGGACTGATGACGGCGACGGCACAATTCTTCTTTCACAGAAGAAGATGGAAGCCAGCGCCCACTGGGAAGAAATCAAAAATGCTTTCGAAGAGAAGACGCTGATCGATGTCGACGTAGTCAGACAGGTTAACGGCGGTGTCATTGCCAAATACAAGGAAGTATCCGGTTTCATTCCCCTTTCGCAGCTGTCTGATCGCTTCGTAGAGGATTCTTCGGAATTTGTCGGCCAGACGCTGACGGTCAAGGTGACCAAGGTGGACGAGAGAAGAAACAAGGCGGTATTCAGCCACAAGGCTTACCTCAATGAGGAACGCCAGAAGGCGCTGGAGAGAGTCTGGTCCAGCATCAATGTGGGCGATATCGTGGAAGGTACGGTTATGAGGTTTACCGATTACGGTGCCTTTGTCGACATCGGCGGCATCGACGGTCTGCTCCACATTTCCGAAATTTCCTGGGGCAAGCTGAAGCACCCCAAAGAAGCGCTTTCCATCGGACAGAAAATTTCGGTCAAGATCCTGTCCATGAACGAGGAAAAGGGAAGAATCTCTCTTGGACTGAAGCAGACCACACCTGAACCCTGGTCCGTCATCGATGAGAATTATCACGAAGGTGAGATCGTGCAGGGCAAGGTCGTTCAGATCAAGGAGTATGGCTGCTTTGTAGAGCTGGAGCCCGGCTTGGATGGTTTGGTTCACATTTCTGAAGTCCGTCACAGAAGAATCGCCAACATTACGGATGAGGTCGCCATCGGCGATATCGTCAATGCCAAGATTCTGGAGATCGATAAGGACAGAAGAAGAATCAGCCTTTCCATTAAGGAAACCCTGGATCCTGAGGAAGAAGCTGCTGAGTATGCTGCCAGAGAAGCCGCCAAGAAAGCTGCTGAAGAAAAGGCAGAGGCGGAAGAATCTGCTGCAGAGGCTGAGGAAGCGCCGGCAGAGGAGTCTGCTTCCGCCGAGGAAGAATAGACCGTCGGCTTTTGACAGGAACTCTGATGCTAACAGAATGATGAAAAAGGAGTGCATCTATTGTGGATGCACTCCTTTTGGCTTGTGTGATTTATCTGCCGGGCAGGCAGAGGATCATCTTACTGATCCGCATCTCTAATGCGAGATGCGGATCATTTCCTTGGCACTTTGAATCGTGATGTCGGAAACATTGAGGCCGGCCAGCATCCGGGCAATTTCAGCCACTTTCTCTTCCTCACTGAGATGAGAAACGGTGGTATAGGTGCTGCCGTCACTGGTGGATTTCTGAATCCGATAGTTGTGGTCTGCGCAGGCGGCAATCTGAGGCAGATGGGTAATGGCAATGACCTGATGGGTTTCGCCGAGAGAGGCCATGGCTTTGCCTACAACGCTTGCTGTTTCGCCGCTGATGCCTGTATCGATTTCATCAAAGATCATGGTAGGAATCTGATCGTATTCGCCGATAACCATCTTGAAGGCCAGCATGATCCTGGAAAGTTCGCCGCCGCTTGCCACCTTGGCCAGCGGCTTGAGCGGCTCGCCCAGATTGGTGCTCATGAGGAATTCCACCTTGTCCATGCCATGGGGCGTATAGCCGGGCAGGGGAGCAATATTGATGGACACCTCTGCATGCTGGAAGTTCAGTTTGTCCAGCTCATCCTGGATCTTGTCCTGCAAGGTGGCAGCCGAAGCACGCCGCAATCCGGTGAGACGTGCTGTCTCGTCCTTGAGCATTTCCTCAGTTCTGGCTTTTTCCAGCTGCGCCGCCTCAATATCTGTATCGATGTTGCGCAGAGCGACCTCTTCTTTCTCCAAAGATTCCTTCAGCTCCAGAATCTCGTCGATGCTGCCGTTATACTTCCTCTTCATCTCGTCGATGAAATTGAGGCGTTCGATGATTGTGTCAATATCGCCTGTATTGATTGTGATTCTGTCGCACATGTCACGCAGACGGCTGAAGGCATCCTCCAGACGATAATAGAGATCGGACAGCTCGTCTTCCATGTCAGCCGCATCCTTGGAGAGCGTGGAGATGTTCTTCAGCTCGGAGATAACGGCATTGAGGCCGGAAAGGGCATTGCCATCTTCCCCGTTGGCTCTGTCGTAAGCTGTATACAGGCCCTTATAGATGATTTCCTTGTTCTTGAGAAATTCCAGCTCTTCTTTAAGCCGCATGTCTTCGCCGGGAATCAGCATGGCCTTATCGATTTCGTCGATCTGGTAGGCAATCAGTTCCTTGCGTTTGTCGTTGTCCTTGGCTTTTTCTACCAGGTCATCGTAGCGGGCGCATGCCGCTTTGAAAGAATCATAGTAATTGGCTACTTTTTTGATGGTCGGGTAGATTGAGTCCTTCTCATACTTATCCACCAGATGAATATGATGGGAAGGATCCAAAAGATACTGGTTGTCGAACTGTCCGTGCAGATCGGCAATTTCCTGACACACGGAAGCGAGCTTGCTCAAGGGGACAATCTCACCGTCAATCTTGCAAAGGCTGCGGCCTTCTGCGCTGATCTCCCGGGAAACGATAATGTCCTTATGCTGGTATTCAACGACCATTTGGATGATGGCTCTGTCCGAACCGGTGCGCACCATGGATTTGTCGGCACGGGAACCCAGCGCCATGCTGACCGCTGTCAGAAAGATCGACTTTCCCGCGCCGGTTTCACCGGTGATAATATTGAGTCCTTTATGGAAATCCACATCAAGATTTTCGATAGTCGCAAAATCTTCGATACTGATATGACTTATCATGCTCTGCTATCCCTTTCTACTTCAGTATGTTTTCAAACTGTTCGACGAGATCAGGCACATAACGCCTTTCCTCGGCAATGATCATCAGCGTGTTGTCTCCGGCTACGCACCCTGCGACATGCGGAAGCCCCAGTGAGTCCACGGCTTCCCCGGCGGCTGCGGCACATCCGGAGAGGGTCTTGACGACAATGATGTTCTCTGCCGGCGTGACGGACTTGATCGTGCCCTTGAAGATCTTGACGAAGCGGTCGGAGATGGGGCCGTTCTCCCGGCTCTGTGCATATTTGTATTTTCCTGATGAGGAAAGCGTCTTGACGAGCTGCATTTCCTTAATGTCGCGGGACACCGTGGCCTGTGTTACATCGTAGCCTGCTTCTTTAAGCAGCTGACACAGTTTCTCCTGGGTTTCGATTTCGTATTCATTGATCAATTCAAGTACTTTATTCTGTCTGGAATACCTCATGGCCTCCTACCTGACTAATATTTATTCATTTCGATTCATATTCATTATAGCATTTTGGGCGTGCCATGTTCAACCGTGAGAATCTAAAAAACGCTGCCGCCGACATCACACGCTGCGCGTTGAGATGTCGTCTGAAGACATGGGGAAATCGGCGCATTGAAAAGAAGATTGTTTTCGTATAGCGTTGGCAGAGCAAGAGTATAATTTGATGTTGAGAATGTGACGGCGGTATGCTATATTTTTATACAAAGAACATTTGTTCACAAGGCGGGCCGCCTTGGATGACAGAGATGAACCGTCCCTGCGGGGAAGAGAAAAGAGGATGGTTGGATGAGAATACTCGGCATCGATCCGGGCTATGCGATCCTGGGATGGGGTGTGATTGATATGGCCGGCAACGCCTTTCACGCCGTGGACTACGGTGCAGTGACAACGGAGGCAGGTACACCGATGCCCCGCCGGCTGCAGCATTTGTATAGGGAACTGATGCACATCATTGATGTCTACCATCCGCAGGCCGCTTCCATCGAGGAGCTGTTTTTCAACAACAATGCCAAGACGGCGATTCATGTGGGGCAGGCGCGCGGCGTGGCGGTGCTCGCCTGCGTTAATCATGACCTGCCGATCGGTGAATACACGCCGCTGCAGATCAAGCAGGCACTTGTCGGTTACGGCAGAGCGGAAAAAAAGCAGGTGCAGCTTATGGTCAAAGCTATCCTGGGTTTATCCGAGATCCCCAAACCGGATGATACGGCCGATGCGCTGGCAGCGGCCGTCTGCCACGGGCACGCCGCGGCAGCACCACAGAAGGATCTGACACATAGGATCAGAAAAGGAATATAGAGGATGATCTATTATATCAAGGGACATGTCACATATAAGACAGAGCGGTCTGTCATCATTGAAAACGGGAGCGGTATTGGCTTTGAGATCCAGGTGCCGGCCGGCAGCCGGCTGTATCTGGCCGGCCCGGAAGAGGAAGTGACTTGCTTCACCGAGATGGTGGTGCGCGAGGACAGCATGAGTCTGTACGGCTTTGATGACCGGATGAGTCTGGAACTTTTCCGGCGTCTGGTGACGGTTAACGGTGTGGGATCCAAGGCAGCCATCGCCATCCTTTCGGCGCTGACACCGCAGGAACTGCGGCAGGCCATCACCTATGAGGATGCCGCCATGCTGACCCGTGCCAACGGTGTGGGCAAGAAGACAGCACAGCGGATTGTCCTGGATCTTAAGGACAAGCTCGGGACGCTGGGTGAGGAGGGAGCGCCGGCACCGCAGGCCGCGGCGGCCGTGGATCCATCCGGACATGCGGCGAGAGCAGAGGCTTTGGATGCGCTCGTGGCGCTGGGCTATTCCATGCCGGAGGCGCAGGGAGCACTGGCCGGCGTTGCCGGCAGCGATCTGACCGCCGAAGCCTATATCAAGGAAGCACTGAAGAACATGTAGCGCACCATATGGAAGCAGACAGATAGACAGGGAGATTCATGGAAACAGAGGAACGGATCACGACGCCTTCCGCCGCACGCGGCGAGGCACGCAGCGAAAACACACTTCGTCCGCAGACACTGGACGATTTCATCGGGCAAAGAACGGTGGCGCAGAATCTGAAGGTCTTCATCGAGGCGGCAAAGGTCAGGGGCGAGCCCCTGGATCACGTGCTTTTTTATGGGCCGCCGGGGCTTGGCAAGACGACGCTGGCCGGCATTATTGCTAACGAGCTGGGTGTGGATCTGCGCATCACCAGCGGTCCGGCCATCGGCCGGGCGGGTGACCTGGCCGCCATTCTGACGAACCTGCAGGAAAACGACGTGCTCTTTATCGATGAAATCCATCGGCTGAACCGCAGCGTGGAGGAAGTCCTGTACTCCGCCATGGAGGACTACGCCCTTGACATCATTATCGGCAAAGGCCCCTCAGCTCGTTCCATTCGTCTGGATCTTTCCAAATTTACACTTGTAGGCGCCACCACGAGAGCCGGTTCGCTTTCCGCGCCGCTGCGTGATCGCTTTGGCGTTATCTGCAAGTTTGAGAACTACGGGACAGAAGACTTGATGACCATCATCCGTCGTTCTGCCGGGATCCTGAACGTCGAGGTGGATGAGGAGAGTCTCCGCGAGATGGCGATCCGATCCCGCGGCACGCCCCGCGTGGCCAACCGCATCCTAAAGCGTGTGCGTGATTTTTCGCAGGTCAGGGGCAGCGGCAAGGTGGATCTGGCGATCACACGGGAGACGCTGCAAGCGCTGGGCGTGGATTCACTGGGGCTGGAGAATCTTGACAGAGAGATCCTGCGTATTATAATAGAACGGTTCCATGGCGGCCCGGTGGGGATTGATACTATCGCTGCAGCGACCGGAGAGGACAAGACGACGATTGAGGATGTTTATGAGCCGTACCTTATCCAGCGTGGTTTGCTGGCACGGACCAAGCAGGGCAGAGTGGTGACCGATCTGGCCTACAAACATCTTGGACTGCAGATACAGGATCCGGAACGTTTGGAACAGCTGTCGATGAGTGACATTGACGAAAGCCGCCAGGATGAAGAATGAAGCGGCCGGCGCTGAACGCAGGATGGCGGCGCTTATGCAGCCGGCGGAAGAAAAGCAGGAGAATGAGGCGAAAGGAACGAGCTGCAAACAGGTGAACCATGCAGGTAAATGATTTTGATTATACGCTGCCGACGGAGCTGATCGCACAGACCCCTACAGAAAAGAGGGATGACTGTCGGCTGATGGTGGTGAATCGTGCCACCGGCGAGATCAGCCATCGGCACTTTTATGATATTTTGGACTACCTTTCAGAGGGGGATTGTCTGATATTAAACGATTCCAGAGTTCTTCCGGCGCGCCTGTACGGCACGAAGCGCGGTACCGGCGCCAAGATTGAGTTTCTGCTGATCAAGAGAATCCAGGATGCCAAAGGGCCTGACGGGCGGCGCATCGATGGTGACGTATGGGAGACCATGGTGCGTCCCGGCAGACGGCTCAAACCGGGCGATTGGGTTGACTTTCGCGACAACTTTGCGGCAGAGATTCTCGATTATGGCAAAGACGGCACTAGGATTGTGCTTTTTCATTATACGGGGATCTTTATGGAACGCCTTGAGGAAGCGGGCACGATACCGCTGCCGCCTTATATCGAGCGACCGGCTGAAGCGGCGGACAGGGAAAACTATCAGACGGTTTACTCACATTACAACGGTTCGGTGGCAGCACCGACGGCGGGACTGCATTTCACCGAGGAGCTGCTGCGCCGGGCGGAGGCTAAAGGCATCCGGCTTGCTTACGTAACACTGCATGTGGGAATCGGCACGTTCCGACCGGTAAAGGCAGAGCAGGTAGAGGATCATACCATGCACGTGGAGGAATACACCGTACCGCAGCAGGCTGCGGATATCATTAATGAAACCAAACAGCAGGGCGGCCGGATTGTTGCGGTAGGCACGACTTCGATTCGCACGGTAGAGTCTGCGGCGATCGAAGAAGACGGTACATGGAAGGTCAAAGCCGGTAGCGGCAGTACGGGGATCTTTATCTATCCCGGCTATCAGTTCAAGGTGGTCGAAAGCCTGATCACCAACTTTCACCTTCCCAAGTCGACCCTTTTGATGCTGATCTCAGCACTCTATGACAGAGAAAAGATCCTGGCGGCCTATCAGGAAGCCATCGACAAACGTTATCGCTTCTTCAGCTATGGCGATGCCATGCTGCTGCTATAGACCATCAACGAGTACAAACGAGGTAAACCCATGACAGCAGTTACCTATCAGCTCCTTGCCAAAGACGGGAAGGCGCGGCGCGGGTGCATCACGACCCCGCACGGCAAGATTCAGACACCGGTGTTCATGCCGGTGGGAACGGCGGCCACCGTCAAGGGCATCAAACCGGAGACCCTGAAAGATCTGGGCGCCGAAATTCTGCTTTCGAATACATATCATCTATATCTGCGTCCCGGTTCGGATATCGTCCGTGAGGCCGGCGGCCTGCATCACTTCATGCACTGGGACGGACCGATTCTCACAGACAGCGGCGGGTTTCAGGTCTTTTCGCTGGCAGGTCTGCGTGACATCACCGAGGAAGGTGTCCGATTTGCTTCGCATATTGACGGCTCCAGGCATATGCTGAGTCCGGAAAAATCCATTGCTGTGCAGAATGATCTGGGCTCGGATATCATCATGGCCTTCGATGAATGTGCTCCTTATCCGGCGTCGCGAGAGTACGTAGCGCCTTCCATGGAGCGCACCACACGCTGGCTTGTGCGCTGCAAGGAAGCACACCAGGATACGGAGCGCCAGTCGCTCTTCGGTATTATGCAGGGCGGCATGTATAAGGATCTGCGGCGCAAAAGCGCTGAGGCGATCACAGCATTGGATCTGCCCGGCTACGCCATCGGCGGTCTTTCGGTGGGAGAGCCCAGGGCGTTGATGTGTGAGATTCTCGATGACTGTGTCGAGCGTCTGCCGGAGGATCGTCCCCGGTATCTGATGGGGGTGGGGACACCCGACTATCTCTTTGAAGGTGTTGAGCGCGGACTTGATATGTTCGACTGCGTGGAGCCCACGCGCATCGCCCGTCATGGCATGGCTATGACCAGCCATGGCCGGATTAACATCAAGAATAAAAAATTCGAACGGGATTTCGGACCGCTGGATCCGGACTGCAGCTGCTATGTCTGCCGCAATTACAGCCGTGCCTATCTGCGTCATCTGTATAAGTCAGGCGAGCTTTTGAGCGCCATGCTTCTTTCTGAGCACAATCTTCACTTCCTGGTCAAGACCATGGAAGGGATCCGCCGCGCCATCGAAGAGGGGCGCTTTCAGCAGCACAAGGAGGAATTCTATCGCCGCTATGGATATCTGTAAGCATCACCTGCTGTGCGGGGGATGTGCCTATCAGGGCATCCCTTATGAGGAACAGCTGCAAAAGAAGACGCAGGAGGTGCGCACGCTGATGGCGGAGCGCAAGGTGGAGGTGGAAGATTTCCTTCCAATCTGTCCCAGTCCGGCACCGTATCATTATCGAAACAAGATGGAGTACACCTTCGGTGATCTCGTCAAGGACGGACCGTTGAGCCTGGGCATGCACAAGCTGCGCAATTACATGTCGATTGTCACCGTGGATGCCTGCCAGCTGGTGCATGAAGACTTCAACCGAATTCTTCGCGGCGTTCTGGACTTCTGCACGGAGAAGGGCTATTCGCATTATCATAAGAGAAAGCACAAGGGACTCCTGCGCAACCTGGTCATTCGGTCAGGCTTGCATACAGATGAACTGCTCGTAAATATTGTCACCACCTCGGAAGCGGGCTTTGATGAAGAGGCTTTCTGTGCCTGTATCGAATTGCTCTCACTTGATCATAAGGTCGTAGGGATCCTGAGAACGATCAATGACGGTTTCGCAGACGCAGTCCAATGCGATGCACTGCGGGTTCTGCGCGGACGCGACTATTACATGGAGCGGATTCTGGGATTGAACTTCAAAGTCAGTGCTTTCTCCTTCTTTCAGACCAATGTGGCGGCGGTGGAGAGGCTCTACAGGGATGCCCTTGCGCTGCTGGATGACTACAGCGGCAAGAACGTCTTTGACCTGTTCTGCGGTACCGGCACCATCACGCAGGCACTGGCGCTGAAGGCTGCGCACGTGACCGGTGTCGAGATTGTTGAGGAAGCGGTGGCCGCTGCCAGGGAGAATGCGAAAGCCAACGGACTTTCAAATTGTCATTTTATTGCCGGGGATGTTTTTGAGGTACTCTCCGGGCTCGGGGAAAAGCCGGACACCATTGTCGTGGATCCGCCGCGTGCCGGCATCTCCGAAAAGGCACTGGACAAGATCATCAGCTATGGTGTGGATCAGATCATCTACATTTCCTGCGGTCCCAAAAGTCTGGCCCGCGATCTTTACTATTTTCAGTACTACGGCTACCGGGTTGTTTCGCTGCGGCCCTACGATAATTTCAGCTTTACCCGGCATGTGGAGAGCGTGTGTTTGATGTCTAAAACGAGGTGAAGCTATGGCATCGAGTAAAGAATATTTGGATTATATACTGGGTCAGCTATCAGGGCTGGACGACATATCCTATCGCGCCATGATGGGAGAATACATCATTTATTATCGCGGTAAGGTGGTCGGCGGCATATATGATGACCGTTTTCTGGTGAAGCCAGTGAAGGCAGCAGTGGACATGATGCCGGATGCAGAGTCGGAACTTCCGTATAAAGGCGCGAAAGAAATGCTCCTCGTGGACGATGCGGAGAACAGAGAGTTCCTGCGAGAACTGCTGGAGGCGATGTATTCAGAACTGCCTGCTCCAAA
>OMZN01000105.1 GCA_900315555.1 uncultured Eubacteriales bacterium
AGTTCCATGAAGCAATACATAATACATTCCCGATTCTGATCTGATGCATCAATGCGAGGAAGAAGCATTGATGGGACAGCAAAGCAGCGCTGATCACCAATCAGCGCTGACATTCAAACGCCTCAACGCACACTTCCGCTGCGCATGATGCACTTTTTCATTCTATTTGTCCATTTTCTCCAGTTCCTCGTAGAACTTGTCGTTGAGAACACGGATGTGGGTTCCCTTCATGCCCAGCGAGGTGGATTCAATGACCCCGGCAGATTCAAGCTTGCGCAGAGCATTCACAATCACCGAACGCGTAATGCGGGAACGGTCAGCCACCTTGCTGGCGACGAGAATGCCTTCATCCCCGTCCAGCTCCTCAAAAATCCGCTGCACTGCCTCGCTCTCAGAATATGAAAGCGTGCTGATGGCCATCTTGACGATCTGCCTTTTGCGGTTGTCTTCTTCTTCCTCTATGTTCTTAACACGCTGAATCTCCTGTCCTATGACAGTGGCACCAATCTCGCTCAGCGCAACATCTTCCTCGCTGAACGCAGGCTCATAGCGCGCAAGAATCAGAGTACCCCATCGCTTACCGCCTCCTACGACAGGAATAATGGTGTGGTATTTGGAACTGGTAGTGCCTCCGTCTACAAAGATCCTTTTCACATCCTCATTCTGCAAATTTGCCTCGGTTTCATTTATTTCCAAAAAGGCCTTGATTTCCTGCGGATTAAAATATGCCGCACCGTCCTCGCTGTCCGAAACCAAATTGTTGTCACTTTCAATCTTGTAGTGAACACCGAGAACCTTGCCGCGAACATTGGCCAAATATACATTCGAGTTAGTAAGGTCGCTGAGGATTTCACAAAGGTCATTAAAAGAGAAGTCACCCTTTGGCGCTTCCTGAAGAACCCAATTCAACTTCCGAACCTTTTCAAGTATTGCTTCTCCCATTTCTTCTCCTTATTTCTGAAAATAAGCTCTTTCCCAAATCAATTGCACTTGTATTGTACACTAGCGCAAACTAATATTCAAGGAAAATACTCTAAATTGTCGGAATATTTATATTAAAGTGACAAAACAGTAACTTGCGCTTCCTAAACGAGAAGCGCAAGTTAGTCGTTTATTCTTTATCTAAATTCGCTGCAACGGGTTCAAAAGAGTCCGCGCCATGCCGGCTGTCAGCATTTTTACTGTCCGCGTTTCGCCATTTAGAGAATGAACATGCCCAGATCTTCCGATTCCAGATTCTCCCGGAATTTGCCGCGCACGTAGTCCATGTCGATCGTGATTTTCTCCTCATCGGAGTCCGGAATTTCAAAGGAGATGTCTTCCAGGAGTTTTTCCATGATGGTATGCAGCCTCCTGGCACCGATGTTCTCCGTCTGCTCATTCATGATAAAGGCCAGATGAGCGATTTCCTTAATGGCTTCCTCGGTAAATTCGATGGCCACCCCTTCTGTTTCAAGCAGTGCCTTATGCTGCTTGATCAGGGCATTCTCAGGCTGCGTCAGGATCTTGAGGAAATCATCTTCCGAGAGGTTCTCCAATTCCACCCGCACAGGAAAACGTCCCTGCAGCTCCGGAATCAGATCCGTCGGCTTAGCCGTGTGAAAAGCACCTGCACCGATGAACAGGATATGATCCGTCTTCACCGGGCCGTACTTCGTATTGACAACGCTGCCTTCCACGATGGGAAGAATATCTCTCTGCACACCTTCGCGGGAAACGTCTGCACCGCTGCGGTAGCTGCCTCCAGCAGCGATTTTATCAATCTCATCAATGAAGATGATGCCGTTTTGCTCGGCGTTTTCCAGTGCATCATCAGTCACCTGATCCATATCGATCAAGTTGGCAGCCTCCTGTTCCCGCAGAATCTTTCTGGCATCCTTGACCTTGACTTTTTTCGTCTTGGTCTTCTTGGGCATCATGTCGCCGAAGATATTACCGATCGCAATGCTCATGCCCTGTTCACTCATGTCCAGTTCATTGCTCTTGGGCTGCTCCGTGATCTGGATTTCGATGTACTGTTCTTCCAGCTTGCCTTCTTTCAGCTGCTGACGCACCTGTTCCCTGGCCAATTGAACATCTCTGGATTCCTCCTTGGGCGTCTGCGCCTGCTGGCTCTCCTCATACTGTTGCTTTTGTGTCTTGTAGCCGGCATTGTTCATGATGAAGTCGAAAGGACTGCTGGGCTTTTCCTCGCTTGCCATTTTAGCGCCACCGGCACCGGGTACAATAGCCTCTACAATTTTTTCCTCAGCGATCTCATCTGCCACACTGTACTTTTCTTCCAGACTGCTCTGCTTGGTGATGCGGATAGAGGCTTCCACCAGATCGCGCACCATGGAGTCGACATCCCGGCCGACATAGCCGACCTCGGTGAACTTCGTGGCTTCCACCTTGACAAAGGGGGCATCCATCAGCTTGGCAAGACGCCGTGCAATCTCCGTCTTTCCCACACCGGTGGGCCCCATCATCAGGATATTCTTGGGGGTGATCTCCTCCCGCATCTTTTCCGAAAGCTGGCTGCGGCGATAACGGTTGCGCAGTGCCACCGCCACGGACTTCTTGGCCTTGTCCTGTCCAATGATATATTTGTCCAGCGCCTCTACAATTTCTTTAGGCGTCATGCTGTGCAGTTTATTTGCCATGTTCTCCTCCTTACAGTTTCTCCACCGTGATATGCTCGTTGGTATAAACACAAATGGAAGAAGCGATCTTTAAGGACTCTCTGCATATCTCCTCTGCCGAAAGATCCGTATGGTTATAGAGAGCATTGGCAGCGGAATATGCGTAATTACCGCCCGATCCGATCGCAATGAAATCGTAGTCCGGCTCGATGACTTCACCGTTGCCTGAGATCAGCAGTGTTTCCTCCTTGTCGGCAACGATCATCAGAGCTTCCAGGCTGCGCATAGCCTGATCACCCCGCCACAGCTGGGCCAGCGCCACCGCGGCGCGCTTGAGATTGCCACCGTGTTCCTCCAGCTTTTTTTCAAACTTTTCCCGCAGAGAAAAGGCATCCGCCACGGAACCGGCAAATCCCACCAGGACGCGATTGTGAAAGATCTTCTGCACCTTCTTGGCGCCTGCTTTCATGATGGCGGTTTCTCCCATGGTCACCTGCCCGTCGCCGGCGATACAGACATCATCTGGTCCTCTCCTGACAGCGACAATGGTCGTGGCATGTAGCTTTATCATGTTGATTCCTCCCTATCTTTCTTCTCCGTGTAGCCGCATTCACTGTTGGAGCAGGCAAGATCTCCCGTCTTGGTCTTTTTCTCCACCAGCAGGCTGCCGCACTTTGGACACGTTTTGTTGACGGGTTTATTCCAGTAAGCCCGCTTGCATTCCGGGTAACCGCTGCATCCGTAAAAAACTCTTCCCCGCCGGCTGCGTTTTTCAACGATGTCACGCCCGCAGTCCGGACATTTGACACCGATTGTTTTGACGATGGGTTTGGTGTTCTTGCATTCCGGATACCCGCTGCAGGCCATGAATCTGCCATAGCGTCCCTGCTTGATCACCATAGGGCGACCGCATAGTTCACAGACCTCATCGGTGGGTTCATCCTCAAACTCCACCCGCTTGATCTCTTCATCAGCCACTTGAAGTTCCTTCTCAAAGCCGCTGTAGAAGTTCCGTATAATTTCTTTCCAGTCCGTCCCGTGTTCGGCCACCTCGTCAAGCGAGCGTTCCATCTGCGCTGTGAAGCCGGCGTCAGCCACCTCCTTGAAGTATTGTTCTATAATTCCCGTCACCAGGAATCCGAGATCCGTCGGCAGCAGTGTCCTCTTCTCCCGCTGGATGTACTTGCGGTCGAGCAGGGTCGATGCAATCGGCGCATACGTACTGGGACGGCCGATTTCCTTTTCTTCCAGATATTTGATCAGCGAAGCTTCCGTGAACCTGGGCGGCGGCGAGGTGAACTTCTGCTCGCCCCATACTTTTTCCGCCTTCAGCGCCTCCTGCTCGGCAAGAGGCGGCAGCAGATGGTCTTCATTCTTGTCCGGTGCATAAACCTTGCGGAAACCATCAAATTTAAGCTTGGACCCGCTGGCACGGAAAAGATAGTCTCCATTCTCGATCTCCGCCGACACCATGGTATAGACCGCTTCCTTCATCTGGCTGGCCATAAATCTGGTCCAGATCAGCTGATAGAGCTTGAACTGATCAGAAGAAAGCGCCTCTTTGATGTCTGCCGGCACCAAATCCACCATGCTGGGCCGGATAGCCTCATGAGCATCCTGCGCATCCTTCTTTTTGGAAAAGAAGTTCTTCCCGCAATATTCTTTCCCATAATTTTCTGCGATAAAACGCTCCGCTGCCTCTTTGGCTTCGGAGGAGATCCTGACAGAATCGGTTCGGATATAGGTCACAAGACCGACGCTGCCCCGGCTGCCGCCCAGATCGACACCCTCATAGAGCTGCTGGGCGATACGCATTGTTTTTCGAGTGTTAAAGTTCAGTCTGTTGGAAGCATCCTGCTGCAGGGTGCTGGTAGTGAAGGGCGCATAAGGCTTTCTTTTCCTGTCCTTTTCCTCCACATGGACGATACGGAAGGCGTCTTTTTCCACCTTTGCCAAAACGGCATCGGCCTCCTCCTTATTGGCAGGAACAACCTTCTTTCCTTTATAAGAAACCAGTTTGGCCGAAAACTCTTTTTCTTTTTTGAAAGCGGCCAGAATATCCCAGCTTTCCTCAGGCTTAAAATCCCTGATTTCCTTTTCCCGGTCGCAGATCATCTTCAGTGCCGCACTCTGCACCCGGCCGGCCGAAAGGCCCCGTCGGATCTTCCGCCAAAGCAGCGGCGAGATATTATAGCCCACCAGTCTGTCCAGAACACGCCGTGCCTGCTGTGCATCCACCAGATCCAGATCGATGGGCCTTGGGTTCTTAATGGCTTCCTTCACCGCATTCTTCGTGATTTCGTGAAATTCAATCCTGCAGGGGGTACTGCTGTCGATCCCCAGGAGATAGGCAATGTGCCACGAAATGGCTTCTCCTTCTCGATCCGGGTCTGTCGCCAGATAGACACGGCTGGCCTTCTTGGCTTCTCGTTTCAGTTCCTTGATGATGTCGCCCTTGCCGCGAATATTAATATACTGCGGTGTAAAGTCGTTTTCGATATCGATTCCCATCTTGCTTTTGGGAAGATCCCGGACATGGCCTACCGAGGCGATCACCTTATAGCTGCTGCCCAAGAATTTCCCGATGGTCTTGGCCTTGGACGGTGATTCCACAATCACCAGTTTTCTCTTCCTGGGCGCAGATTTTTTTGCTGTTGCCATACTTTATTCCATGCTCTCCTTTTGAAATTATACTGTCTGCGATCTGCCTGTATCATGCGGCTTGTTCGCATTCGATGTGATGCGCTGGCCGGATACAGAACTCACAACACTTTCGTACGCAGCGATTTTTCGTTCAAAATTCAGTATTGTTGATTATTATAATGGTTTTTACCAACATTGCAAATTTTTGTCTCTCACGCGCAGTCTCCAGCGAAGGTCATGGCCTGCCCAAATCTCTGATTTGACCCGCAGGTCAGATACAGAAACTGTGCTTCAGCGACGGCTGCGGGGCGATGGTTGCAGAAAGAACAGGAATCACCTACAATAAGGGGCAGCAAGGAATAGAAAGGGGACACCAAGCATGAGTATACGACTGATTGCGCTGGATCTTGACAGAACCACACTGAATGCAGAGAGCAGACTTTCTGCTGGCAACAAAGAAGCCATGGAAGAAGCTGCAAAACGCGGCATCCATGTTGTAATCTCCACCGGACGCAGCTTCTACGCCCTGCCCGAGGATGTGCTGCAGGTGCACGGAATCCGCTATGCCATCACCAGCAACGGAGCGCAGCTCATCGACCTTCAGGAGAAACGGGTACTCTACGAAAACTGCATCGGGGAAACGGCACTGCTTGCTTCTGAGCAGCTGCTGCGCCGCAATCTCTGGCGCCCCATGCTGATTGAAACCTTTATCAAAGGGGTTCCCTATGTGGAGAAATCCGTTTACGATACCATCGCGGCCGGCGGCAAGTCCCTGCGCAACAGAGAATACATGCTGACAACCAGACGACCTATGGAAAATATGCTGGACTTCATGCACCAGCATGCTGATAAGGTGGAAAACATCAATATGTTTTTCGAGGATAAGGAGACGATGCAGGCCATGTGGGAGGAGCTTGCGTCGCTTTCCGATGTGACACTGACCTCCTCGCTTGACAACAACTGGGAGATCGGCGGCGCCACCACCAGCAAGGCAAAGGGTTTAGAAGTCCTCTCCGAACGATTAAACATCCGCCCCGATGAGATCATGGCCTGCGGCGACAGTCCCAACGACGGTGCCATGCTGCGCTACGCAGGCATCGGCGTGGCCATGGGCAATGCCAGGGAGGAAGTCAAAGCACAGGCAGATTTCGTAGCAGCACCGCACGATAAGGACGGCGTAGCCGAGGCAATTCGAAAGTTCGCTCTGTCTGACTGAGGCAGGGCGATACCCATATGCAGAGGGTATCGCCTTAATGCAGGAACACTCGTGGTGCGGCGCTCATCCTTCCACCAGCCCCGCATAATCTTCGCCCAGTTCCCTGGCTACCCCGTACACAAATTTCTGCGTCCATCGCTTGAGGGTGCTGACCGAAATCCCATAGTCTTTTTCCAACCGAAAATATGGCTCCCGCTGTGCCACGTGAAGAAACACGGCCTGCCGATATTCCTCCTGCACCCAGACTGCGAGTGCATGATCCACCGCCTGCAAGACTCTTCCTGCTTCAGGTACGCTGCCTGGCGGAAGCTGCTTGTAAAAGTCATATGCCTCCACCGTTTTTACCATCTTCTGATAGATGGGCGGCGGCAGACGATAAGTGCTTTTTTTGCTCTGATAGTACGCTTTCATCGTGGCATCTCCTGCTGTTCTGTGATGAACACTTTGCCCATGGCCGTATAAACCAGTCCTTTCATTTCCAGCACCGTGATGATGCCATTGATTCTGCCGGCGCCCATGGAAAGCTCCCGAACCAGTTCATCCACGCTTTTTTCCTGTCCGTTTTGCAAGTGATTGAAAACTTTTCTTTCCTCCTCGCCCAGAAGCTTCACGGACTGTCTTGACAACCTGCGCGGCAGATTCAGATAATCCAGAATATCATCCACCGTCATCAGCGGCTGGGCACCCTCACGAATCAGAAGATTGCTGCCGAAGCTGCAGGCGCTGTTGATATTGCCCGGCACGACATAGACAGGCTTATTCATGGACAGCGCTGCATCGGCTGTCTGCAGCGCTCCCGAATGAAGACCTGCTTCCACGAGGATGATGCATTCAGCCATGGCTGCGATAATGCGATTGCGATAGGGAAACGTGTATTTCGTCGGCGCCATTTCCCGGTCATATTCCGTAATGACCAGTCCGCGCCCGGCAATTTCCTGCCGCAGCATCCTGTTTTTCTGCGGGTATTCATGTCCCAGCCCGCATCCCAGCACGGCGATGGTGGCGCCTTCTGCCTCCAGTGCGCCCCGGTGAGCTGCCGCATCAATGCCAACAGCCAGTCCGCTGATAATGGTGATCCCGTTTCCGGCCAGCTTTGCCGCGATCCTGCCGGCAGCCCATCGTCCGTATTCCGTGGTCTTGCGTGAACCCACGATACCTACACACCGACTCTTAAGAAGCGATGCTTTCCCCTGAAAATACAGCTGCTTCGGCGGCCTTGGAAGGTCCTCAAGCGAAGACGGATACTGCTTGTCCCCACGCAGCACCATCTGCTCTTCGCAAGCGTCCTGCCGAAATACTCTTTTGCATTCCATATCCTTGTCCCCCCTGCTTTTCTCTTTCATCGGCGATAGCGAAGCGCCTCCGCAACGTGATGTGCCTGCACCATATCCTCCTCTTCCAGATCAGCAATGGTTCTGGCCACCCGCACGGTACGATGGTAGGTGCGCATGGTGAGCGGCATCTTCTGGTATGCTTCCTTCATCAGGGCTTCTGCTTCTTTTGAAAGAGATAAATACTGTTCCATGGCATCGGCCGGAAGATCGCTGTTAAGGGCATAGCGCTCTGCGGCGTATCTCTTTCTCTGCCGATCTCTGGCACGTGTTACCTGCTTTCTCATTTCGGATGAACTAAGAGCACGACTTCCGTTCTCCGGATCTACCCGTTCCAGTTTGATATGCATATCAATCCGATCCATCACAGGCCCTGACAGCTTCTCCTGATAGGAGCGGATCTGATGGCCGGTGCACACACATGCCTTCCTGCTGTCGCCCAGCCATCCGCATGGACAGGGATTGCTGGCCGCGACGAAAATCACATTGCCAGGAAAGACAGCGCTTCCCTGCCGTCTGGCGATGGAGACCCGCCGTTCCTCCAGCGGCACCCGCATGGCATTGATGATCGATCTGTCAAATTGTGCGATCTCATCCAGAAACAGCACACC
>OMZN01000005.1 GCA_900315555.1 uncultured Eubacteriales bacterium
GACTTGAAGATGCAGGGAAAAGCTCAGAAGGTCGTAGGCGAGTTGTACGAGAGCCTGGAACGCAGAGTCGCTGCCAGTCATCCCGGTCTATGTCCCGTGGACATGGCGGGGGCTTTCCTACGTCTATGTCATGGGCAGAGCTGCGGGAAGTGCGTGCCGTGCAGGGTAGGTCTCGGAAAGATGGAGGAGATCATCGATGATATTCTGGACGGCGGCAAGGATGTAACGCCCTATACGCTTCATGTACTTGAAAATACGGCACAGTCCATTTACGACAGCGCCGACTGCGCTATCGGCTACGAGGCGGCCAGAATGGTGCTCCATACGCTGGATGGTTTCCATGAGGATTATGTATCGCATATAGAAAAGGGTGTCTGTGCCAAGAACATCCGCGATTATCAGGAGTCCATTCCGTGTGTCGGCAGCTGCCCGGCCAGGGTGGATATCCCCGGTTATGTGGCGCTGGTGCAGGCCGGACGATACAATGATGCCGTTCGTCTGATCAAGAAAGACAATCCCTTCCCCACGGCCTGCGCTATGGTCTGTGAACACCCCTGCGAAGAGACATGCCGGCGCTCCATGGTGGATTCACCTATCAATATTCGCGGTCTCAAGCGGTATGCAGTGGATCACTGCGGCAAGGTTGATCCTCCGGCGAAGGCGGCTTCCACGGGCAAGAAGATTGCCATTATCGGCGGCGGTCCCTCCGGCCTTACGGCAGCGTACTATCTGCAGCTGATGGGGCATCAGACAACCATCTTCGAAAAGAGAAAGTATCTGGGCGGAATGCTTCGGTATGGTATTCCCAGCTACCGTCTGCCCAGAGAACGTCTGCAGGAAGATATTGATGCTGTACTGGCGCTGGGTGCCAAGGTGGATCATTCGGATATCCGTTCGGTCAGTGATATCCGCAGAATGCGGAATGCGTTTGATGCCATTTACATTGCGGTCGGCGCCCATGCATTCTCCAAACTGCGCATCGAGGGCGAGGACGCACAGGGCGTGCTCTCTGCTGTGGAAATGCTTAGGGCTGTCGGTGATGGCGAAATGCCGGATCTCAGCGGCAAAACAGTCTGCGTCGTGGGCGGCGGCAATGTAGCCATGGATGTGGCTCGGACAGCGTGCAGGCTGGGTGCGAAAGGCGTCAGCATCCTCTATCGCCGGCGGCGGGAGGATATGACTGCGCACAATGATGAAATCGAGGGTGCTATCGCAGATGGATGCGAGGTCGTTACCTTGAAGGCGCCTTCACGGATTGCCACCGACGAAAATGATCATGTTACCGGTATCTATGTCAAACCGCAGATCGTTGGAGAATACGATGCGGCCGGACGTCCCCGTCCTAGGAATGCGGAAACAGAAGAAGAACTCTTCCCCTGTGATCTCGTTGTCGGCGCCATTGGACAAAAGATTGAAACCGGCCCCTTTGCAGAGCTGGGTATCACCACCAAGCGGGGCGCAGTCAGTGCGGATGCCAGCTGTATCGTCAGTGAGCTGGAAGGCGTTTATGCCGGCGGAGACTGTGTGACCGGTCCTAAGACGGCCATTATGTCCATCGCAGCGGGCAAAATCGCAGCCGCCAATATTGACGAATATCTTGGCTATCACCATGAGATTGCCGTGGATGTGGACATCCCCGAGGCGAAGCCGACAGACCGTCCGCCCATGGGCAGAGTGCAGCTGCGCGAGCGGCCCACATCGGAAAAACACAGAGATTTCCTTGAACTGGAAATGGGAATGACGAAAGAAGAGGCTCTCCAGGAATCATCCAGATGTCTGCGGTGTGATCACTTTGGGATGGGCTGTTTCAAAGGAGGTCGTGAACAATCATGGTAAATCTGAAAATTGACGGGCAGAGTGTCAGCGTGCCGGAAGGCACCTCGATTATGGAAGCTGCAGCGGGCATCGGCATCAATATTCCACATCTCTGCTATTTAAAGGATATTAACGAAATCGGTGCCTGCAGAGTCTGTGTCGTGGAGAACGTCGGGACGAGTCGTCTGATGTCTTCCTGCAACACTTCGGTGGAGGAGGGGATGGACATCCTGACCAACAGCAGCCGGGTGCGGCGTGCCAGAGAATACAACGTAAAGCTGATTCTCTCTCAGCATGACTGCTTCTGTGCTATGTGTGTGCGTTCCGGCAACTGCAATCTGCAGCAGCTTGCCAATGACCTGGGCATCATACAGTTCCCCTATCGCAGGGAGCCTGAGCCGGCAGTCTGGGATCCCACGCTGCCGCTGATCCGTGATGCCGGCAAGTGCATTAAGTGCATGCGGTGCATCCAGGTGTGCGACAAGATCCAGGGTATGCATGTATGGGATCTCAATGGTTCAGGTCCTTATCAGACTGTCGGTGTCACCGATGGCGAAAAGCTGATGGACGCAAACTGTTCGCTCTGCGGACAATGCATCACCCATTGTCCGGTAGGCGCACTGCGTGAAAGAGAGGACGTGGAGGAAGTCTATCAGGCACTGGATGATCCCGAAAAGATCACCATTGTTCAGGTGGCGCCGGCTGTGCGTACCGCATGGGGAGAAGTGCTTGGCATTCCCAAAGAGAAGGCAACGCTTGGCAGGATGGTCAATGCGCTGCGCAAGCTGGGATTCGACTATATTTTCGATACAGACTATTCGGCAGACTTGACCATTATGGAAGAAGGCTCCGAGTTTGTGGAGCGCTTTACGCACAAGGAGGATTATTCCTGGCCGATGTTTACCAGCTGCTGTCCCGGATGGGTCCGCTTTGCCAAGCTGGAGTATCCGGATATGGTCAGCAATCTTTCGACGGCGAAGAGCCCGCAGCAGATGTTCGGCGCCATGATCAAGACCTATGTGGCGCAGAAGCTGGGTGTGGATCCGGACAAGGTATATTCGGTTTCCATCATGCCCTGTACTGCCAAGAAATACGAACGCGGCGTGGCAGAAGTCAATGATTCCGGCCATGGCAGCGATGTGGACTGCGTGCTGACCACCAGAGAGGTGAGCCGCATGATGCGCGCTTACCACATCAATCCGGACACGCTCAAAAATGAAGAGTTCGATGAGATTTTCGGTGAAGGTTCAGGCGCCGGCGTCATCTTCGGCGCTACCGGCGGTGTCATGGAGGCGGCTCTTCGGAGTGCCTATTTCCTGATCACCGGAGAGAATCCGGATCCCGATGCCTTCTGTGAGGTCAGAGGCTTGAAAGGCTGGAAAGAAGCTTCATTCGATATCAAGGGTACCAAGGTGCGGGTAGCCGTAGCCAGCGGCCTGACCAATACCAGGAACCTGATCGAAGCTCTGCAGAGCGGTGAGGTGACGTACGATTTCGTTGAGATCATGGCATGTCCCGGCGGCTGCTCCGGCGGCGGCGGGCAGCCGATTCATGAAGGGCAGGAGCTTGCCGGCGAGCGCGGCGCTATTCTCTACGGCCTCGACAAGGAGGCACCCATTCGCTTCAGCCACGAGAACAGTGCAGTTCAGCTTTCCTACAAGGAGTTCCTGGGTAAGCCGCTCAGCAAGGTCTCGCACAGACTGCTGCATACCGATCTCAATGAGTGGAATCTGGACATTACAGAAAAGAATCACGGCGATCGCATGATGATTGAGCGGGTGCGCGGCAAATAGGCAGCCATAGCAGCCGCAGGATAACGCGGCATGTAAAAGCAGGCAGACCGGATCGAAATGACCCGGTCTGCTTTTTGATATGCGAGATTTTCTGATACAGGAAATTGAATCATGCCATCATGCCGGCCGGACCTTATACTGGTACAGCGGTCAGAGCACTTAGTGACGCTGGAAGATCTCCTGGGCATTGATAGCAGGGTGTTCGTGCGGAACGTACACATAGGTGCCGTCGCTCTTTTGGATGCGCCGCTTGACATTGTCGGAGAGCAGCGTACGAAAGATCCCCTGAACCCTCTTGCGAATGTCTTCATCATACAGGGGAATGCCGACTTCCACCCGCCGCACCATATTACGGGTCATCAGATCAGCAGAGCTGATATAGATTTCCTGCTCGGCCTCATCCGCACCAAAGATATATATGCGGGAGTGCTCCAGATAGCGGCCTACAATACTGCTGATGGTGATGTTATCGGTCCAGCCCTGGATACCGCTGACAAGGCAGCAGGCACCGCGTACCAGCAGCTCGATCTTCACGCCTGCCCGGGAGGCTTGAATGAGGCGGTTGATGATTTTTTTATCGGTGAGGGAGTTCATCTTGCCGCCAAAGTAAGCGGGTCTGCCTTCTTTGGCAAGCACAATCTGATGATCGAGTTTATCGAGAATGTAAGTGCGCATGCAGTGCGGTGCCACCATCAGATGGTGCATATCTTTCACGGTCTGACCAAGACAGAGTTTCTGGAAGACCTCACTTGCTTCCCGGCCGATTTCCTGATCGGCCGTCATCAATGCAAAGTCGGTATAGAGGGTGGCCGTTTTTTCGTTGTAGTTGCCGGTACCCACCTGGGTATAGTAGAAGATGCCATCCTTGTTGTGCTTGGTGATCAGGCAGAGCTTAGAGTGCACTTTGAGATGATCCAGACCGTAAAGCACGCGGCAGCCGGCTTCCTCGAGCCTGCGCGACCATTCGATATCGTTCTCCTCGTCAAAACGGGCGCGCAGTTCAACCAGCACCGTTACATCTTTGCCGCTTTCAGAGGCACGAATCAGAGGCTCGAGGACCAGACTGTTCTTGGTGACACGATAGAGCGTGATCTTGAGCGATACCACATCCGGATCAATGGCAGCCTCATTGAGCATGGACAGAAAAGGCCGCATGCTGTCATAGGGATAGAAGAGGAAGCGGTCCTTTTCCCTGATCTGTGAAAGGATGGATGCTGTCTGATCGAAGTCGGCGGGGATCTTCGGTGTATAAGGCGGATAAAAAAGATCCTTTTTGTCCCGCAGAAGATCGCGGATGGTGCCGAGGTAGGAAAGATCCAGCGGCGAGAGGGAACGGAATATCTGCATTCTCTTCAGCCCCAGGTATTTCTTCATATAGGTGAGGATAGCCTCATCTGCCTGTGCAGAGCAGGTGAGACGGATAGGAGAAAGCTTCTTTCTGTTTTTGACCAGCTGCTCCATGATAGCACGAAAATCTCCCTGACTTTCATCGTAGAGATCTTCATCAGGGTCGATGTCGGCGTTGCGGATCATTCTAAGAAGCGTCCTGCTCTTGACTTTCCATTTATCATAGATCTTCGGCACAAAATGCAGGATGATCTCCTCCATCAGCATAAAGCGGCCGTGTGAACCGGGCATGGCCACCATGCGGGGCAGAATGTCGGACGTACATTCAATGATGCCCAGCTTGAGACTGCTCTTTCGCTGCAGAAGCAGCACTGCATAGATGTGTTTGCTTCGAAGGAACGGGAAGGGCTGTTTTTTGCCGATGATCTGCGGTGTGAGGAGCGGCAGGACATCATTGGTAAAGTAAGCGGCAAGGAATCTTTTTTCATCCTCGTCCAGATCCTTGTAATGACAGATGCGGATACCGTGCGAAGGCAGTTCCTCGGATAATTCTTTCATCAGTTTGTCCTTGCGCTGCGCCAGTGTTTCACAGCGTTTGCAGATGACTTTGATCTGTTCTTCGCAGGTCATGTGGGTCTTGTTTTCGCGAATCGATGGTGAAAGCAGCATCTGGTCGTAGAGAGAACCTACGCGAACCATGAAGAATTCGTCCAGATTGCTTTGAAAGATCGAGGCGAACGAGAGGCGTTCACAGAACGGGTTGCCAGGATCCTCGGCTTCTTCCAGGACGCGCGTGTTGAACTTCAGCCAGGAAAGTTCCCGGTTGGCAAAGCATGCCGAAGGAGCATCGCTTTTGTCTTCCTCCTCCCCATGCATGAACTGAGGTGCCGGAAGTGTTTTTCCTACCTCTTCGACTTTACTGGTGCCAATGCCTAACCAACGCAGAATATTCATGCTGTTGCGCCTCCTTTTCCTTGACGTAGGCAATACTTCAAATAACCTTCCCGTACACCATGGCGGCTGACCCGAAGAAGGTCAGCGCCGGACTGCTTCATCAGCTGCCGCACGATCAGGGTGCCGGGAAGCAGGGTATGGATCCGTTCCGGGCAGGATTTGAGAACGCTGTCCCGAAAGTCCTTTCGCCGTTTGGAGGCACAGTCGACCAGATGGTCGATCTCTGTGCGTGTGATATTGAGGCCGCCGGCGCTGAGCCCCTTGCTTCTTGCAATAATCTTTTCGAGGCCGCGGATGGTGCCGCCAACACCTATCAAAAGCGGGACGGCCGGCAGTTTGCCTCTGAAAGCATCGCTCTGCAGTCTTTCTTTCAGCGTCTTTTCGATGTAAGCATCGATTGCCGCGATTTCATCATCCGTAGGAAGGATGTCTGAAACCAGCCGGTTGTACAGGTTGAGGGAGCCGATGGAGAAACTGTCAGAAGCCGTTGGCCTGCCGTCCTGAAAGGAGACAAGCTCGGTGCTGCCGCCGCCGATGTCGGTCAAAAGGCCATCGCTGGACTGGATGCCGTGCATGGCGCCGTAATAGCTGTATAGGGCTTCCTGTTTGCCGCTGAGCACATCGATGTCAAAGCCGGTCTTTTGGTAAAGCGCTGAGGTGACCTGCAGGGTATTGCTGATGTTGCGCAGCGGCGCCGTAGCGAAAACGTAGATATCTTTCAGCGTGAATTGCGTCAGAATCGAGGCAAAATAACTCAGTACCTCGGCAGCTTTGTTGATGCCATCGGCCCGCATGATGCCTTTTTTGATATAGCTTGCCAGTCCCGCCGTCTCTTTGGCGGAAAAAAGGCGCCGGAAATTCGTGCCGGCAGCCTGATAAATGCAAAGTCGGATCGTATTCGATCCGATGTCGATAACGGCATATTTCATTCTCTGCTCCTCCTTGTTCTGCTCTGATTTTCCATATAGAATAGTAGGGGAACAGAGGCACGCAATCTAGCAGGAACATGTTAACTCCTGTTAATTTCATGTAAAATCAGAACACCAGAGCGGGAAGACGTGCAGGGCAGCTTCCTGTGCCGGGAGCAGGAAAAGGATAACGATGAGCGAGAAACAGAAAATGGAAGAACCTTATGCAAGTGGAGAAAAGAGGATGATCACCCCCATCGCCTATGCCAAGACGGATTTGGCAGAAAAGTTCGGTGTACCGAGGCAGGCAGGGCTGGCGCCGGCACTGTTGACGGAAATTCGGTTTGCACCGGCTTACCGTGCGGAGGAAGCGCTGCGGGGACTGGAAGATTTTTCGCATTTGTGGCTCATCTGGGGATTTTCGAAGGTGAAGAATCGAGCCTTTTCTCCCACAGTGCGTCCGCCGAGGCTGGGCGGCAATGTGCGCATGGGCGTTTTTGCTACCCGTTCACCGTTTCGGCCCAATGGTCTTGGACTTTCCTGTGTCACTTTGCAGGGCATTGAAAAAAGGGAAGGCCAGGGTCATGTGCTGCTTGTAGGCGGTGCAGATCTTGTGGACGGGACACCTATCTACGATATTAAACCTTATATTCCATATGCGGATGCGCACCCTCAGGCCAGCGGCGGTTTTGCACAGAAGCCGGCTGCACCGACGCTTTGTGTGCGGGATCCGAAAGCGGCACTTTTGCAGCTTCCTAAGGAAAAGAGGGAAGCGCTGTGTCAGGTGCTGGCGCTGGATCCAAGACCTGCCTATGCCGAAGACGGAGATCGTGTATATGGTATGGAATTTGCCGGCTATAATATCCGATTCCGGGTGGCAGGGGGCGTCGTGGAAATTCTGACTGCCGAAAGCCGCGGCCATGCCTGAGCAGACAGGGAAGGTTCGCCTGCGGGGTGCGCAGCGGCCTGGAAATTTTTTCTGCGCAGCAGGGATGAAGAAAATACCGCCGGGCCTCTTGCTGGATCCTGCGCTGCTATGATATAATCACCTGCGTTGAAATGATACAGACAGTTCGAAACCATCCTGTCTATAAACAAAACTACGGGATTTACAATGAACAGCAGCTTGCTGTGATGCTGCGCACTGATCAGGTTATTCTGATCAGTGTGCGCAGTTGCAGTTATAGTTTCGTTGGGATGGGATCGGCGCAAGGCCGGTCTTTTTGGTATGAGGCCGGCAGGAAAGGAGATACCGAAATGATATCAAATGAGATTCTTCTGGTGCTGTCTTTGGTGGTGATTTATTCCATGGTGCTGCTGATGTTCGCTTTGTTCCGCGAGCATGGTCTGTATACCTGGACGGTGATTGCTACCATCACGGCCAACATTGAAGTGATGATCCTTGTGCACGCTTTTGGTATGGATATGACCCTGGGCAATGTGCTGTTCGCAAGTACATTCCTCGTGACCGATATCCTCAGTGAAGTCTATGGCAAGCAGGAGGCGCGGCGTGCAGTATGGCTGGGGATTGCCACCTCCTGTATTTTCATCGTGATTTCACAGAGCTGGCTGCTCTATCATCCGGCAGCTGCCGACGGGGTGTTCCCGCACTTTAAGGCACTGTTTGTCAATACGCCCCGGCTGATGGCTGTCAGTGTCGCTGTTTATGTGGTTTCCCAGATGTTTGATGTGTGGCTTTACCATGCCTGGTGGGACTTCAGCACCCGCAGAGCGGGCGACAGGAGGAAGTTCCTCTGGCTTCGCAACAACGGCTCCACGCTGGTCTCACAGATCATCAACACGGTGCTGTACAACCTGGGCGCTTTTGCCGGTGTCTATTCGGCTAAGACACTGCTGTCCATCATCATTTCCGGGTATGTGATATTCATTGTTACCAGCCTGGCAGATACCCCGTTTGTTTACTTGGCCCGCACGATCGCCGAGCGGCGGGGCATTCATCACGAAATGAAAGACCGGCCCTTCTATCGCCGCCTTGAAAGGTAGGAGATGATGTGGTAAGCTGACACAGGAAAATACTGTGAAAACACATCATGAGAGAAAACGCTGCGGCAAAACCGGCAAGCGCTTAAATCACAGCGGGTGTAATGAAAAAAATGAACAAAAAATACAAAACAATGATCTTTGATCTGGACGGCACGCTCTTAGACACGCTGGACGATCTATGGCATGCTGTCAATCATGGGATGCAGGAAAATGGCCTGCCTTCGATCGAGAGAAAAACCTGTGCAGACAATCTGGGGCACGGGATCGAGTATCTGATCAGGCGGTCGGTCCCCGAAGGCACCGATGAAGAAACAACGATGCAGACGCTGGCATCCTTTAGGGATTACTATGCAGCGCACGATGAAGAGGAAACCAGAATTTTTGACGGCATGACGGAGGTGCTGCAGGAGATGCGGCGCCGGGGTATCGGCATGGCCATCGTCTCCAACAAATTTGACCGGGCGGTGAAGGAACTGTGTGCGCATTACTTTGAGGGCCTCATCGAGCTGGCTGTAGGAGAGTCCGAGACGGTAAAGAAAAAGCCGGCACCGGATGCCGTGCTGAAATCCATGCATCTCCTTGGTGCAGAAAAGGCAGAAACCGTCTATGTAGGTGATTCGGAGGTGGATGCCCAGACTGCGAAGAATGCGGGCTTGGACTGCATCCTTTGTGACTGGGGCATGCGAAGCCGCGATCGCCTGGTCGGAGAGAAAGCGATCGCGATCATCAGCCGGCCTTCACAGCTGCTGGATTACGTGGTGCCGGAGGAGGAAAAAGCATGCAACTGAGAGTTTCTATGGCCGTGACTGCCTGTAAGGCAGTGCGGCGTCTGATTCGTCGATTGGGAGGCGGTGCCACTGATTTTCCGGGGAAAGTGGCGCAGAAGCTGTGTCCGGACATCCTGGGTCACCTTGCCGAGGATGTGACCACCATCATCGTCACGGGGACCAATGGCAAGACTACAACGTCCCGGATGATTGAGCAGATCCTGATCGACAATGGCCTTTCCTATTTTTCCAACAAGTCGGGCGCCAACCTGATGAATGGTATTGTGGCGGAATTCTGCGAGCATGCGCATGCCAGCGGCAGGAAAACCTGCGACTATGCCCTGATCGAATGCGATGAGGCGGCCTTTAAAACGGTCAGCCGGTATGTAGATGCCAGCTACGTTCTTGTGACCAATGTCTTCCGTGATCAGCTGGATCGCTACGGTGAAATCACCCATACACTGGATAATATCCGCATAGGGCTGAAAAATTCGCCGCATGCTGTTGTTTGTCTCAATGCGGACTGCTCGCTGACAGCTTCGCTGCGTGAAGATATCGACAACAAGATTATTCTCTATGGTGTCAACGAACCTATTTACAAGGAGCGGGTCAAGGAAGCCAGTGATGCACCTTACTGCATCAAGTGCAAACACGAGTACACCTATGAGTACATCACATTCGGCCATTTGGGCAAATATTACTGTGAAGCCTGCGGGTACGCCCGTCCCGATCCGGATGTGGCGGTCAGCCATGTCCTGACAAGTGATGCTACACATTCGGAAATTGATATTACCGTGGAAGATAAGACCTTCCGGGCGGATATCGAACTGCCGGGGGGCTACAATATCTACAACGGCGTTTCCGCGGTCACCATGGCCTACGCGATGGGGCTTGATCCGGGCCATGCTGTCAGTTCGCTTTCCACATTTGAGTGCGGATTCGGCAGGATGGAGAAGTTCCAGCTGGGGCAGGCAGAGACCAGAATGATCCTTATCAAGAACCCTGCGGGATGCAATCAGGTTCTCAATTTCTTGGCCAATATCCGCGAGCGTTCGGTCTTTGTCATCTGTCTCAATGATAACTATGCTGACGGCACGGATATCTCCTGGATTTGGGATGTCGACTTTGAGATGCTGCGGCGGATTGAGGACAGCCTGGCAAAAATCTATGTTTCCGGGGTGCGGGCGGACGATATGGCAGTGCGTCTCAAATATGCCGGCTTTCCGGAGGAGAAGATGGCAGTGATCAAGGACTATGATGCGTTGATTGATGCCTTTACAAGCCAGCAGGATCCGGTGTTCATCATGCCGACGTACACCGCCATGATGGATTTGCGGGCCATCGTCAGCAAAAAGTTTGGGTACAAGAATTTTTGGGAGTAAACACAATGAGTGAATTCGAACTGCGCATTGGCCACCTCTATCCGGATGTACTGAATCTGTATGGTGATACCGGTAATGTGATCTGCCTGCGGCAGCGTCTTGAAAGGCGCGGGATCCGGGCAGAGGTGCGGGGCCTTGGGATGGGTGAAGTCCTTCATCCGGATGATTTTGACCTGCTTTTCATTGGAGGCGGGCAGGACTTTGAGCAGGATGTGCTTCTGCAGGATGCCGCCAGGAACAAGCGTGAGGCAATTCTTCGTGCGATTGATGAAGAAAAGGTCCTGCTGGCCATCTGCGGCGGCTACCAGATCCTTGGGAATTACTATAAAACCTGGGATGGTCATGAATTGGAATACATAGGTGCACTGGATCTGTATACCGTTGGGAAAAAGGAACGAATGATCGGAAACTACATGTTCACCTGCGATGCGCTTAAGGAAGAGGGAACGCCCTATCACATCGTGGGCTTTGAGAATCATTCGGGCATGACCTATCTCGGAGAGAAGGTGGCGCCTTTGGGCCATGTTGTCAAGGGCAATGGCAACAACGGGGAAGACGGGACAGAAGGTGCGCACTACAAGAATGTTTTCTGCTCCTACAGTCATGGCCCCATGCTGCCCAAGAATCCACGGTTTGCTGATTTGCTGATCGCAAAAGCGCTGGAGCGAAAGTACGGACGGGACGTGCTGGGGGAAATGCCGCCTTTGGATGACACACTGGAAATCCGCGCTCACCGGTATATGGAGAAGCGCCTGGGCGGCTGACTGCCGCCCTATGCCGTTGGAAACCGCTGCGCTTCAAACAAGAATCTCTGCCAGGGGAAACCGATCACGTTATTGATATCGCCCCTGGTTTTTTCTACATATTGACTGAAAGTCCCCTGAATTCCGTAACCGCCTGCTTTGTCATAGGGCTCATTGGTGTCCAGGTAAGCCTCCAGTTCCTGCTTCGGCAGATCACGGAAAGTGACATGCGTGACTTCACAAAAGCAGATGGTGCTGTCTGTATCTGTGACAGCCATGGCCACGCCGGTCAGCACCTGATGGGTGATGCCGGAGAGGTCGCGCAGCATTTTTCTGGCATCATCCTTGTCTTCCGGCTTGCCCAGGATTTTGCGGTTGCTGACAACGATCGTATCGGCACCGACAATCAGGG
The DNA here is from genome assembly GCA_900315555.1 of uncultured Eubacteriales bacterium. GTDB lineage: Bacteria > Bacillota > Clostridia > Peptostreptococcales > Anaerovoracaceae > RUG100. Next base: position 12,126 of record OMZN01000005.1, read on the forward strand.
AAGCCGGCAGAGGCGCTGCCTCCTCAGTGTCACGTGCTGCAAGTCTCTTCTTTACGGCCAGTGCTTTGGAGAGAGCCAGATGCATGACCGCTTCCTCCGGGGTAAGGAAGGAAGGAATCTGCTCCTCGATATCGGCGGGGATCACTTCCGGCGCATAGCCGTTTTCGTGCATGATGGCGAGGCGTCTGGGACTGGCGCTGGCCAGGATGAGATGCCGTCCGCCGATGGTTTGCTTCATTTCTTTTTCCATACTATCCATACTAAGATGCCTTCTTTCTTTTGGTGTAGCTGCTTTTTTGTTTCGTTCTTATCAGCTGCTGCATGGACAGGATGCGGAGGCGTGCCTTCGCATGCATTTCACGCATTGGCTGCTACTGTCCTGAGAGGATCTGGTCCAAGTCGTTCAAGGATAATTTCCTGCTTTCCTCCTTTGCCTTTTCTTCAGAAAATTGATCTTTGCTGTGCATGGGTTCAGTGCCTTTCACATAATATTCCCCGCCTGTGCGAATGACACTGGCAGGCATGGAGGGAAGGCTGCCTGACAGATCCAGCTTTTCCATGGCGGCACGCCACAGGCGGCAGGCCGCTGTCGAGCCTTCATTGAGTTCCAGCACCGTATCGCTGCCGATCCAGCAGGCGGCGGCGTAAGTGCCGGCAAAGCCGCAGAACCATGCATCCCGGTTCTCGGAGGTGGTGCCGGTCTTGCCGGCCACGACGGCACCGGGGATGGATGCCTCCCGGGCGACGCCGCGCGTTACCGTTGTCCTGAGGATATCACGCATGATGAAAGCGACGCTTTCGTCCATAACTTTGTTCCCTTCCGTTTCTGTCTGCAGGAGGATGGTGCCGTCGCGGTTTTTCACCTGGGTGTAGCAGCGTACCGCATTGTGGACACCGCGGTTAGGGAAGGTGCCATAAGCGGAGGCCATTTCAACAGGAGAGATGCCGCTGGTCATCCCGCCCAATGCCAGTGCCGCCGCATTCTGATCGTTGGGGTCGCCATCGGATTTCACCGACGTGATGCCAAAGGCTTCCAGCTGCCGGATGGCATCGGCAGAGCCGATCTGGCGAAAGACCCGGACGGCGCTGGTGTTGACTGACTGTTCGACGGATTGGCGCATTGTCATGAGGCCGCGGTAGCCTTGATACCAGTTTTTTGGCCAGACACGGCCGTTGATTGTCAGCGGGGCATCGTTGATGCGGGATGCTGCGGTCCAATAGCTGCCGTACAAAGAGGTGCGCTCGTTCTTATCCTGTGCAGTGAACTCCATAGGAGCATTCGCTTTTGCCGCTTCGGCACCCTGCTGCAGAGCTGTGGAGTAGACAGCCAGCGGCTTGATGGCTGACCCGGGCTGCCGCGGTGAGGCGGCCCGGTTGTAGAGGAAGCGGCCTGTCGTGCCGCGGCCGCCGCACATGGCTTTGATCTGGCCGGTTCGGTAGTCTATGATGACCATAGCGCCCTGAGGCTGCTGCGTCTTTTGACCCAGCGTATAGGCATGTCTGCTGAACAGCAGCTGATCGCCGTAGGTAGTGAGATTCTCAGGATAATCTTCCCGATAGGCGTGATCGATGCAAAGACTGCCGTCTTTCTCCAGGTGGCTGTACTTGGCTGGAATCAGCAGTGCTGTATCGGCAATGGTGTAGAAGGTGCCTGCTTCCTGCAGGTACATTTTGCGGACGGTGATATCGATTTTTTTGCCGTTATGCGCAAAGTGCAGGGGACCCCCTTTGGCAATGACGATGTCGCCGTTCTCGTTTTGCCGCCAGTCTTTGCGCTGCAGGGTCAGACGGCTGTTTTCATCGACCAGATTATCGTACCGGTAGAGGACAATGCCGCCGTCACTGCCGGTGATGTTGCCGTATGCATCATGGGACGCAGCCGAGGCGGCGGGGAAGAGGCTGCCCTTTTCAAAGGTCTCGCTGAGGGTGTGCTGCACATTTTGATCCAAGGTGGTCTGGATCCGTAAGCCACCGGTATAGATCATCTTTCTGGCTACAGCCGCACTGTAACCTTTGCTCTCCAGATCCTTCTGCACCTGATCCAGGACATAAGCCGACATGTAAGAGGCGCTGGTGTCTTGATCCGCTCCGGAGATGTCGATGTCGCTGCGCAGGGATTCGGCTGAAGCCGCTTTGTATTCCGCTTTTGTGATGTAGCCCTGGTCACGCATGTTCTGAAGGATCAGGGCGCGTCGCTGTGCAGAGGCATCGCCGTTGTAGACGATGGTATAGTCGCTGGAGACGCGCAGGACATCCTTATGCTTGAGCTCCAGTGCGGTGCTCTCGGTGGTACGGCTGTCCAGTCTGGTTACCAGTGCATAGGTCGAGGGAGATTTAAGAATGGCAGCAAGTGCTGCGCACTCTGTCAGATCCAGATTTTCGACATCTTTAGAGAAATAAGCCTGAGAAGCTGCCTGTACGCCATAGGCATTGCAGCCGAGATAGACAGTATTAAGATAGGCTTCCATGATTTGCTGTTTGGTAAGCCGGCGTTCCAGAATCAGGGTATACCAGGCCTCGGCGATTTTTCGTCTGAGGCTGCGCTGGGACTTCGTGTCAGGCAGGTAGACATTCCTTGCAAGCTGCTGGGTGATGGTGGAGGTCCCTCTGATATCGCCTCCTCCAAGAAAGCTTTCCTTGATGGCACCCAGCATGCGAATCACGTTAAAGCCATGGTGATGCCAGAAGGTTTTGTCCTCGGTAGCAACGACAGCGTCAATGAGATTGTCAGGGATATCATTGTAGGATACGTTGATGCGGTTGCCGTCCTTTTGATAGACATGATCGATGACCTGTCCGTTGTCGGCATAGAGAATGGTACTTTGAGAGAGGGTCTTGTAAATGTTGTCCGGGTCGATTTTAGGCGACTGGGAAGCAATGGTCAGTCCGTAAAGCACAAAAAAGATCAGCAGCGCCGCGAAGGCGAGCAGCACGGCAAGAGCCGCTTTCTTCATTCGCGCCGGCAGGGCATGGGGCCTTCTTCGGGTTATGTTGCTTTCTTGTCGTGTTCTCATGATCATCCTTAGTATAGCATATTCGGCAGGCGCTTACAGCATTGTTTTCATCGCCGCGCCTCGGCGCGTGCGCCAGATGCCGACAGCACCCTGCCGGTCTGTGCGGACAAGGGGAATTCCTGCTGCGGCATAGGTGGAGAGCGTTTCCGGTGCCGGATGACCATAGCGGTTGTTGCCAACCTGTATCACAGCAAGATCCGGATCGACAGCGGCAACGAAGGCGGCGGAGGAGCTGTTTTTGCTGCCGTGGTGGGGAACAGCCAGCAGGCTGCTCTTGATCTGCTGCCCGCTGGCGAGGATGGCCTCTTCCGTTTCTTTGCCGATATCTCCCGTGGCAAGCAGGGAGATATCATCGAAACAGACTTGCAGTACGAGACTCCTCTCGTTGCTTTCGGTGGTGCCGCCATGGGGTGTGCCGGGAAGCGGCGCCAGCACGCGGATCGAAAAGCTGCTGTCCGGTTCTGCGAGCAGGATGTCCCCGGCCGCCAGCCCGTTCTCGTTATCAATGAGCTGGCGGACCATGCCAAGTTCCTGCAGCTCTGTGAGACCTTTGTAATGATCCATGTCCTTGTGCGTGGCGATGGCCGTATCGATCCTTTTGATGCCGTTCTTAAGGAGAACCGGACGAAGGACCTGGCGGGCGATGCTGCTGCTGCGCCGGCCGCCGCCATCGATGAGCAGAGTTCGTCCGCCAGGGCTTCGAATGAAGAGGCAGGCACCCTGTCCAACATCCAGCGCTATGATATCGGCGCCCCGCATGGCACTGGACGAAAAAGGTGCTGTGCCAAAAGTCAGAAGGAAGCAGAGAAGCAAAGCAAGGAGCGCCGGCCTGGCCTGCCGGCGCAGGATCCAGATACGGAACATCTCCGAGCTTGCCAGGAAAAAGACCAGATAGAAGAGCATAACGGCCGCCAGCGGAGGCGAGCAGAGATCGAAAGCCGTCCTGCCGTCCTGATAGAGCCAGTGATTGATTTTCTCAAGCACGGTAAGGGCCGCTGAGAGGAAGGCGGCGGCCGGAGGTGCCAGAAAGGGAAACGGTACGCTCAGGACCATGGCGAGAATCCCGCAGGGGACAATCATACCGGCCAGGAGAAGCACCGGTATGTTGGCAAGCGGGGCCAGGAAGGAAAAGCTATTGAAACACCATATGGTATAGATTCCCATACCATACTGCAGCACCAGGGTGGGAAGGAGCACCGTCCGAAAGAGCGGGGGCAGGGAAAGATTGCGAAAGAGTGGCAGCAGCTGGGCCATGATCATCACGGCAAGAAACGAAAGCTGAAAGCCGCTGTTAAAGAGTGCATAGGGATGATGCACAAGCAGCAGAATGGCCGCGGTGCCTGCTGCAGACAGCAGATCGTACCGCTTGTGCAGGAGCTTGGCAATGCTGTGAAGGGTGATCATTAAAACAGCACGCTGCACAGAGGGAGAAAAACCGGCCAGTGCCGCATAGAGCATGAGCAGCAGGAAAAGCAGGAGGGTGGGTACGATGCGGCGCCTGCCGTGAAGGAAGATGGTCAGCAGGCTGTAGAGAATGCCTACATGCAGACCACTGACTGCAAGAATGTGCGCCGTGCCGTTCTTCTGGAAGGCATCGTAGGTCTCTTCGGCGATATCTCCTTTGTCACCGAAGAGGATGCCTCGCAGGAGTCCCTGCTGCTTTTTCGTAAGGATGACCGCTGTCTTTTGCTGAAAGCCGGTGCGCATTCTCCAAAGGCACCAGGTAAGAGGACGGGCGATGCCCTCTGTCACAAGCGCCGCTGCAGGCGCTGCTGCGGTCATCAGGATGCCTTGTCCCTGCAGGTAGAGTCTGTAGTTAAAGCATCCGGGGTTGGTCGCCGGGCGGGGCTGCGCGAAGGTGACGCTTCCCCTGATCCTTGCACCGGCGGGAAAGGCATCTTCTGCAGCATCATAGGCCGTCAGAAGGATGCGGCATCCATCAGAAGTGTGCACCTTGAGAATGGCATTGCCGTTACGGCTCTGGGTGTGCTGAATGACTCCCTGCAGCGTCTGCTTTTTGCCGTCCAGCTGCAGGATCGGGTTTGTCGTATAGGCATGGCTGACAAAGCTCATCAGCATGATGCCTGCCAGCAGGGCAGAGAGACAGAGAATGAGGGGAGGCCGGCGAAATACGAACATGATGGTCATCGAAGCGGCCGAGATAAGCAGCAGCGCCGGCATTGAAAACAGGTAGGCAAAGACAATGCCGGCAGATAATCCGCCGGCGGCAGCGACAAGCGGACGCCGCACAGGGCGCCGCAGCGCCGTCTGTTCTGCCGGGGTCTGCGTCATGGAAAGTGTGGCAGGTTGCTTCATTGTAGTAGCCTTTCCGGCCGGTCCTATGCACAGTATACATAGATTTCCATATATTGGCAATTCACGCTGGTATCAAAAAGCAGTTTCTCATGCTATAATGCCCATGGAGGTGGTAGGGTTGGACCATAGAAACGGTTACGGCAAGAGGGAACACGCTTTCCAGAAGATTATCAAAGACTTGCAGAAAGAGGCCCTTTCGGGCCCCGTTCTTTTGCATGGGGTGGAGTCGTATCTGGTCAGCTGGGCCAGAACGCAGATCATTAACGCCTATGTGCCAGCGGCGAGCCGCCCTTTAGATCTGGCAGAATTCACGCCGGATCATGTGGATGTCAATGCTGTGATCGCTTCCTGCGAGACACCGCCGGTGCTTGCACAGAGGAAGGTGGTTGTGCTGGACGACTTTTCTCTGCTTTACGGCGGCCGGCAGGCAGGCTTTGAGGAAAAGGACAAGGAGTCGCTCAAGAACTATTTTTCGCATGTTCCCTCCTTTACTATTCTGCTCATATGTGCGCCGGAACCGGCGGATGCGCGCGTGAAGAGGAAGGGAACGCCTCTTTCGCGGGCACTTGCCAAAGCCGGCAGAGTCTACGATTTTACCCAATTGGAGAAGCGTCAGCTTCTGGGCTTTGTCAAAAAGCGTCTTGTCTCCATGGGCAAGACGGCCAGCCGCCACACTATGGACAAGCTGATCGAAGAAAGCGGCTATTACAATGCTGAGATTGACTACGGCCTCTACCACTTGATGGGAGATCTGCAGAAGATCGGCGCCTATGCCGGTCAGCAGCAGATCACCGATGACGATGTGGATCAATGTCTTTCAGACAACCTCGAGCACAACGTTTTCCGCATGCTGGACTGCATCAGCACCAACCGCAAGGAAGAGGCGGTTCGGCTGCTTCATGACCTGATTCGTTCGGGAACCAGCGAGTACAAACTCCTTGTGCAGATTGAAAGCCAATTTGACCTGATGCTGGCGGTACAGACCATGCGCCAGGAAGGCATGTCAAGGCATGCCATGGCGAAGGAACTGGGAGGAATGCATGAATACCGCATTCAAAAGCTGGTTTCGGCCTGCGGCGGAAGCAGCATCGGACAGCTGGCCGCCATGTATCGCAAGGCTGTAGAAGCTGAGCGCCGCATCAAAAGCGGCCGGCTTGCGCCGACATTTGCCCTGGAACTGATGATTGCGGAGCTTTAAGAGTTTTTAGAATTGTGTTCTGTTTTCTTTGTCTGAGAAAGCTGCCTTTTGAAATGCAAGTATTCATGGGAATCAGTCCGCTTGCGGGACCATTCAGCTAACTTTTTTGCTCATTCTTAGGAAGACGGATATTTCATATTGCATTCAGTTTGTTAAGCGGTTATCATGTAATGGGTTCAAGAGAAGGTCTTTTTCTTCCTGCTAGTGTAAGAGCGGCAGGAGCATGAAAAAAATGTAACTGGTTTCAGCGAGGCGCAGCATAGCATGCAAGGCGGCCCTAAAGGAACGGTAATTCTCTAAGAAACCTTGATTCTAGCGGGCTTTCGGCGTTTTCTTTTTACAGGAAAGCAAAGGAGACAGCCGGGTAGAGTCGGCAAAAAAATATTGGATACAGTATTCTTTTGCGACAATACAGAAAATGATTGACACATACTTATCAGTCTGTATGCCGCATCACGAAGAAGGCTTGGACGAGGAGGGCTTTTTGTGAAGAGATTTGAAATCGTAACAAAGAGGCAGCTGAGCGATACCGTCAACTGGTATACGATCTACGCGCCACTGATCGCAAAGCATGCGCAGCCGGGACAATTCATTATTCTGCGCGTGGACGAATA
>OMZN01000008.1 GCA_900315555.1 uncultured Eubacteriales bacterium
CGGAGCGATGTGGCGTATGTGCAGCCCAACTACATCTACACCAGCGCCGATCAGGGCTTGACGGTGAAGAGCACGGGCAGCAGCGTGACCGACGCGCAGGACGTGCAGTGGAACCTCGGGGCGAATGGCATTGATGCCGAAAAGGCCTGGAGTATTGCCGAGAGCAGCAGAAAGTCGGCCTCCAAGGTCAAGGTGGCGGTGCTGGATACAGGGCTTGACACAAAGCAACCCGATCTGCAGAAGAATCTTGATCTGGCGGACTGCCGCAATGTTTACAGCAATTCGAACAAGGTGACCGACTATGCGGGCCATGGTACGCACGTAGCCGGCATCATCGCTGCAGACAACAATGAGATGGGCGTCACCGGCGTGGCAGCCGGGACGAAGAATGATCTCGTTCAGGTGTTCGGTGTCAAGGTCTTCAATAAGGACGGCTCCGTGGCGACAACCGCTTCCGTGATTGCCGGGATCAACTGGGCACTGCAGCGGGGCGCCAAGGTGATCAACATGAGCCTGGGCGGCATCTCTGCGGCTCTCACCTCCAGCGAGGATAAGACGCTGGAGAAGGCGGTGAAGCAGGCTTACAGCAAAGGCGTGACCGTGGTCTGCGCTGCAGGCAATGACAAAACGGACGCTGTTGCCGAGAGCCCTGCACGCTTCTCGTCGTGTCTGAGCGTGGTGAATACCGGTTACCACGGTCTGCTGCACTATACGTCGACCTATGGCAGCACGGTGGATCTGGCGGCGCCGGGCGTCGATATCTGGAGCCTGTATCCCGGTTCCCTCCTGGCGTGCGCGTCAGGAACATCCATGGCGACACCCATGGTCAGTGCCACGGCGGCGATGCTGTATGCCGTTGACGGCAGTGTTACGAGCAATGCCGCAGGGTGTGCGCGCATCCGGAAGCTGCTGGCGGGAACGACGACCGACCTCTACATCACCGGAAAAGACGCCTATTCAGGCTATGGGCAGATCAATGCCTATCGTGCGCTGCAGGCCTCAGTCACCGGCAGTTACAGCACAGCGAGCAAAAAGATCGGCGCCCTGACGGCATCGAATATCAGCTATGCGGCGATAACGCTGCGCTGGCCGGCCTTCAGCACGGCGAGCAAATACAGGGTGCAGCGGCGCAAGGCAGGTTCGCGCAGCTATACCACTGTGGCCACCACGACGAAGAGAACGTACAGGGTAAGCGGTCTGACCAGCGGTTCGAAGTATACGTTCCGCGTGCTGGCGTATGATACAGCCGGTCCGGGGGCGGGGAAATGGTACCTCCTGCGTCAGAAGACGGTTACGCCCAAGCCGGCGAAGGCGAAGGCCTCCGCCGCGGCCTCCGGCAGCCGCACCGTGAAGATCAGCTGGAAAAAGGTGGGAGGCGCCAGCGGCTACCAGGTCTACCGCGCTGCGGCGAAGACAGGGACGTACAAGAGAATCGCATCGACTGCATCCTCGGCACGCACCCTGAAGAATACAGGTTTGACGAAAAACAAAACCTACTACTACAAGGTGCGCGCGTACCGCAAGGTCGGAAGAAGGTATGTCTACGGCAGTTTCTCCACCATCGTCAGTGCCGTGGCCAGATAAAACCGGATAAAAGAAAAAGACAGCGGATCGTTTGAACTGCACTGTCTTCTCATGTATAATTTAAGGAAGAAGGCAGCGCATAACATACCGGGAAGGATAACCGATGGATACCTATGTTGAAGAAACGATCCGCTATTACAATGAACAGTCGCTGGCCTTTGCAGTGCGGTCGGAGAAGGCCGATCTGTCCCGCTTTCACCGGGTGTTCGGGCGCTATCTCGATCCCGGGGATACGATCCTGGATCTGGGCTGCGGCACAGGCAGGGACAGCAAGTATTTCCTGGAGGAAGGCTATCGGGTTGTGCCGGTGGACGGCAGCCTGAAGATGTGCGGCTTTGCCGAGTGTGTCCTGGGGCAGCCGGTGCGCCACCTGCTGTTTGAGGATCTGGATTACGATACCTACTTTGACGGGGTTTGGACTTCGGACTCCCTGTGCCATGTGGCTTCCGGGGATATGGAAGGGATTCTCCGCAAGATTCTCCGTGCTCTGCGTCCCGGCGGGGCGCTCTACATGGGCTTTCGCATGGGCGATTTTGAAGGCATGCGGGACGGACGCTGGTTCTGCGACTGGACCAAGCCGCGGCTGGATCAGGTGCTGGAAGCTGTCGGGGGCTTTTCAATGGCTGAATACATGGAGACAGAGGACGTGCGCGAAGGCTTCAGCGACCCCTGGATCAATGTGATTTTGAAAAAACACGACGAAGAATAAAAAAAAGGGTGCATTTTTTCGAATAGGGTGATATAATCGTACTTGCCCGCGATCCGTTAGCTCAGTTGGGAGAGTGTCTGGGTGACAACCAGAAGGTCTGCAGTTCAAGTCTGCAACGGATCACCAGAACGAAAGATCTGCCGTAACAGTACATCTTGTGCTGATGCGGCAGATTTTTTCTTAGCGGGGCAGCGCAGGCGGTGCGCCCGGCGCGTCAGCCGATCCGCGGCATGCCTTTCGCCGGCTGAACAAACGAGGGAAGCCGTATTGAAAAGAAACCTTAAAAAAGCTATAATAAAACTGCTTGTGCAGCTGTCTTCACAAGCCGGGAGAAGATCGAATGTACTTTGAAGGAACGAATGTATACCTGATCATTGGCATTGCCGCTGTGACCATCATGCTTCTGGTCATTGCCGGGCTTTTTGTGTACAATCATTTTGCCGGCAGGCAGGACCGTGCCGTGCACAGAATTGAGGGCCGGATGCGGGATGAGGATCTGCGCAGGATCCGTGCTGCTGTGTCGGAGGCGATTGAAGATGCCCGCGGTACGAAGGCGGCCGCAGACAGCAGCGCTGCCGGCATGCGTGCGGAGGCGGAGAATACGTCCGAGGCCATAGAGGCGGCGGTGCAAAGCGCAGGACGGCAAAGCGCTGGCAGTGCACCCGATGCGCCGGTGCAGGCCGGCAGCAGGGAAAGCATGGCGGGCAGCAGACGTTTGCACGGGGAGACGGCCGTCGGCGCCGCAGGCGATTGGGCGGAGAATCTTGCCGGCATGTCGGCATCGGCAGGGCAGGCACCGCAGGATGAGGAGTTCGGCGACATGGCCTACCGGCGCGGCAGAAGCGGAAAACTGTATGAGAGAACGGAACTGGAATCGCAGATCAAGGAATAGTGGGAGGATCGGATGAAGTGCAGGAAATGCGGCAGCCCTGTCAGAGAATCAGATAGGTTTTGCAGCGTGTGCGGCGCGCGTGTGATCAGAGAACCTCTCAGCGCTTCCAGGATGTACAAGGCGAAGAAAGCATCCGGACGGCGTCCGGAGAGGAAGGCGGAAGAGACCACAGAGACGAAGCCGGGAAGGTATGTGCCGCCGGAGGAGTTTATATGGGATACGGGTGATTTTCCGGGTGCTCCGCGTCCTACGAAGGATGTGGACTTCAACTGGAACACCTTTGATGATTTCCATCGAAAGACAAGCGAGGCCGCCGGCAGGGCGGACCGTCATCATGATGGTGAGGAGATTGCCTTTGCACCCTCATCGTCTGCGCAGCCTGAAGAAGCAGCGAAAGATGCGGCGGATGCCGAAACAGTCCCGCCGTCAGCGGGCATGCACCAGGGCGGCGCAGCAGCTGATGAACAAGCTGCTCCGGAGGGACAAGCCGTCCCCGAAGAGCCACCTGTTCAATCCCCTGCTGCTGTAGATGAATCCGCAGCGCAGGCGAAGCCGGAGGAAGAGAAGGACGAGACCGACGAGGCGCCGGGCGGGAAGAAGATCGTCTGGAAGGATCCGCTGGAAGAGATGCCGCTGCCCCGGGAGGAGCGGGCGGCCGCCGAAACGGTGCTCGAAGATGCCATGACGGCGAAGAGCCTGCGGGAGGACAGCCCTGCTGATACACCTGAGGAACAGGACGTCCAGGTGGATCAGTTCTATACCTTCAACAAAAAGAATGCAGAATTCCAGCGTTTGCTGGATAAAGAATACGAAAAATACCGTGCCGGGCGGTTTTCGCCCGAAGAGGATCGCCGCGAGGCGGATGCGGCTCTCGCCATCGACCGCGAGGATGATCTTCTTGATGCGTATGGTGCTGAGCCGTCAGATGAGGAGGGCGTTCCCGCTTCAGGGGTACCGGCCGATGGCGGGGAAAGTACTTCGGCCGAGCCGATACCGGCGGCAGCGTCCCCTGCCGAGGCAGGGCATACCGGCGGCAAAGCAGCGCCTGCCGGGGAGGTGCCGTCCGGATCTTCCGATGAGGAGATGGCCG
>OMZN01000003.1 GCA_900315555.1 uncultured Eubacteriales bacterium
ATTCAGCCGCCTGCTGCCGATGAACTCTACAAGGTCGTCGGAAGATAGGTGTGATCCTGCAGGGCAGTCTGCCTCATTGATCAGGTGAGGGCAGTGCAGAGCAACGAACTTCTGCGGGGTGCATCGGCGCATCCCGGGGAAGCTTGTTGACTTGCTTTCGCAAAAGCCATATAATGTGTAAGAATCTAATTGTCTTGTGACAGCTTCGCATGGACGGAACGGGTCCTGCGCAATAGGACACTGTGAACCTTGTCAGGTCCGGAAGGAAGCAGCAATAAGCAGAGGCTCCTATGTGCCGCAGACCAACCTGCTCCGTTCTATGCGGGGCTGTCAGAGGGCAATTTTTCATTGATGGAGAGTGAAATGTACAAAGCGATTTATCGGGAATACCGGCCGGAGGTGTTTTCCTCCATGCTGGGACAGGAACATATCGTCAGGATTCTTCAGAGCCAGATCGCTTCCGATACCGTCAACCATGCTTATCTCTTCTGCGGCACCAGAGGGACGGGCAAGACGACGACGGCCAGACTGCTGGCCAAGGCGGTCAACTGCCTCTCCGAGGGGGAGAAACCATGTGGAAAATGTGCCAATTGCCGGGCGGTGGCTGACGGATCCTTTGTGGATTTGATCGAGCTGGATGCTGCTTCCAACAATGGTGTGGAGGCGATCCGCAATATCCGCGACGGTGTTGAGTATGCGCCGGCGGTCGGGCGCAGGAAGGTCTATATCATTGACGAGGTGCACATGCTTTCCACGCAGGCTTTTAATGCGCTGCTCAAGACGCTGGAGGAGCCCCCGAAGACCGCCATGTTCATTCTCTGCACGACAGAACCAGAGAAACTGCCGGCGACCATCTTGTCCCGCTGTATGCGCATGGATTTCCGCCGTGTTTCTGAAACCAGACTGGTGGAGGCGATGGAGAAGATCTGCGGGGACAAGGGCGTACATCTGGATGAGGGATCGCTGCGTCTGATTGCAGCCAATGCGGATGGTTCGGTGCGCGACGGGCTGACCCTGCTGGAGCAGTGTATCGCCGGGAGGCACGGGGAAATTCAACGTGAAGAGGTGCTGGATTCACTGGGCGCCGCCGGTGAAGAAGCCTATGTTGAGTTGACGCGCTGCGTGATCGAGCATGATACAGCCGGAGGTCTGCTGGCAATTGCCAAACTGCTGGAGCGCGGACTTGATCCCAGGCAGCTGCTGCGGGGGTGGATGAACCATTACAGAAACTTGATGCTGGCAAAGTTTATCCATAAGCCGGCGGATATTTTGAACATGTCGCTTGAGAATGTGGACCGGGTGCGTCAGCAGGCGGAGCTTCTAAGTATGGAGGAAATCGACCGGGCCGTGGTATCCATTGCCGGGACGCTGGAGGAAACCAGACTGGCTTCGCGGCCCAGAATTCTGCTGGAGGTATGTTTTGTCCGTCTGTCTTCCACGACACCGGAGGGTGCGGCGCCTGTTTATCGAAGACGACGGCCGGCAGGCGAAAAGAGCCCGCAGACGGAAAAGCCGAAGGAAGCGAATGCAACGGATCCGGCGGCATCGAGCCTGTCCTCTCCCCGGACTGTGCCGGGGGGTGCACAAGAGGCCGATCGGCCCGCTGAAGCACCATCGGCTGCCGGCGCAGAGAGCGTCTCGCAGGCATCTTCCGATCGGAAGGCGCCGGCTGCTGCTTCAGCGCCCGCAGAGGACCGCGACTATATGGAAGAAGTCTGGCGTACGGCGGTGGAGAATGCGGAAAAGAAACTGGGCGGCATGTTCGGCCTGGTCAGGCAGAATGTGATTCCCTGCAGGATGAACGACAGCGAATTTGTTGTTTTGGCTAAAGGCATGGCCAAGGAGATGCTGAAGCAGCATCTGCAGGAGATGGAGGCCTTTATTGAGCAGGCCTGCGGCAGTCACCGCCGTCTGATGATCCGCGAAGAAGATGCACCTGCGCGCGAAGGGGCGGAGCCGGCCGGCGAAGAAGAGATGGCAGAACAGATTTGCCAGACACTGGGCATCGATCATGTCGACCTGGTGGATGAATAAGAGATAGAGACAGAAAACAGGAGGAACCAGCATGGGAAGAGGAATGCGTGCCGGGAAACGGCCGAAACAGAAAGCGCCCAGCCAGAAACAGCAGATGGCGCAGATGCAGATGCTGCAGCAGCAGATGGATGAAACACAGCAGAAGATCAATCAGATGGAGCAGTCCGCCAGCTCCGGCGGCGGCGCTGTAACCGTCACAGTGACCGGCGACAAGCAGATCAAGTCCATCCAGCTGGAGCCTGAAGTCGTGGATCCTGATGATATCGAAATGCTTCAGGATTTGATCATGACGGCGGTGAATGAGGCCATGCGTCAGATGGATGAGGTCTCCTCGCAGGAAATGGAAAAACTGACGGCCGGACTGGGGCTGCCGCCGGGGATTCTATAAGCGATGGCACGTTTTGCGAAACCTCTGCGCCGTCTGATTGATCAGCTCTCCGGTCTGCCCGGTATCGGCGGGAAGACGGCGCAGCGCCTGGCTTTTCATATTCTCTCTATGGATGATGAAGAGGCGGAAGCACTGGCCGATGCTATTAAAGAAGCAAAGGTGAAAATGCGGTACTGTTCGGTCTGCGGCAACTTGACAGAACAGGATCCCTGCGAGATCTGCCGTGACGGCAGGCGGGATCAGTCAGTGATCTGCGTTGTGGAGAGTGCGCAGGATGTTATGGCCATGGAGCGCATGCAGGAGTATCACGGGCTTTATCATGTGCTTCACGGGGCCATCTCGCCGATGGATGGGATCGGGCCTGAGGATATCAATTTGAAATCCCTGATTGTACGCCTGCAGGAAAAGGACGAAGTAAAGGAAGTAATTCTTGCGACCAACCCGAACATTGAAGGGGAGGCCACCGCTATGTACATCGCCCGCCTTCTGAAGCCATCCGGCATTAAAGTTTCGAGAATTGCCCACGGCATTCCGGTGGGCGGCGATCTTGAATATGCCGATGAGGTGACGCTTCTGAAAGCCATGGAGGGACGCCGCACGCTGTAGCAGCCGGCCGCCGCCGGTCAGCGGTCATTGGGATCGACCTTAGTCTTGTGCACCTGGTGCTTTCGATAGGGCTTGAGAATCTTGCTGAGTCCCTGGTTATAGATCTTGAATCCTATGACGCCCAGAAAAGAGTCCTTCATCCTGCCTCGCGTGGTCTCCTTCCGCTCGATGCCGCTGGCACCGATGATGCGACCGTCCTTGATAGCACGGATCATGTCGTTGTTGCAGCGGATCTGCGCATCAATATCGGTGTAGCCCATGCCCACGTACTGTTCGTCATGGGCATCGGTGCCGCCGGTGCCGGGCTTTTCGTATTTGATGGCCATCTTGTGCGCCAGTGCATTGGAAAGCGGTGACTCACAGGTGTTGAATGTTTCGATGAAGTCGAACTGATGGATGATGTTGGGGGATTTAGCCATAAAGCTGAACAGCATGGCCGAGGAGCTGCGAACACCATAGGGATGGGCAGGACCCAGAATCCCTCCATTGCCGTGAACGATGGAAATCAGACGCTCCAGCCGCATGCCGCGGATGGTGAGCACCTTGAGGTAGACGTCATCGGGCATGATGACAAGGAAATGTCCCGCATCACGGGTATCATATTCGATGCCGCGGATGACGACAAAGTCTTTAAAAAGAGGATTGCGCTTGATGCGATCCCAGTAATGGCAGGCACGGTAGCTGTCGTGATCGGTGATCATCATGCCATCGAAATCTTGGATCTGGAGCAGATGTATGAATCGTTCCAAGCTTACACGGGAGTCGATGGAGCCGCCTTTCACATGGCAATGCATATCAAATCTCAAGTAATCGCCCCACTTTCATGGTTCTATGATACTATGATGCGATAGAAAACTCAAGCCGACTGTATTGTGATTCGCTGCGGGGAACGTTCGGTGCGTTTCTCATCGGCAGGCCGCCTCTGCATGCGGTACGGCGGTAAGGACAGAAAGAAAAGAGGAATACCTTTGAGACAAGCAAATAACTCTTCGACGATCATCTTCGTGCTGCTGCTGGTGCTGATGGCGGTTAACAACATACGGAACGGCAGCGGCAGCATCGGGGACTGGATTCTGCAGGAAATCCTGATGCTCCCCGGCATTATCATCGGACTCTCCTTTCATGAATATGCGCACGCTTTTGTGTCTGACAAGCTGGGTGATCCTCTGCCAAGAATACAGGGACGGGTCACGCTCAACCCGATGGCGCACATTGATTTTGTCGGATTCGTAGCGCTGCTCTTTGTCGGTTTCGGCTGGGGCAGGCCTGTGGAAATTGATCCCAGGAACTATAAGCATCCCCGCCGGGATGAGTTCCTGGTTGCTTTCGCCGGGGTCATCATGAACCTGCTCGTCGCTTTTGTCTTCACGCTTGTGCTGAAGGGCTATATCGCTGCGGTAGGCTATTATGCGGCACCGACAGGGATCCAGGGTACCCTCTACCATATCATTCTCTATGTCATCTACATCAATATCGTGCTGATGATCTTCAACCTGATTCCGATCCCGCCGCTGGACGGGTTTAATATCATCACGCAGATCTTTAATCTGCGCAGGTACAGATGGTGGGACAAGGTCTACCAGTATGGGTACTTTATTCTTCTGCTGCTGATTCTGCTCAATTTTACGGATCGGATTCTTACGCCGGGCGTGCAGTTCTTCCTTCAGCTGTTCGGTCAGCTCCTTTGAAGGCGGCCATGACCGATGCATGAACTTTTCATGAAGAAGCTGTGATCTTCACAGAGGCGCGCTGCGAGCGTGCTACAATAATCATGCAAGTTTTGAGGAGGCGGCGATAACGCTGCCGGGAAAAGTGTATATGGTATGGACCAGTAGAAGCAGCACCTCGCGGGGTGCTGTTTCATTTTTTGCGTTTATGAATCTGTTTTCCGTTCATGAACTGGTACGGGAAGCTGATTTTATGCGGTGCGGGTAGAAAAAATCAAAAATTGTTATCACTCTTTTGAGGTGAGTGCTAAAAAACTGTTGACTTTGCATTTCCCAGGTGGTTTAATAAATATAGAAGAAAGAATAACCAGGAGGTGAAAAGGTCAATGAACATTGAAAAGTACACACAGAAAGCACAGGAGGCGCTGGCTTCCTGCCAGGAGATCGCTGTGTCCGAAGGGCACCAGCAGATCGACGGTGAGCATCTTCATCTGGCCTTGATGAGACAGCAGGACGGATTAATACCAAAATTGGTTAAGTATATGGGCGTCGATGCCGGGGGTGTGACAGCGGATCTGCAGAAGGAGATGGATAAGATTCCGAAGGTTTCCGGGCAGGGAACCAGCATGTATATGTCTACCCGGCTGCAGCGGCTTTTGATTGATGCAGAGAAGAAGGCTGATGAATTCAAGGATGAATACGTCAGTGTCGAGCATATTTATCTGGCGCTGCTGGCGGAGAAGGGGACGCCCAGTGCGGCCATCTTCCGCAAGTACGGTATTGATACGAACAAGTTTCTCAAGGCCCTGGAAGGCGTGCGGGGAAATCAGAAGATCACCAGTCAGAATCCAGAGGATAACTACGAGGCTCTGGCCAAGTACGGCCGCGACCTGGTGGAAATGGCGCGGGAAGGCAAGCTGGATCCTGTTATCGGCCGAGATGATGAAATACGTCATACGATTCAGATCCTGTCGCGCCGGACGAAGAACAACCCGGTGCTCATTGGTGAACCGGGCGTCGGCAAGACGGCCGTCGTGGAAGGTCTGGCGCAGCGGATCCTCAATGGCGACGTGCCGGAAGGACTGAAGGACAAAACGATCTATGCGCTCGATATGGGATCGCTGATCGCCGGTGCCAAGTTCCGCGGTGAATTTGAGGAGCGGCTGAAGGCGGTTCTCAATGAGATCGAAAAGTCGGAGGGGCAGATTCTGCTTTTCATCGATGAGATCCATAACATCGTCGGCGCCGGCAAAGCAGAGGGCTCCATGGATGCGGGCAACCTGCTGAAGCCTAAGCTTGCGCGAGGGGAACTGCACTGCATCGGTGCCACGACACTGGATGAATACAGGAAGTATATCGAAAAGGATGCGGCTTTGGAACGGCGTTTCCAGAAGGTCATGGTGGATCAGCCGTCGGTGGAGGATACCATCTCCATCCTGCGGGGACTTAAGGAGCGCTTTGAAATTCATCATGGCGTGCGGATTACCGACAACGCCCTGATTGCATGCGCCACCTTGTCGGACCGCTATATCACGGATCGATTCCTGCCGGACAAGGCCATTGACCTGATGGATGAGGCAGCTGCCAAGATCCGTACGGAAATCGACAGCATGCCTGAAGAGCTGGATGACATTGCGCGGAAGATCATGCAGCTGGAAATCGAGAAACAGGCCCTGTCCAAGGAAGAAGACGGCGTCAGCCGCAAACGGCTGAACAATATCGAGAAAGAGCTGGCTGAGCTCCATGCGCAGAATGACAGCATGCGGGCGCAGTGGGAAAGCGAGAAGAAGGCAATCGGCGACGTCAAGGATGTCAAGAAGGAGATCGAAGATGTACGTCTGCAGATCGAGGAAGCCCAGCGGAATGCCGACTATGCCAAGGCCAGTGAGCTGCAGTATGGCAGGCTGCCGCAGCTGCAGGAAAAACTTAACGAGGAGAAGGCCGTAGCCAATGTGGCCGAGGAAAAGCGGCTGCTGAAGGAGGAAGTCACCGAAGAAGAAATCGCTGAAGTGGTATCTTCCTGGACCGGTATTCCGGTGGCCAAGCTGGTGGAGACAGAGCGTGAAAAGCTGCTGCATCTGCCGGAGATTCTGCACAAGCGGGTGATTGGTCAGGATGAAGGCATCGAAGCGGTTTCGGAGGCTATTCTGCGTGCGCGGGCCGGCCTCAAAAATGAGAACCGCCCCATCGGATCCTTTATCTTCATGGGGCCCACCGGTGTCGGCAAGACCGAGCTGGCGAAGGCACTCTCTGAGGCATTGTTCGATTCAGAGCGGAACATGATCCGGATCGATATGTCGGAATACATGGAAAAGCATTCCGTATCGCGTCTGGTCGGTGCGCCTCCGGGGTATGTGGGTTACGATGAAGGCGGACAGCTGACCGAAGCGGTCAGGAGACATCCTTACAGCGTGGTGCTGTTTGATGAGATCGAAAAGGCGCATCCGGATGTCTTCAACATCCTGCTGCAGCTGCTGGACGACGGCCGTCTGACGGACAATCAGGGGAGAACGGTGGACTTCAAGAACACCATCATTATCATGACATCCAACATCGGCAGCGCTTACCTGACGGAGAATATTCGTCAGGACGGCACGATCGATGCGGAAGTCAGGAGAAAGGTGGAGGAAGACCTCAAGAAGAGTTTCCGTCCTGAATTCATCAACCGGATTGACGATATTATCGTCTTCTCACCGCTGACAGAGGCGCAGGTAATGAAGATCATCGATCTGTCGGTCGCCGACATCAGCAAGAGGCTGGAAGAACGCCAGATTCATTTGTCGATCACAGAGGAAGCCAAGAAGCTGATTGCTGCAGAGGCGTATACACCGCAGTATGGTGCCCGTCCGGTCAAGCGGTATCTGCAGAAATATGTAGAGACCGGTATCGCGGAGAAGATTATCCGCGGTGAAGTGGATGACGGCGACGGCGTGACCGTCGATGCCGAAGGAGATCGCATTCTGTTCCGTGTGGAGCAAGGTAATCCGCAGTAATCTGACATAGGAAACAAAATAGGAAGCGCAAGGGACTGCCGCATTTGGTTTCAAATGTGGCAGTCCCTTTTTGCTGTTGGATTTTCGTCCGCATCCGGATGATCAGAGGACGGATGGTGCTATTCGACGAAGTGGCGCTGCAGACTGGCATCCATGTGCGCCTCCATGGCGGCAACTGCTGCCTCGGCATCGTGCCGCTTGATGGCCAGATAGATCGCTTTATGCTCCTCCAGCACGGTATCAAGGTACGTCTCCAGATCATCGAACTGCGACGGAATGTGGCGCAGATAGACCTGATAGGAGGAAAGCAGATGACGGAGCAACCGGTTGCGGCTGGCTTTGTAGATGATTTGGTGGAAGCTGGCATTAATGTTCAGCATTTTTTCCAAATCGCCTTTCATGGTATAGAATTCCATGAAATCATAGGTTTCGCTGAGTTCATCCAGTTCCTCTTCCTCGATTCTTTCCACCGCCCAGCGGGTCGCCTGCATTTCATAAGCCTTGCGGAGGGTGAACATGTCACGCATGTCCCGATCCGAAAAGCCTACGACAAAGGCACCGCGGTTGGGGATCAGCTCTACCAGCCCCTCGGTTTCCAGAACCACCAGCGCCTCACGAACCGGCGTCCGGCTGACTTTGTACTGGCTGCAAATGGTCTGTTCAGTCAGTTTCTGATTTTTCTTCAGGTATCCGGAAAGAATGTCGTCGCGCAGTCTGGAAGCAAGATCTTCTGCCAAAGAGACGGTAGTCGCTTTGACACCTTTCAGGTTTCTGACTTTTACGGCCATGGTTCACCTCAGATCTTGGACAGGATGTAGTCGGCGTATTCTGCACCGGTGGCACCGTCACTGCGTCCGGTGAGAACCAGCTTCTTCTCTTCGGCGCATGCATCGATAGCGCGGTTGAGCTTGTCGGCTTCTTCCTGATAACCGATATGGGACAGCAGCATGGCACCTGCACGGATTACGCTGCAGGGATCAGCATACTTGTCGCGGCCTTCCTGCACCATTCTGGGGGCGCTGCCGTGGATCGCCTCGAACATGGCGTAATGGTTGCCGATGTTGGCGCTGCCTGCAGTGCCGACACCACCCTGCAGCTCAGCCGCTTCATCGGTGAGGATATCGCCGTAGAGGTTGGGCAGAACGATGACCTGGAACTGGTTCCGGCGCTTTTCATCCACCAGCTTGGCGGTCATGATGTCGATATACCAGTCGTCAGTGGTAATTTCAGGATACTCTTTTCCTATTTTCTGGCAGATATCCAGGAACTTGCCGTCGGTGGTCTTGACGATGTTGGCCTTGGTGACGATGGTGACCCGGTCTTTGTGGTTGGCTCTGGCGTAATCATAGGCGAGGCGAGCAATACGTTCGGTGCCGGGCGTGGTAATGACACGGAAGTCGAAAGCCAGATCCTCGTCGATGTCGATGCCCTGCGAGCCCATCGCGTAGAGGCATTCGGTATTCTCTCTGAAGAAGGTCCAGTCGATGCCCTGCTCGGGGATGCGGACGGGACGGACATTGGCGAACAGATCCAGTGCCTTGCGCATGGCTACATTGGCACTCTCGATGTTGCCCCATTTGTCCCCTTTGCGCGGCGTGGTCGTCGGTCCTTTCAAAAGGACGTTGCAGGCTTTGATCTCTTCGAGGACATCATCGGGAATAGCCTGTCCGCAGGCAGACCGGTTTTCGATGGTCAGTCCCTCGATCGTACGGAATTCAACCTTGCCCTGCGCGACATCGTCTGCCAGCAGTGTTTCAAGGACTCTCTGCGCATGTGCCGTAATGGCCGGCCCAATGCCGTCTCCGCCGATCACGCCGATGATGATCTTGTCCAGCTTCTGGTAGTCTACGGCGCCGGTATCGTTCTTCAGCCTCTGGACACGAGCCTGCTGGGTCTTGACGATCTGCTCAAAATGATTTTTGTAATCCATGTTGCCTCCATGCAATCTTTAATTAATAGACAAAAATAAAATCTGAACACAATTATACGTTTGCGTACAGTTTTCGTCAACTGCATATGGTATAGTAATTCTATGTTAGGCTATGTCACATGTGAAACAGGGGAACTTAAGGTCAAGGACAATGCGCGTTACGGGGCCTATTACTGTGGTGTCTGCCAATCGATCGCCGGGCGCTACGGGCAGATGCCGCGTCTTCTTCTGTCCTATGATGCGGCCTTTCTGGCGGTGCTGCTCGGCGGGATTACGGATGAGGAGACGCTGATTGAAAGGCGGCACTGCCTGCCCCATGCCTTAAAAAAGAAGCCGGTGACTGCCTCGCCGGCGGTGGACTATGCGGCGGATATGATGCTGCTGTTGGCGGGATGCAAGGCAGAGGATGATGTGCATGACCGCGGCGGCCTGCGGGCCCGCCTCGTCAGGACAGCCGTCCGTCCGTTCTTTCGGAAGGCAGAGGCTGCGCATCCAAAAGCAGCGGCCCGGATCGAAACAGAACTTGCGGCGCTGTCCGCTCTGGAAGCGGCTTCCTGTGACAGTCTGGACGAAACCGGCATGGCCTTCGGCAGAGTGATGGGTACCGTTTTCACCGGCTATGAGCCGGCCGCGGCTTCCTGCCGTATCCTGGAAAACATGGGTATGCATCTGGGACGATGGATCTACCTCATTGACGCATGGGAGGATGTGGAAGAGGATTTGGATGAGGGCAGCTACAATCCCCTGCTGTATCGGTTTGATTATCAGGCGGGAGAATCTAAGGAAAATTTCAGGCAGAGAATTCATAATGCGGTGCAGGAAAATATGATGCAGTATCTGGCGCAGCTTGCCAAGGCGGCCGATCTGCTGGATACGCATGCCAACCGGCCGATCATTGATAATGTGATTTATATGGGGCTCCTGCGCCGGACGGAGGACAGCCTGGCCAAAGGCAGGAAAACTCACCACGAGAGGAAGAAGGAAAGGGAACACGATGGAGAATCCGTATGAAGTGCTGGGCGTTCGGGAGGACGCTACAGATGAAGAGATCAAGACAGCGTACAAGGCGCTGGTAAAAAAATATCACCCGGATCGCTATCAGAACAATCCGCTGGCAGATCTTGCAGAAGAAAAGCTTCGGGAGGTCAATGAGGCCTATGATGTGCTGATGAAACAGCGAAAGAACGGCGCTACCGGTTACAGCAGTGCGGGCTACGGCGGTGCAGGCGGCCGTGCATCCTCGGCGGAATATGAACAGATCCGAAAGGCGCTGGATGCCAACGACTTAACCGGGGCGCAGGCGATGCTTTCCAGGATCGGTGTGCGCGATGCGGAATGGGTCTTTCTGGACGGCATGCTGGATTACAAGCGCGGCTACTATGATCAGGCGGTTGCTAAAATTCAGCAGGCCTGCAGTATGCAGCCGTCCAACAGCGAGTATCGCCGTGCACTGAACACTATTTCCAACCAGAGCATGGCCTACAGACAGCAGTCGATGAGCAGAGGATACAACGGTTCCAATGCGGATGATCTGCTCTGTTCGGCCTGTCAGTGCTACATCTGCGGAGACTGTGCCGGATGCTGGTGAGAGGAAAGAAGACTGCCGGTAATATGAAGAGAAGCAAAAGATCGTTCACAACGGCGCTGGGCGGTGTCCTGCTGGCGCTGGATATCATATGTCTGTACCTGGCGCAGGTGGTGCCGGCGGTGGAACTGGTGTTTTATCTGCTGACCTCGCTGTGCATCTGCATCATGGTGGCAGAGACCGGCCTTGGGGGCGGCCTGCTGGTTTTTGTCGCCGGTGCGCTGCTGGGCGTTCTTTTGGTACCCGGCAAGCTGGGCATTCTGCCGTATGTGTTTTTTTACGGCATCTTCCCGCTGATCAAATGTCTGGCGGAGCGGATCCATCATCCCTTCGCTTCACATGCGGTGAAATTCGGCTTTTTTGCAGTGGTCATGGTGATTGCCTGGCGCTTCTTCCGCAGCCTGTTCTTTGCGAATATCGATCTGCCGGGGCAGGGCGCGGCGGCGCTGATCCTCTTCGGCGTCGTGATGTATATATGCTATGACTATATTCTGAGCGGCGTTATCCGGCTGTATCGAAAGAAGATCCGGAGGGAAAAGGAAATCCATCTATCGTAGAGACTATGCCTGTTCCACGCCCCGCTTTAAGCAGAGTGTTTCGATGGGGCACTGGTCACACTGCGGGCGGCGGGCGCGGCAGCAGCGCCGGCCGTGGAAGATCAGGCAGTGATGTGCCAGTGTGCGCTTGTCCTTGGGAAGGCAGCGGAGCAGCGCCTTTTCAGTATCCAGCACATTGTCGGCGCGGGCCAGGCCGATCCGATTGGCCACGCGGAATACATGGGTGTCCACGGCAATGCGCTGGTGGCCGAAGCCGTCGGCCATAACCACGTTGGCTGTTTTTCGTCCCACGCCCGGCAGTGTCTGCAGGAGAGCATCGTCCTCGGGGACACGGCCGCCAAAGTCTTCCATCAATCTCTTTGCCTGTTCTACCAGGCGGCGCGATTTGGTTCTCGCCAGGCCGATGGTGCGGATGCATGCCATAATCTCGTCGGGATCGGCGGCGGCCATGGAGGCCGGATCCGGGAAGCGGGCGAACAGCGCGGGCGTTACTTTGTTGACGCTGGCGTCGGTGGTCTGCGCCGACAGCGTGACGGCCACCAGCAGCTGGTAGACATTTACGTGATCCAGGGCGCACATGGCATCCGGGTAGGCTTGGGAGAGTTTTTCAATAACTTTTTCGGCTCGTTCGGCTCGCTTCATCAGGCACCTGCTTTCTAATGCTCCTTAAGAGTGTTCTATGTTAAAAGTGTTATAAAGAATATATACAGATAAAATCTCTTTATAAACAGTATCTGAATATTATTTTCCATAATCAGGAGGAAATTCCTGCGCACCGGGAAATCCTTTAATCGGTTTTTAGCCGGTATATAGGCATCTTTAATCAAGATTTAGGGGCTGTTTAGGTTGGAATTTCAACGTTTTCAGAAAATTGACTAAAAAAGCCGAAAAAAACTAGTTACATTACTGTCACTTTGTGTTATTATGATGGAGTAATGATTAACTTATTTTAATACGGAGGTGTTTATATGTCTAATTACACGCAAGTAGAAAAAAATGGACTATATGAACTTACCGATGAAGAGAGAGCTTCACTGACGTCATCTGTATATTACAATGACGACCTGGCTCCCACATCCGTATCGCAGAGAACATGGACAACCTACAACATCACGATGCTGTGGGTAGGAATGTCGATTTGTATTCCGTCCCTGTCCCTTGCATCCGGACTGATCGGTATGGGCGTATCGCCGTGGCTTTCGGTACTGAACGTAGCGCTGGGCAACTTGATCATCCTGATCCCGATCCAGCTCAACTCTCGTATCGGTACACAGTACGGTATTCCTTTCCCGCTGTTTGCAAGACTGACATTCGGAACCCGCGGCGCACAGATTCCGGCTCTGCTGAGAGCGATCACCGCCTGCGGATGGTGTTCCGTACAGGCTTGGGTAGGCGGCGGCGCGGTTGGCGCTATCATCGGCTGCTTCGCCGCGAAGTTCCACGACTCTACTTGGACCATCGGCCTTCCCTCCTGGAGCGGCATCCAGACCACTTCTGCTCCCACATTCATTGGATATATCATCTTTATCCTGTTCATCCTGTGGGTTGCTTACAACGGTATTGAAAATATCAAATGGGTGCAGAACATCGGTTCTCCGATTCTGATCGTTGTCATGATCGCGCTGCTGATCTGGTCCGCCAGACTGGCTGGCGGTGCCGGCTACTCTTTCGGCGATGTCATGCAGGCGCCAAATGACTACGCGCTGATTAATCAGAACGGCGGCATGGCTTTCGTTTATCTGTCCGGTCTGATGGGCAACATCGCCTTCTGGGCTACGATGGCACTGAATATTCCTGACTTCTCCAGATATGCAAGAAGCCAGAAGGATCAGTTCCTCGGCCAGCTGATCGGTATGCCGTTCCCGATGTTCGCATGCGCTTTCGTTGGTGCGTTCTTCGCGCAGGCCACTAAGTTCGCTTATGGCACGGCTATGTTCGACCCGACGGCAGTATTCTATGCACTGAACAACAAGGTGGTCATCTTCATCGCAGCGATCGGTACGATCATGGCGACCATCACCACCTGCGTTGCCGCGAACGTTGTGGCTCCGGCCAATGGATTCTCCAACATCAATCCGAAGAAGATCTCCTACAAGGCGGGCGTTGTCATCACCCTGTGCCTGGCGTTCTTCGTACTGCAGGCATGGTGGATTTACGGTTCCGGTTCGGCTTACTTCAAATGGATGAACGCTTACGGCACCATCCTGGCGCCTATCGCCGCGATCTTCATCGCCGACTACTTCTTCTGCAAGAAGCGCCGCATCGACGTGGCTGATCTTTTCAAGGGATCGGATGGCAGATACTGGTACAACGGCGGTTTCAACAGTGCCGCGATTATTGCCTGGGTCGTTGCATTCATCCTGCCGCTGATGACCTACTTCGGCGTACAGGGCGGATTCTGGACCTTCATCAATTCCATCAACTACATCTGGTCGTTTGCGATCGGCTTCTTCCTCTACATTGCCCTGATGAACGGTGAGAACGGAAGAAAGTCCTTCGTGACCGAGGAAGAGCACGAGGCCTTCACCAAGAGGGAATCCTAGTGCGGTGGACTGTTTGATGTGCAACTGAAAACATCTAGTTAGATATAAGAGCCTTTGGGATGACTCAAAGGCTCTTGCTATAAATAAACAAACATCAAAGGAGGTTGTATTTATGGATTTACTTATCAAGGGCGGCACAATCGTCACTGCCAAGACTTCATTTCAAGCGGATGTTGCCGTCAAAGACGGTAAGATTGCAGCGATTGGCGCCGACCTTCCGGCGGATGGAGCTGAGGTTGTAGATGCTACAGGCAAGCTGGTTCTCCCCGGTGCACTGGATGGACACACCCATATGTACATGCCGTTTGGCGGTACCATTTCCACCGATGACTACTATGATGGGACCATCGCAGCAGCCTGCGGCGGTACAACAACCATCTTCAATTTCGAAACACAGGCAATCGGACAGCCGATGGAACAGCTGGTCGAAGAGAAGCTTGAAACAGCTGACAAGCAGGGTCCGGTTATCGACTACTCCCTCCATGTTGGTGTTGGCGATGTGACGACCAAGGAAATGCTGAAAGGCATGGACAAGGTACAGGAAATGGGCATTTCCTCCTTCAAGGTCTTCATGGTGTATGACTTTGGTGTTGATGATGGTCAGTTCTACAGCACGCTGACCCATGCTGCCGAGATCGGCGCCCTGGTTGGTGTACACGCTGAGAACAACGACGTCAACAAGTTCCTGGTCAACAAGTACCTGGAGGAAGGACATGTTGAGCCCTGGTATCACTACATGTCCAAGAACGAAGCCGTTGCCGGCGAGGCTGATGTAAGAGCTATCAACCTTGCCAAGATGGCCGGCACGTCTCTCTACATCGTCCATCTGGACAATGCACAGGGTGTTAAGGCTGTTGCTGATGCAAGAGCAGAAGGCTACCCGATTTTCGCAGAGACCTGCCCGCAGTATCTGTACTTCACCAAGGACGTCTACAAAGACGGCAAGCCGGAAGTCGGCCTCAGACCGCAGGACTTCGTATGCTCGCCTCCGATGAAGGGCCAGGAATCGCAGGATGCACTGTGGAACGGTATCCGCACCGGTGTTGTATCGACGCTGGCAACCGACCATTGCCCGTTCCTGAAGTCCGAAAAGGATTGGGGTATCACCAAGAAGGACGGCACCCCGGGCAACTTCACCACCATCCCCAATGGATGCGCAGGTGTCGAGAACATGTATCCTTACATTCTGTCCGAGGCTAACAAGGGCAGGATCACCTTTAACAAGGCGGTTGAGATTTCTGCATACAACCCGGCAAAACTGTTCGGTGTTGACTATTGCAAGGGCGCTATTGAGATTGGCAAGGATGCTGATATCGTTGTCTATGATCCCAACAAGGATTTCACAATCAAGAACGCCGAGAACCAGCATGGTTCCATCGACCACACTGTCTGGGAAGGCGTCGAGCTCAAGGGTTATCCGTGCGCAGTCTACAGCCACGGCAACCTGGTATTCGACGGCAAGGATTTCGTCGGCAAGAAGGGCGCCGGCAAGTTCGTCAAGCAGAATCACATTCACTTCGACACCCCCGAATTCTAAATCGGATGATGTGAAGAATTCGATCGGCGGTATCTCCTGCGGGAGTATGCCTGAGAACGGAATCGATGAAAAAAGGAACTGCCTTTTGGCAGTTCCTTTTTTTCGGCATGTGCAGAACTTTTCATTCGGATTTTTCTTCCGTGATCCCTAGGAAGCGTTTCGGCCGCAGCAGTACTTGTACTTTTTGCCGCTGCCGCAGGGACAGGGATCATTACGG
>OMZN01000010.1 GCA_900315555.1 uncultured Eubacteriales bacterium
AGCACCAGCATACTGATCAATAGGGCGGCAGAGGTTCGTTTGCACACTCTCTTCGCTCTCATTCCATAACTCCTTTCACTTTTTAAATTATCCTGCCGATAGAATCATTCGCTTTGCGTTGTTAGTTTACCCTAACCGCTTTTCGCTGTCAATATGCTTTTCCATGTATTGGCCGATGTACCGGCGGTAACGGCAAGCGAACTGCCGGCCATCATTTTCAATCCATACTTTAAAGCCGCTGCCGTTTTCAAGGCGATCAATACGTCAGCACCTTCAAGATACACAAACAACGCTTGCTGCAAATGCATCAAACAGAGAAAACATGCGATTTTGTATGCCTTTGTACGTCCTCTGCATGTCAAGAAAGAACATGTGTGGTAGAATATGACAGGAGTCGCACTATGCGCGGCTCCTGTCATACTATTACAAATACAGCAGTTAGCAGTTTTGAGGTGCTCCAGATCCCATGATCCAGACAATTTTAACGCAGATTGACAATGTCCTTTACTACCCGATCCTCCTGATCATCCTCGCAGCAGGCGGCATTTATTTCAGCATCCGCACAAAGTTTGCTCAGATCCGCCTCTTTCCGGAAGCCTGGAAGGTCATCATGGAAAAGCCGAAAGATGCCAAGGCCGTCTCCTCTTTCCAGGCGCTGATGGTTTCCACGGCATCCCGTGTCGGCACCGGCAACATTATCGGTGTTTCGACCGCCATCTGCCTCGGCGGACCGGGCGCCGCTTTCTGGATGTGGATCATGGCCATTTTAGGCTGTGCCTCGGCATTCACGGAAACGACCCTGGCACAAATCTTCAAAAAGCGGGATCGGGAACACGGCGGATTTCACGGCGGGCCGGCGCACTATATCGAATATCTGACAAAGAATAAACGGTTTTTAGCCACCATTTTTACCATCTTCATGCTGCTCACCTACGGTTTTGGCTTCAACCTGCTCTGCTCCTATAATCTGCAGTCCACATTCATGTCCTACAGCTTCTATGATCCCAAGATCACGCCGGCCATCATCGGTCTGATTCTTGCCGTCGCCGTTGGCGCCTGCATCATGGGAAGCGGCAAGCAGATCGTCCGTGTCTCGGAGGTCATTGTCCCGGTGATGGGCCTTGCCTACATCGCCGTTGCCCTGATCATCGTTTTCTCCCACGCGGCACTGTTTCCCCATGTAATGAAGATGATTCTGGCCGATGCCTTTAATTTCCGCGCTATCGGAAGCGGCTTTGCCGGTTCCTGCATGGTATACGGCATCAAGCGCGGCCTCTATTCCAATGAAGCCGGCGTCGGTTCTGCACCGCACGCTGCCGCGAGCGCAGATGTTTCCCATCCGTGCAAGCAGGGACTGGTCGCAGTGGTATCCGTCACCATCGATACGCTTTTCCTGTGTACCGCAACTGCCTTTCTGGGACTCGCCTCCGGCGTTGCGCCGACAAAGGAACTGGCCGGCGCACCTTTCGTCCAGAAAGCCCTGTCCGCTTCCTTTGGGGACTTCGGCCCGATCTTTATCACCATCGCCATGGTGCTTTTTGCATTCACGACGCTGATCGGCAACCTGTACTATGTCAATATCGGCCTGAAATATCTGAATCACAACAAAGAGCCGGGAAAAGTATTTATGAACGTCTTCCATATCATCATGTCCATCATCATCTTTGCCGGCGCACTGGCACCGATGGAAGTCTGCTGGGCATTGGCTGACATCACCATGGGCGGCATGGCAATCATCAATATCCCGACCTGCATCATTTTAGGCAACCTGACCTTCAAGGCGCTGAAAGATTACGATCGCCAAAAGAAGGCCGGCAAAGATCCGGCCTTCCAGGCAGCATCGATCGATATGGAGCCCGGCAGCTTAGATGCATGGGATTAATCCGGCTGCCCTCACGGCTGTATGCTGTGCCTGCGCGTCTGCATACTATTCCTGTGCGTCAAAGTCCAGCTCCATCGAAGCGTATTTCTGCTTACCGACGATGCTGCCACCATGCATTATTATTGCGTCTGCAAAAAATCCCGGGCGAAGTTCTTCAAAGACTGGTTCACTCTCTTCTGACATGGGCTTCCGAAGAAATGACAGCTGCCATGAACTTCCGCAGAAACAGCCAACAATACAGCCAAAAAGAAAAACCCGTTATGCGCAGAATGCATACGGATTTTCCTATAGAAAATTGGAAGTGTAAACGGTATTATTAAATATTAAATTGTTGTTTTCGGATTGTTAATTCCTTATCAACTATATGTGCAGTATACCTTCGCGTTAATTATTTGTCAATGCAATCCCGCAAAAAACCTATTCTTTTGCTATCCCGTTTCAGAATATTAATCATTCTTTTTCGTTATTTAATCGCTGACTCATGCGAAGCAGATGCCAGCCAGCCTGTTTGCGCAGTTTTTTCTTGCTGCCGACCGATAGACAGTGCCAGCATAGCCCCGTATCCAGGTAAAGAAAAAAGGCCAGCTGATTGCGATGATTTTCACAACCGGCCAGCCGTCGTGCATGCAGCAGCGTTCACTTACGCCCGGCTGCATGCACAGCATGTACCTCCTAGAGATGCAGTACCCGATCCTTGATTTCCTGTGTGCGGCCCTGATTCCAAAACTGCGTGCCGATGTAACCGCAGGTTCTTCTCGCCACAAACATCTTGTCCTGATCGCGGTTGCCACAGTTGGGGCACTCCCAGATCAGCTTGCCGTTATCGTCCTCTTTTATCTGAATCTCACCATCATATCCGCAGACCTCGCAATAATCGCTCTTGGTGTTCAGCTCTGCATACATGATATTGTCATAGATATACTGCATGACCGAGAGCACCGCCGGGATATTCTGCTGCATGTTGGGCACTTCTACATAACTGATCGCTCCGCCGGGAGACAGCTTCTGGAAGTCCGACTCAAAGCGCAGCTTTTTGAAGGCATCAATTTCTTCAGTGACATGCACATGATAACTGTTGGTAATGTAATTTTTGTCCGTGACCCCCTTGATCTTGCCGAAGCGGCGCTGCAGGCACTTGGCGAATTTGTAGGTGGTGGATTCCATCGGCGTCCCATAGACAGAGTAGCTGATGTTCTCCGCCCCCCGCCACTCAGCGCATTTGTCGTTCAGCTTCTGCATGACCTGCAGGGCAAAGGTGCGCCCTTCTTCCGTCGTATGCGGGACACCGAGCATGCGCACGCACATCTCGCAGAGGCCGGCATAGCCCAGGGAAATCGTTGAATATCCATTGTAGAGCAGCTTGTCGATGGTCTCGCCTTTCTTGAGGCGCGCCAGGGCACCGTACTGCCAGAGAATCGGTGCAACATCCGATACCGTTCCCTTGAGCCGCTCATGACGGCAGCGCAGCGCCCTGTGACAGAGCTCCAGACGATCTTCCAGAATCTCCCAGAATCGATCCATATCCCCTTCTGCGGTGCAGGCCACATCCACAAGATTGATGGTGACGACGCCCTGATTGAACCGCCCGTAGAACTTGTGGCTTCCATCCGGATTGCGCTGCGAATCCTCCACTGTCAAAAACGACCGGCAGCCCATACAGGTGTAGACCTCTCCCTGTTTCAGTTCCTTCATGATCTTGGCGGAAATGTAATCGGGCACCATGCGCTTGGCAGTGCATTGAGCCGCCATCTGGGTCAGTGACCAGTACGGCGAATCTTCATGAATGTTATCCTCATCCAGCACGTAAATCAGCTTGGGGAAGGCCGGCGTCACCCAAACGCCCTTCTCGTTCTTGACTCCCTGCATACGCTGCCGGAGCACTTCCTCGATGATCATCGCCAGATCGTCGCGCGTCCTGCCGGCCGGCACCTCATCCAGATACATAAACATGGTTACGAACGGTGCCTGGCCGTTACAGGTCATCAGTGTAATCAGCTGGTACTGAATGGTCTGAATGCCGCTCTTGATCTCATCCTTCAGCCGGCGCTCGGTCACCTTGTCGATAATGCCGATGTCCATGGGCTCACCGCAGGCCTGCCGCTCCGCCACGACATTCCTGCGGATCTTCTTCCGGCTGATATCCACAAAGGGTGCCAGATGCGCCAGCGAAAAGGACTGGCCGCCGTACTGGTTGCTGGCTACCTGGGCGACAATCTGGGTTGTTACATTGCAGGCAGTGAAAAAGCTGTGCGGCTTTTCGATCATAACCTCGCTGATGACCGTACCGTTCTGCAGCATGTCCTCCAGGTTGATCAGGTCGCAGTTGTGCTCCTTCTGTGCAAAATAGTCCGCATCATGGAAGTGGATGATCCCCTCCTCATGCGCACGCGTCACTTCCTCAGGAAGCAGAATGCGCTTGGTCAGATCCTTGCTGACCTCACCGGCCATATAATCACGCTGTGTCGAATTGATCACCGGGTTTTTGTTGGAATTTTCCTGCTTGACTTCCTCGTTGTTCTGCTCGATCAAAGAGAGAATACCATCGTCCGTAGTATTGGTCTTCCTGGCCATCTCCCGCTTGTAGCGGTAACGGACGTATTTCTGTGCCACTTCATAGCCCCGCATCTCCATGATGGCCGTCTCCACCATGTCCTGGATTTCCTCCACGCTGACAGCACGATCCGTCTCTGCAATCTCACGCGCAACATTATCGGCGATCGCCTCGATCTGATAATGATTCATCTGATGGATCGGCGCCACCTCGCGGTTAGCCGCCTGCACCGCATGGATGATTTTATCGATATTGAAGCTGACCTCCTGTCCGTTGCGCTTGATAACGTTATTCTTCACCTCTACGTGCATGGGCTCTCCTTTCATTCTTTATACATTTCATGCATGTGCATCGTCCTCCGCACAGCAGGGCGCGCGCATAAATGGGAACTGATACAGAAGCACACAATATGTTGCGTTGTACTGCGATAATATTTATCATACGCCACAACATATTATTTGTCACGACCCAAATTTGCTGTCCATCCTGCACCAAAACAGCGCCCCGGCCCAAGACAAGTCTTCAAGCCAATTCGAGCGCTGCTTTCCCGATTAAAATTTTTTTGAACTCAGCTTACCGCATCGAAGACGTCTCCGCAGCGGGGACACTTGACCCGCACCTTGCCTTTGCCGGCCGGAATTCTGACTTGCTGCTTGCACTGAGGGCAGTAATAATAACAGTAGACAATCTTCTGCCCGCCGTCTTTGCGCCGCCCGCCGCGTCTTTCGCCAAAGCCGTCCTGCCGGGCCTGCTTTCTCTCCATTCTTCCCTGCCGGCGCTGCTGACATCTCTGGCCGGAAAAGTATTTCCGGTTGAGAATCCTGTTCCTGATGTTCAGATAGGCCATGTTCTCATTCTGGCGCTTGTAGATATTGCGCGAAAACATCCGCGCAAACATATAGATGAACAGCAGAAGGCCAATATAATAGATGATCCGGATCCCTGCAATACGGCCTATGATCTCGATGATCAGCGAGATGATGAACAGAAATATACCGAATTGATCATTTCCATATCTTCCTCTGAAAAATCCCATGCCTTTCTCCCCTTTATCGCTGCCTGCGCTATTTCCTTCGTCCTTCTGCAGCTGCATCGTCGGCACTTCGATGAATCCTCTGCATACGTTCATCAATATCTGCCAGATCCGCCGCACACCGGATAAGATCCTCGCGCGCCTCCCGGCTCAGCTCGCCCTTGCTCTTGTATTTCAATTCATGCTCCAAGCTGGCCCAGGTGTCCATGGCAATGGTTCGAAACTGTACCTCTACCGGCGTGATTTCAATGCTTTCTGTCAGGAACACCGGCACCGTGACGATAACATGCAGACTGCGGTAGCCGCTTTCCTTCGGGTTGGCAATATAATCACGCTTGCGGACCAGCTCGATATCCGCCTGGCTCAGCAGCATGTCCGCAACGTTGTAAACATCATCGATATAGTTGCAGATCACACGAATGCCGGCGATATCTGTCAGCTGACGCACGGATTCATTGGTGATGGCCAGCCCTTTTCGTTCCAGTTTTTCCATGATGCTGGAAACCGACTTAACCCGGCTCTCCATATGGTGGATCGGACTGTAGTTATTCCTGACATGGAATTCATCGTCCAGAATTTCCAGCTTGGTGCTGACTTCCCGTATGGCCGAATGATACAGATTGCGCAGACGGATGAATTGCTGCGCTTCGGAAGCAAACGGCTTCAACGGCGCAGGAACCTCCATGATATCCAGATTCAGACTGTCTTTCTTTTCCAGAATCATTGCTTGTCCTTTCCTCTTAGCATGAGCTGCCGGCATAGTCCTTGCTTTCTCCTTTCATTATATAGAGTGTTGGATACGGTTTCAACACCAAGCCGCCCGGTGCAGCTGCCGCCTGAACCTCCGGCCAGGTATTCATCCAAATGTCTACGGCAGTTTACGCATCCATCCTTAAAGACATCTGAAAGTTCCGCCTATTGACCTTGTATACAAGATGCATTATAATGGTTGCTAG
Source organism: uncultured Eubacteriales bacterium (assembly GCA_900315555.1). Taxonomy (GTDB): domain Bacteria; phylum Bacillota; class Clostridia; order Peptostreptococcales; family Anaerovoracaceae; genus RUG100. The sequence goes on from OMZN01000010.1 coordinate 6,423, forward strand.
AGCAACCATTCTGCCTGAGGAGGTACTTTTGTGAAAGATACAAAGAAAAAGACGATCGCCGGTTCGATCAGAAACGTTTTTCAGTCAAGGAAAGACAAAGGGATCGAAGAGAGGCATCGCAGAGAAAATCCTCCCAAAGAGGAAAAATCCCCTTCTGCGGGAAGCGAAAAAGAAATCGACAGTGATGTTGTATTGAATATGTACAGCACGGTATCTACCTTCTATCGCCAGACACTGGTATTCCTGCATCGGCAGGCCATCGAAGAAGGCCTTGACGGCATCAATCCGCTGATGCTGATGACCATCCTGCGCAACGAAGGCATCGGACAGGACGAGCTGGCAAAGAAGATCCGTTTTGACAAGGGGGCTATGGCCAGAACCATCCGCCAGTTAGTGGAAAAGGGCTATCTGATCCGTGTGCGTGACCCCGAGGACGGAAGAAAGTACAATCTGCACACCACAGAAAAGTGCAAAGAATTAACCCCGGCGCTGGAAAAGATCGCCCTGCAGTATGAAAAGGTCATCCACGGCAACATGACGACAGAACAGGTTCTGGTCATGCGTTCCCTGATGGAGAAGGCTTCCGAGAATCTGTTCAGGTCCAACAAAGAGCACCACTACGCCGCCGAAAGTGAATCCCATGAGTACTAGACAAGACATTTTGTCCGCCCTGGAAGCGCATCGGGGCACACCACTTTCCGGTGCCGCCCTGGCAAAAGAACTTGGCATTTCAAGGACGGCTGTGTGGAAGGCCATCAACCGCCTTCGCAGTGAAGGCTTTATGATCGAAGCAGGCACCAACAAAGGCTACATGCTCTTAGAGGGGCGTGATGTTCTCACCGCGGAAGCTGTCACGGCGCATCTGCACCACAAGGTGCCGGTCTATGTTTATGATGTGGTCGACTCCACCAACAAAGTGGCCGCTTCGATGGCCATGGACCGTGCTCCCCACGGCACAACTGTCATCGCCGATCAGCAGACAGCAGGACGGGGCCGCCGCGGCCGCAGCTTTTATTCCCCCAGCACAACGGGACTTTACATGAGCATCATTGTCAAACCCACCTTTGACATTTCTAAAGCCGTCCTCATCACGGCCGCCGCAGCCGTCGCCATTTCCTCGGCCATTAACCAGGTAAGCGGTCTGCATACGCAGATCAAATGGGTCAATGACATCTATCTCGACGGAAAGAAGGTAAGCGGCACACTGACCGAGGCTGTTTCCGACTTTGAAACTGGCGAAATCCACCGCATTGTCACGGGTATCGGCATTAACTGCAGTACCGAGAACTTCCCGGAAGGCACCGGCAGGAACCCCGGCTCTCTGGGGGGCGGCATTCGAAGAAGCCAGCTTGCCGCTGCGGTGATCGATCACTTTCTTGATATTATCGATGACATCGAATCCCGCCGCTTTATAGAAGAGTATCGCAGCCGCTCCATGGTGATCGGAAGGGATATCCTGATCTACCGCACACTGGACGCGCCCGGCGAACCGGCCAGAGCGCTGGATATTGACCGGGACGGCGGCCTTATTGTCGAACGGCCCGACGGCAGCAGAGAAACACTCTCCACCGGTGAAATCACCATTCGCATGCCGTAATCCGGTTTGCTGACAGCGATGGCCTGCTGAAGGTGATCATCGGCCTTCGATCCATCTTCTTTATCTTCGGCCCATCCTTTGCGGCATCCATTTGACGCTCGAAATCCCTTTCTGCTATACTGTGTCGCGTGAGTCGAAAAAGACGCTGCACACGAGGGGGAGGGATTTTTTTGAGTAAAAAAATGCAAAGCAGCCTGCTGCTGCTGATCGCCGCTTTCATATGGGGCTCGGCCTTTGTGGCACAGCGAAGCGGTATGGCCTATATCGGTCCGCTTACGTTTATGTTCTTCCGCAGCCTCCTGGCCTGTCTCTTCCTTGCTGCAGTGTATGCCATCTCGCGTGCCAAAGCGCGGAAGGCGCAGGTGCTCTCGGGCGAGTCTGCCGTGTCCGGCCAGCCATCCCATGCCTATAGAAAGCATACACTAGCCGGCGGTATTTCCTGCGGCGTTGTCCTGTTTGCAGCCTCTCTCTTACAGCAGTACGGCCTGGTCACGGTCTCGGCCGGCAAAACAGGCTTCATCACAGCACTCTATCTGGCGCTGGTTCCGATTTTTGCCGCCTTTCTCGGCAAGAAGCCACGGATCATCCACGTTATCTGTGTTCCCATTGCTCTGCTTGGTCTTTGGCTGCTGAATATGAAGGGGGCCAGCCTTTCCATCGGGCGTGGTGAATTCCTGGATTTTCTGTGCGCCATCGGCTTTGCCTGGCACATCCTCTTCGTTGACCGCTTCTCCGCATCCATCAACGGCGTGCTGCTTTCCCTGATGCAGTTCACCGTCTGTACCATTTTATCCTTCGTCGGTATGCTGCTGTTTGAAACCCCTTCTATGCCAGCGGTGGCAAGCTGTTTCGTCTCCATCGCCTATGCGGGGCTGCTCTCCAGCGGCATTGCTTTCACCTTCCAGATTCTGGCGCAGAAACATATCGAACCCACGGTAGCCTGTTTCCTGATGTCACTGGAATCGGTATTTTCCGTCCTCAGCGGCTGGCTCGTGCTCCATGAGCACTTGAACCTCCGTGAGCTGAGCGGCTGCGCCATCGTCTTCGCCGCCGTTCTGCTCTCGCAGCTTGCCAGCAGCCGCCAGCCGGTTGCCGA
>OMZN01000059.1 GCA_900315555.1 uncultured Eubacteriales bacterium
CCGACACCGGGTTCGCTGGACAGCACCTTGGCAATGACAACGCTGCCTTCGTAGCCGGCGTTCTCTGCGATCTGACGAACGGGCTCTTCCAGTGCTCTCTTGATGATCTCCGCACCGGTCTTCTCATCGCCGGACAGATTCTTTACATATTCAGCAACAGCCGGGATGGCATTCGCCAGAGCTACGCCGCCGCCAGGTACGATACCTTCTGCTACACCGGCCTTGGTTGCATTCAGGGCATCCTCGATCCTGAGCTTTCTTTCCTTCAGCTCGGTCTCCGTGGCAGCACCGACACGAATCACAGCAACGCCGCCGGTCAGCTTAGCCAGTCTCTCCTGCGTCTTTTCCTTATCGAAATCCGACGTGGTTTCTTCAATCTGGTTTCTCAGCTGGACAATTCTCTTCTCGATCGCTTCCTTGGAACCGCCGCCGCCAACGATGACGGTGTCTTCCTTGTTAACCTTGACGGTGTCCGCCGTGCCCAGCATATCCAGCGTGGCTTCCTTCAGATCATAGCCCAGCTCTTCGCTGATCACCGTACCGCCGGTCAGGATGGCCAGGTCTTCCATCATAGCCTTTCTTCTCTCGCCGAATCCGGGTGCCTTGACAGCAACAACATCGAAGGTGCCTTTCAGCTTGTTGACAACCAGCGTTGCCAGCGCTTCGCCCTCGACATCCTCTGCCACGATCAGAAGCTTTCTGCCGCTCTTGACGACCTGCTCCAGCAGGGGCAGAATCTCCTGAATGTTAGAGATCTTCTTGTCGGTCAGGAGGATCAGCGGATTCTCCTGAACGGATTCCATCTTCTCCATGTCGGAAGCCATGTAGGGGGACAGGTAGCCTCTGTCGAACTGCATACCTTCTACAACTTCCAGCGTTGTTCCCATGGTCTTGCTCTCTTCCACGGTGATGACGCCGTCCTTGCCGACCTTTTCCATAGCCTCTGCAATCAGCTGGCCGATCTGCTCATCCTGTGCGGATACAGAAGCGATCTGCGCAATATTTTCCCTGCCGGAGACTTCCTTGGCGTTCTTTTTGATATCAGCGACAGCTGCATCGACAGCGCCCTGAATGCCCTTCTTCAGGATCATCGGGTTGGCACCGGCTGCGATGTTGCGGAAGCCTTCCTTGATGATGATCTGCGCCAGCAGCGTTGCGGTGGTCGTACCGTCGCCGGCAACATCATTGGTCTTGCTGGCCACTTCCTTAACGACCTGTGCGCCCATGTTCTCTACTGCATCTTCCAGCTCGATTTCCTTGGCGATGGTAACGCCGTCGTTGGTGATCAGCGGCGATCCAAAGGACTTGTTCAGCAGAACGTTTCTTCCCTTAGGTCCAAGGGTGATCTTAACTGTATTAGCCAGCTGATCTACGCCGTTGGCCAGTTTCTTTCTCGCTTCGTCTCCGTAAAAGATTTCTTTAGCCATTTATTGTTCCTCCTATTTTTCAACCTTTGCCAAAATATCTCTCTGTGCCAGAATCGTGTAGGATTCTCCCTCGTACTTGACCTCTGTTCCGGCATACTGAGAAAAGATGACAACATCTCCATCAGCAACTTCCATCTTGACCTCGTCGGTTCCCGGTCCTACCGCTACGACCTGCGCCATCTGCGGCTGCTCTTTTGCCTGCCCCGGAAGGACAATCCCGCTGGCCGTCTTTTCTTCTGCTTCCAGTCTCTTGATCACGACTCTGTCGCCCAATGGTTTGATTCCGAAACTCATACAATTACCTCCATATATTTTGATTTGTTGTTCGCACAAGCGACTTGTTATCACTCACTATCCCTGAGTGCTAATTCTATTTTATTCGCTTTTTATGATATGTCAACCTTTTTTCAAAGAAAAAACAGCAGCCCCTTTGCGGGACCGCTGCGGGCTGCTGCCATACCTGCCGTTCCCCGGCATGCTGCCGTCATTTCAAAGAGCGGATTTCAATATCAATATGGCCCATATTGAAGGCGGTCATCTTCTCGATCATCTCCGCGCACCGATGCTGCAGTTCCTTTCCCGTCTGCAGAATGGAAAAGCCGCTATGGAAGATCGCCAGCACCGTAACCGTCAGCTCCTCGTCCCGATTCGTGGAAATCGTACGAATGATGTTATCCACGCCGTCCATCTCTTCGGCAGTTTCGCGAACGATATCCGTAATGACCTTGTCGGAAATAATGAAGTCCCCAAGATAACTGTAGGTGGGACGGACCACCGACTTTTCCGCAAAGGAATCTTTGCCGAAGCCCCATCCCTTGAAGATCCGCAGCGGATGCATGAAGTAGCCGGAGAACTGGCGCTTCAGCTGCACTGCCGGGACGGGAACGACGTGTTTGCCCTGCTGGATCCGCTGCTTCTCAGCGATCTCCCGTTCCTCCTTCGTGGTGATGTCCTCGATATGGATCAGCTCATCGATCTCGCCCAGATCCAGCCGCTCGGCGATCTTCTTCACCATGCCTTCCGAAGTCCCCAGTATAAGGATGCTGTCTGCACCTGATGCCCGAATGGCCTTCTTCGTCTCTTCCATATGCTCATCATCGTGGAAGAGCGCCGTCTTGATCGCACCGATCTTGGTGCCGGCACGCTTGGCGCTGCGGCCGGCACGGATCTCATTATTATAGATGAACAAGCCGTCATCGATGATGCCTGCAATATTCTTTTCCCGGCACAGATTCATCGCCTGAAAGCTTTTCCCCGTGCCGCTTTTGCCCGATAGTGCATATACTTTCATCTTTACATCTCCTGCCCCCTGTGTTATGATTCTATCATTAAGATATCTTATTATACAAGGAGGATTATATCATGGCTTACAAAATTGGTGGAGAGTGCATCGCCTGCGGCGTATGCATGAGCGAATGTCCTGTTGATGCGATCAGCGAAGGCGACGGCATCTATGAAATCGATGAGAATGCTTGCATCGACTGCGGCGCATGCGCTGGTGCCTGCCCGACTGGAGCCCCCAAGCAGGAAGACTAGTTCACGATCCTTTTTGGAAAATGAATAGAAAAAGCTGTCCCGAAAGGGACAGCTTTTACTTTAACTTCATGATTATTACTTTTCGTCGTCTGCCGCAGCTTCCTGTCTGGAAACGTAATACACCAGCGAATGCAGACTGTCTGAAAGATGCACATTCTCAAGTGCTACATGATCTGGTACCTTCAAATCTACCGGAGCAAAATTCCAAATGCCGTGGACGCCGCCTCTGCAGAACCGATCGGCAACCTCCTGCGCACTTTCCTTCGTCGTACAGATGATACCCAGGTCGATGTTGTGATCGTGAACGGTATCGACCATCTGGTCGAAGTCCAGCACTTCGATGTCATTGATTTTCAAGCCGATGAGCTTCGGATTAACCTCGAAGATCGTATCCACGATAAAGCCGTTTTTGTAATACAATGTGTAGTTAGCGATGGCCTGACCCAAATTCCCGGCACCGGCGATCGCCATTCTGTATTCTCTGTTCAGCCCCAGAATCTGATTGATCTCCTCATGGAGCGCATTCACATTGTAACCATACCCCTGCTGGCCGAATCCGCCAAAATTGTTGAGATCCTGTCTGATCTGAGAAGCAGTATACCCGATCATTCTGCTCAGTTCATTGGAGGAAACCTTGTCGACGCCCTGCTTTTGAAGCTCTTCAAGGTATCTCTTGTATCTGGGTAGACGCTTGATAACCACATTGGATATCTTTGCGTTCTTTGACATAATTAGTTACTTTTTTCCTCCACGTAGTTGACGATGTCAGATACTTTCTGGAACTTTTCCGCTTCCTCATCAGGAATCTCGATGTCGTATTCATCCTCAATCGCCATGATGATCTCAACGGCATCCAGGGAATCTGCCTCCAGATCCTTCATCAGATGGGTGTCCATCTTCACATCATCAGCCTCCACGCCGAGCTGTTCTGCAATAATGTCTCTGATTTTATCGAAAGTCATAAAATTACCTCCCTCGTTAAACTTCTAGTTTATTATATCCACTCATCCTAACCATTGCAACTATTTTTGCATACAGGCAGGTGACTTTTGGGCGTGCCGCATATTACCCGGTTTTTCTTATTTTCTCTTCCTGCGGCTGCTTCTTTACTGCAGCCACGCCTCATACAGCTCCATCAGCTTCTGGTTCAGTGCATCCAGTTGCCTGGACAGGGTTTCCAGCTGTTCATAATCATTGCGTACATCCTCTTCCTGCATCTGCTTCTCAAGGTGTGCGATTTCCGCCTCTGTCGCCTCAATCTCGGATTCGGCTTTTTCCTTCGCGCGCTTTCTGCGGCGTTCCTCCGCCTCTTCCGCCTTCTTCCTGCGCCGATATGCCTGCGTGCTCTCCTTGCCCGCAGCCTTCCTGTTCTCCCCGCTTTCGTCCGGGTTCTTCGAGGTGCTGCCGCCCTGCGCTTTGTCCTGCGTCTGTGCGGCGGCCTGCGCCTGCTTCTTCTCTACATAGTAGTCATACTGTCCCAGATACTCGGTCATGCCATCGGCATGCATCTCCAGGATCCTCGTAGGCACGCGGTTGAGGAAGTAGCGGTCATGCGAGACTGCAATGACGGTGCCGGGGAACTGCACCAAGGCTTCCTCGAAAACTTCCTTGGAAGCGATGTCCAGGTGGTTGGTCGGTTCATCCAGCAGCAGAACGTTGGCGCCCGAAAGCATCAGCTTAACTAAAGAGAGCCTGGCCTTCTCGCCGCCGGAGAGATCGCCCACCCGCAGGAACACATCATCATCGCGGAACAGAAAGCGCCCCAGGATGGACCGCATCTCTGTGCTGCTGTAAAGCCGGTAGGCATCGGCCATCTCTTCCAGCACCGTGTTCTCTTCATGGAGATTCTGCTGTTCCTGATCATAGTAGCCGAACGCCACATTGTAGCCGACCTTCAGATACCCGTCCGTGGGGGGAATCTCTCCCATGATGATCTTCATCAACGTGGTCTTGCCCACGCCGTTGGGCCCCACCAGACAGATCCGCTCGCCCCTGCGCGCATGGAGACTGATGCCGTGAAACAACGGCACCGCCCGGGATCCGTAGCCGAAGGTTTTCGCAAGATCCTCGCACTGAATGACATCCCTGCCGCTCTCATACGTTTCATGAAACTGGATCTTCATGGCAGACTGCTCGCTGTCAGGGCGGCGGATCCTCTCCATGTTGTCCAGCTTCTTTTCCCTGCTGGCGGCGCGTTTTGCCAGCTTCTCGGTGCCGCGCTGCTTGAAGCGGCGTATCATCTCTTCCTGCTTTTTGATTTCCTTTTGCTGGGCATCATAGCGCCGCATCTCCTCGATCCGGCGTGCCTTCTTCTGCTCGGCATACTGACGGTAGCTGCCGTTGTAGCGGGTCAGCCTGTGATGTTCCACCTCAAAAATCTTATTGACGGTTTGATCCAGAAAATAGCGATCGTGGGAAACAATGATCACCGTTCCGCGGTATCCTCTGACATACTGCTCCAGCCACTTGAGCGTATCGATATCCAGATGGTTGGTCGGCTCATCGAGCAGCAGCAGATCCGGTTTCTCCAGCAGGAGACAGGCCAGTGCCAGGCGGGTTTTTTCGCCGCCGGAAAGCTGGTCGATGGATTGATTGAGCATATCCTGCGTGAAGGCCATGCTCGAAAGGACGCCACGCACCTCCGAAGCGTAGGTGTAACCGCCGCGTGCAGAGAAGTCCTCCCGCATGGCATCGTAACGCCGGATCAGCCGGTCGGCCTCTTTCTTTCGCCCGGCAGAGGCCGCTTCCTCCGCCTGCCTGCTGAGCGTAAGCATGTCCTTTTCCATGACAGCAAGGTCTTCAAAGAGCCCCTCAGCCGCCGACAGCACCGTGCCGCTCCGATCGAAGGTATCCTTCTGCTTGAGGTAGCCCATCGTCGTATCCGCCGCCAGGGTCACGCTTCCCGAGGTGGGTTCTTCCTCCCCGGTCAGAATGTTGAGCAGCGTCGTCTTTCCTGCACCGTTGGCACCGACGATGCCGATCCTGTCACCCTTTTCCACATGAAAGGAAATATCCCGCAGGATACAGTCCGTTCCGTATTCCTTTGTAATATCTTTCGCACTGAGTACGATCATAGTGTTAACCCCGCCACGGCGTCCAAAGAGAGATCATCCGTGTCCCCTGCTATATATTTGTAGTATGCCGCACATCCGATCATGGCGGCGTTATCAGTGCAAAGTACAGGCGCCGGTACGCAGAGGCGAATGCCTGCCGCATCGCAGCGCTGCTGCAGCATCTGACGCAGCCGGCTGTTGGCCGCTACGCCGCCGGCAACCACCAGCGTATCACGTGCATACCTTTGCACGGCAGCCATGGTCTTGTCCACCAGCACATCCAGCACCGCCTGCTGAAAGCTCGCCGCCACATCGGGAACATGGATCTCCCGTCCCAGCTGCTGCTCATGATGCACGTAGTTGAGGACCCCCGTCTTGATCCCGCTGAAGCTGAATTCCAACGAGTCCCTGCCCAGATAGACGCGTTTGAAGGGCACAGCATCCGGATTGCCTTTCTTTGCAATCCGGTCGATCTTCGGGCCGCCCGGATATCCCAGGCCGAGCACGCGCGCCACCTTGTCAAAGGCCTCACCGACGGCATCATCGCGGGTAGCGCCCAGAACCTCGCATTGATTGTAGTCCGTCACGTTGACGATATTCGTGTGTCCGCCGGAGACCACCAGCGCCATAAAGGGCGGTTCAAGACTCGGATACTGAATGTAATTGGCACTGATGTGACCGTGAATGTGATGCACGCCCACCAGCGGAATCCGCTTGCACAGGGCAATAGCCTTGGCCGTCGCAAGACCGATCAGCAGAGCGCCCACCAGCCCCGGCCCATAGGTCACGCCCACGGCATCAACCTCGTTGATCGTCGTCTCTGCCTGCTCCAGCGCCTGATCCACGACGGTATTGATATTATTCAGATGATGGCGGCTGGCAATCTCGGGAACCACACCTCCGTAGGCCTTATGAATTTCGATCTGGCTGGAAATGATATCGGAGAGCACGGTTCTGCCGTCGGCGACGACGGCGGCCGATGTCTCGTCACAGCTGCTTTCTATACCCAGAATAATCGTCTTTCCGTCTTTCATCTATTGCCTTCTTTCTCTTCCCTCTTCCACATCAGCAAGGCATCTTCTCCATCCGACTGATAATAGTGAGGACGAACGCCTTCCACGCGAAAACCGAACTGTTCGTAGAGCCGGATGGCGGCGTGGTTGCTCCTGCGCACCTCCAGCGTATAGGCAGTAAGGCCCAGTGCACCAGTCTGTGCCATCAATTCCCGCAGCAGCGCCGAGGCAACATGCTTTCCCCGAAAGTGCGGCAGAACGGCAACATTGGTAATGTGCCCCTCATCGAGAATGCACCAGAGGCCGGCATACCCGGCCGGCCGGCCATCCACCTCCGCCAGGAGATAGAAAGCATACACATTCTTTTCCAGTTCTTCCTGATAGGACTTGAGGCTCCACGGATCGGAAAAACAGGCACGGTCCAGATCAGCCAGCGTCCCGGCATCCTTCGCCTGCGCACGGCGGATCACAAGGCCCTTCATCGTCTCTGCCCCTGCTTCTGCTTTTCCTCCAGACGCCGCTGCGCCTCTGCCTTGCGCATATAGTTGGGCTGCAGCTGATTGTAATCCAGATTGATCATGTCCGCAAAGTCCGGCGCATCCATCATATCCCGGGCAAGTTCGGCGACATAACCGGCCGACTGCGTTTCCTCATCCAGCGCCGCCTCAACGCCATGTATCCTGGCCCATTCCTGTACGCTTTCGCCATACCGCGCAATCCCGTCTCCCATGAAGCGAATCCTCTTCATGTCCGTTAAATGATCCAGGAATACATCCAAAGGATATGGCTTTCCCGCAACAATCTCCTCGCCATCGCGGTAGGCGCCCGCATAGACCTGCTGACGGCGGGCATCCAGCATTGGACAGACCACGAGCGCAGGATCCTCTTCCGGGCATACCCCGCAGCCAAAAGCATACAGCGTCGGCACGGCAGTCAATCTGACGCCGGTCATCTGTGCCATGGCCCGTGCCGTCGATACCCCGATCCTGATGCCGGTGAAAGAGCCCGGCCCCACCGAAACTGCAATCTGATCCAGATCCTCCGGCGCCATGTTCTCCGCCTGCAGCAGCTGATCGATCATCGGTGTCAGGCTGCGCAGATGGTTCATTCTCTCCCTGCCGCGAAGCTCGGTAATCCGGTTTTCCTCATTCAGCAGTGCGACCGAGCAGATAGGCCCGGTCGTCTCGATGGCTAATATTCGCATTGAAAGATCCTTTCTTCCTCCTGTTCACCGCGGCGGATGCGAATCACCATCGCGTCCGCTGGGAGACAATCCAGTATCAAATCCGCCCATTCGATCACGCACAGCCCGTCCCCCTCGAAGTATTCCTGCGCACCGATCTCAAACAGTTCATCGGGATCGCTGACGCGGTATACATCGAAATGATACAGCGGGATGCGCCCGCTGTGGTATTCCTTCACAATGGTAAACGTGGGGCTGGTGATGGTCTCCCGCACACCGAGGCCCTCCGCAATATAACGGGTCAGCGCTGTTTTGCCCGTGCCGAGATCGCCGATCAGGGCGATGATCTGTCCCGCCTCTGCTTCCCGTCCGAGCTGCAGACCCAGCGCGCGGGTATCGCTTTCTTTTGTTGCCGTGATTTCCATCATGCACCCATATTAGCATAAAAAAGAGATAGAAAAAAGACCTCCGGGGCTTCATGCCGTCCCGGAGGTCCCTGAGATCTGCTTCTGCCCGGCTACTGTTCTCTGAGCATCCCGGCCTGCTGCAGCGCCTCCCGTATCTCTTCGAGCGTTTCGACAGAAGGCGCCTCCACCGTGTGCTGATGAAGTCCGCCCGAAATGCGCATCAGCGGAGCATCCTTCTCCTGCCCGATCTTGTTCATAAAGGCACGCACATCACGCCGGCTCGCAAGATCCAAATCGCCTCGGATCTCGCCATAAACAGGATGCTCCACGATGACGTCCAGCACCCTGGCGCCCGCATCCACAAAGATGTTCAGTTCCTGCTCCATGCCCGCGAAATCATGATAGACGGAAAACCTGCGCCGCAGCTTCTGATCGCTTTCAAAGAGCAGATAGCCTTTCGGTGTGGACAGAATCTTTTCATCGCCGGCACGCAGCAGGGCAATGTCCTGCACGATCACCTGCCGGCTGACACCCAGCTGCTTTGCCAGCGTGCCGCCGGAAATGGCACCCGCCGCACCATGAAGCGCAGTCAGGATCTTTTCTCTTCGTTCTGTCCCGTTCAATAGTCAAAAGCCTCCTTCACTCACTCTCCGCACCGGCATATTTCTGCTTCATCGCTGCTTTCCTCTACACAGAGATGTTTCATCGACAAATCCATGATGGGCGCCGCATAGGTGATGGCGCCGCATGAGACATAATCCACGCCCATTTCGCCGATGGCCCTGAGCCGTTCTTCCGTCACATTCCCCGAGCATTCCGTTGCAGCGCGGCCTTCAATCATCGCCAGCGCCTCGCGCATCGTATGATCATCCATGTTGTCCAGCATGATGATATCCGCACCGGCCGCCAGTGCCTCGCGCACCATGGCAAGATTCTCTGTCTCCACCTCGATCTTGCGCACAAACGGCGCTGCCTGCCGCGCCCTTTCAACTGCCTTGGTGATACTGCCGGCTGCATCGATGTGGTTGTCCTTGAGCAGAATGCCGTCCGATAGATTATACCGGTGGTTGCGGCCGCCGCCGACACGCACAGCATATTTTTCAAACAGACGCATATTCGGCGTCGTCTTCCTGGTGTCCAGCAGCTCCGTCTTGTAAGGTGCAAGCACCTTGGCATAGCGGCTTGTCATCGTCGCAATGCCGCTCATACGCTGCAGGTAATTAAGCGCAGTTCGTTCGCCGGACAGCAGCACGCGCACATCGCCGTACACGGTGCCGATGAGGCTGCCCGCCTGCACCTGATCCCCGTCGCGAAACGCTGTCTCAAAGCCGCTGTCCTCATCGAGGAGAGAAAATACCCGCTCAAAGACCGCAAGCCCGCACAGCATGCCATCCTGCTTGGCAATCAGCTGCACCGAGCCTCGCCTGGCTTCATCACAGACCGCCTCCGTGCTGCAGTCACCCCATGTAATATCCTCTTCCAGCGCCATGCGGATGTATCGATCCGCCGACGTCCTAAAGGTCACGCCACTGTTCATAGAATCCTGTCCCCTGCTTTCTGATTTCCTCAAGGAGCAGTCCTTTGTTGACCGTCTCCATCACATCCTCTTCCTCGTATGTCTCGGGCAGCTCCTCTTCAATGGTTTTCAGGAGCGCTGCCTCTGCCTGGCCTTCAGAGCCCTGTCTTTCGCGAATAAACGCTGCTGCGTTTTCCGCAAAGACCAGACTCTCCAGGAGTGAGTTGCTGGCCAGCCGGTTCGCGCCATGCACACCGTTGCAGGCCGTTTCCCCGATGGCATATAAATCCTGCATCGACGTCCTGCCGCGTGTATCCGCCTGAATCCCACCCATTAGATAATGCTGCGCCGGTACGACCGGAATGCACTCCTTTGTGATGTCATAGCCTTCCTCCAGACAGCGCGTATAGATGTTCGGAAAATGACGGCGGATGACATCCTCGGGGATATCGCGGAAGCTGAGATAGACATGATCGGTACCGAATTTGTCCATCTCGCGCTTGATGGCTGCCGCAACGACGTCTCTGGGCTGCAGCTCGTCGGTGAAGCGCTCTCCGTCCTCGTTGAGCAGCTTGGCACCCTCACCGCGCACCGACTCTGAAATCAGAAAGCGTCGGCCTGGTTTTTGGGAATACAGCACCGTGGGATGAATCTGAATATAGGAAAGATTTTTCAGCTGAATATGATGACGCAGCGCAATCGCAAAGCTGTCACCGGTAATGTGCGGGAAGTTGGTGGACTGGCTGAACAGTCCGCCCAGACCGCCGGTGGCCAAAACGACGGCGTCAGCCGTCAGAAGGCCCTCATTGTCTTCTTCATCCCTTGCCACAATCCCGTAGCAGCGGTTGTCTGCCTCAAGTACATCGATCATCGTCAGGTATTCCCTGATCGTGATGTTGGGGCGCTCCTTGACACGTGCAATCAGCTTGGTCACAATTTCTCTGCCGGTGACGTCCTGATGATGCAGGATCCGGTACTGTGAATGACCGCCTTCGCGTGTAAAATCCATCCGGCCGTCAGGTTTTCTGTCGAAGTCCACACCGAAGCGGATCAGCTCGCGGATGATGTGACGCGAATTCCTGATCATGTTAGAGACCGCTTCCGGACTGTTCTCGTAGTGACCGGCTTTCATTGTGTCTTCATAATAGCTGTCATAGTCCTCATCCCCAAGAAGGCAGCAGATACCTCCCTGCGCCAGGTAGGAGTCGCTGTTCTCAAGCTTGTCCTTGGTGATCATCAGTACGCGGCTGCTCTTTGGCAGGTGCAGCGCGCAAAAGAGTCCGGCTGCCCCGGTTCCGACAATGATTACATCATAATGGTTCAACTTTCTGTCCATCATTCTCACTTCCCGTCTACACTACTCTGCCAGCGCCAGCATCTTCTTCAGTGGCGCCGCCGCCTTTTCCCTCGAAGCCGCATCGATCTCCATGGCAGGCGCCATGGTTTCCAGCGACTTGATGATCTTGTTCAGTGTGATCCGTTTCATATTGGGGCAGAACTGCCGGTGCCCCACTGAGTAGAACTGCTTGCCGGGGTTCTTTCTTCTGAGATCGTAAAGCACGCCAAGCTCGGTGCAGATCAGGAAGGCCTGATCCTCGCTTTCCGTCGCATACTTGATGATGCCGCTGGTGCTTCCGATATAGTCTGCCTGGGCCAGCACATCAGCCTTGCATTCAGGATGCGCCAGCACCTTGAGACCCGGGTGCGCTGCCTTGGCCCGCTCCACGTTTTCCTTTGTAATGCTGGTATGGACATGGCAGAATCCCTCATTAAAGATAAAATGCTTTTCCGGCAGCTGCGAGGCGATATAACGTCCGAGATTCTCGTCCGGGATAAAGTAGATATTCTTCTGCGGAAGCTTGCTGACAATCTTCAGCGCATTGGAACTCGTCACGATAACATCGCAGTATTTCTTGATCTCCGCAGTGGAGTTGATATAACATACCACAGCCAGATCTTCATACTGCCCGCGAACCGCTTCGATATCCTCCGGCTCCACCATGTGCGCCATCGGACAGTCCGCCATCGGTTCCGGCACCAGAACCGTCTTGTCCGGATTCAGGATCTTAGCGCTCTCACTCATGAAGGTGACACCGGCAAAGCATATGGTCTTCTGGGGAAGCGTGGTGGCAATCTTGGCCAGACCATAAGAATCCCCTATATAATCGGCAACTGCCTGCACTTCATCGGGCACGTAATAGTGCGCCAGGATGACAGCATCTCTCTCTTCTTTCAGCTGCCGGATCTTTTCTTCTTCCGTCGACATATCCTTTCGTCCTTTCTCATGGCCGCTTTTTCGACTTTTCAATGATGTTGAGTACCATTTTGCCACGTTGATGTATCTTTGTCAATACATGTGTCTTGTCAGGTGTGTTCACATTTTAATGATTAGCTTCCCGGAAAACATTTTCGTTTCATTCTGCTGCGTTTGGGATATA
>OMZN01000002.1 GCA_900315555.1 uncultured Eubacteriales bacterium
CTGAGCGTGCTGTTCCGCGAGGAGAAGGATCCGATTGAACTGATCAAGTGGAAACATCTCTTTGAGCAGATGGAAAACAGCCTGGATTCGTGCGAGACAGTGGCCAATATCTTTGAAGGAGTTCTGACCAGGTACGAGTAGGTAAAGCATGCGAGGCAGAATTGAACAGGAACAGCTGGAATACAGGATCCTTTCTCCCCTGGCAGCCCATGCGGCTGATTCCCGCGGGCGCAGGGTGCCGGAGGCAAAGCACGCGATCCGGACAGATTTCCAAAGGGACCGGGATCGGATCATTCATGCCAAGTCGTTTCGCCGTCTGATGCACAAGACACAGGTCTTTCTCTCGCCCGAGGGCGATCACTACCGCACCAGGCTGACCCATACCCTGGAGGTGGCGCAGATTTCGCGCACCATTGCACGGGCGCTGCAGCTCAATGAAGACCTGACTGAGGCGATTGCCCTCGGCCATGATCTCGGGCATACACCCTTTGGCCATACCGGCGAAAAGATTCTTGATCAGATTCACCCGGGCGGCTTTCATCACAACGAACAGAGTCTGCGGGTGGTGGATGCACTGGAGCAGCACAACGGGCGCCGGGGTCTGAACCTGACGGCTGAAGTGCGGGACGGGATCCTGGGGCATACCGGTCCGCATATCCCGGTGACGCTGGAAGGGCAGATCGTCAGGATCAGCGATCGTGTGGCCTATATCAACCATGATATCGATGATGCGGTGCGCAGCGGTGTCATCACAGAAGGACAGCTGCCCAAGGACTGCGTCAGGATGCTGGGAAAGGATCACAGAACCCGCATCGACACCCTGGTCAAGGATCTGATTGCAAGCAGCGACGGGGCGGATAGGATTTCTCAAAGCGCGGAAATCGCCGAAAGCATGGATGCGCTGCGCACCTTTATGTTCCGACATGTCTATTACAATGATCAGGTGAAAAAAGCCTCCGATCTTGAGCGAACGGAGGAGATTGTGCAGGGCCTTTATGCATACTATCTTGCAAACCCTGCGCAGATGCCGCCGGAGTATCGGGATATTGCGGCGCAGGACGGTGCTACGGAAGCGGCTAAAGATTATGTGGCCGGCATGACAGACCGCTATGCCGCTATCCGGTTTGATGCCCTGCAGGATCGCTAGCAGCAGGGCCGTTGTCAGCTGTACCGCTCGATGAGCAGACAGGGATGGATTCGCAGGGATGCGTAAGGATGGATGATGCGCGGCAAAGAGCGGAGGAAAAGGAGACGTGCCCTCGATGCCGCCTCAGCAGGCATCAAGGGGTAGATGCATTGAGAACGAACAGTGATGTCATAGAAGAAATTAAGAGCAGGATCGATATCGTTGATGTCGTTTCGCGTGTGGTCGATCTGAAAAAGGCAGGGCGGAATTACAAAGGGCTCTGCCCGTTTCACAATGAGAAGACGCCGTCGTTTGTGGTTTCGGAGGAAAAGCAGATCTTCACCTGCTTTGGATGCGGCAAGACCGGTGATGTCATCGAATTTGAAAAAGAATATCATGGCATCGATTTCATGACCGCCGTAGAGAAGCTTGCCGACGAATGCGGCGTGAAAATCACCCGCCGCGGCGGCAGCGAGAAAGAACGGGCCGCTCTGCTTGAAATCAATCGACAGGCGGCGCGCTTCTTTTATATCAACATGAGGAGCCGCCCCAATCCCGGCATGGAGTACATGCGCAGGCGGGGACTGAATCAGGAAACGATGCATGCCTTTGGCATCGGCTATGCAGACGGCAGCTGGGACAGTCTGCTGAAGTATCTGAAGCAGCGCGGCTTTGAAGAGGAACAGATGCTGCAGCTTGGTTTGGTATCCAAGAGCCGGGGAAGCTATTACGATAAATTTCGCGATCGTGTCATCTTTCCTATTCGCAGTACCCAGAACAAGGTCATCGGGTTCGGCGGACGAGCCATCGGGGATGCGATGCCCAAATACTTAAACTCCAGTGAATCATCCATCTTTAAGAAGAAGAGCAATCTCTATGATCTATCTCTTGCAAAGAATGCCATCGGTAGTCAGGACTGTGCTATTCTGGTGGAAGGCTATATGGATGTCATAGCGCTTCATCAGAGCGGCATCGAAAATGCGGCGGCATCGCTTGGCACGGCATTGACGGAACAGCAGGCGGCGCTGCTGAAGCGGTACACCAAAAACGTTGTGCTGTGCTATGATGCGGATGCAGCCGGGCAGGCTGCGGCGCTGCGAGGCATGGACATCCTGCATCGTGCCGGCATCAAGGTCAGGGTGATGCACGTAACAGACGGCAAGGATCCGGACGAATTCATCAAAAAGCGCGGCAGAGCCGCTTTCGATGCCCTGGTGGATGCGGCTCTCCCCTTTGCAGAGTATAAGCTGAAGGTCCTGCAGACACGCTTCGACCTTGGGGAAACAGAGGGAAGGATCGGTTTCCTTGAGGAGGCGGCGCGCGTTCTTAATCAGCTTTCGCCGGTGGAGGCAGACATCTATATCAAGAAGCTGTCTGCTGATTACGGGATTTCAGAGCAGGCACTTCACGCACAGCAGGAGATCAGGAAGAGTACACCGCGCACGGGACGTGTCCGCCGGGGAAGAACGCAGCAGCAGAGCGGGCTGAAACCACCGGAGAAAAGCGTTTTGAAAGTATTGATGACAGATGCTGCTTATCTTGAGCAGGAACCGGGTATAGAAAAAGTATTCACTTCTCCCGCGGGGGTGCGGATTTATCAGGCGATAGCTGCCATGCACCGTGAAGGTGTACCTGTGACTGCAGTGACATGTGCAGAGCGGCTGTCTGAGGAGGATGCGCAGATGCTGCGGGATGCGCTGGACGGTGTGCTCCTTGGAAGCGTGGATCAAGTGCTTTCCGACTGCCTTGCGGCAGCAGAGGAAAGCCGGCTCAGGGAAGAAGAGGAGAAGATCATTGCCCGTCTGTCACTGGCAGACGAAGACGATAACGATGAGGAAATCAATCGGTTGACGCGGCGGCTGATGGAAGTACAAAAAGAGCTGACCACATTGAAGGCGAGATAGAGTCGAGAATTTGAGAGGGAAGGAAGACAATTGAGCAAGAAAAACGCAAAGAGAGAACTTGCAGAACCGGAAAAGAATGTCATGACCGAGGAGGAGTTCGTCGAGGCGCTGACCAAAGAGGCAGGTGAGAGCAAAAAGATCACCTACAGCCAGGTCGGCGATATTTTGGATAAGACAGAGATGGACAAGGATGATATTGACACGGTCTATGAGGAACTGCTGAAACGGGGGATTGAGATCGTTTCCGAGGAGGACGAGGAGGAAAACGACAATGACCTGTCAGACAGTGAAGAGCTGACGGATGATGCAATGCCGATTTCGGCAAGGAACGGTGCCAAGAAAAAGACGAAGGCAAAGTCCAAGGAGGAAGACAGTCAGATTCCGAAAAACATTGCCGTGGATGATCCGGTCAGGATGTATCTGAAGGAGATCGGCAAGGTACCGCTCTTGACCGCCGAGGAGGAAATTGAACTGGCCAAGCGGATGGAGGCCGGTGATGAGTCCGCCAAGCAGAAGCTGTGCGAGGCCAATCTGCGGCTGGTGGTCAGCATCGCCAAGCGTTATGTAGGGCGCGGCATGCTGTTTCTTGACTTGATTCAGGAAGGCAACCTGGGTTTGATCAAGGCGGTGGATAAATTTAACTGGCGGAAGGGGTTCAAGTTTTCCACCTATGCGACCTGGTGGATTCGGCAGGCGATCACCAGGTCCATTGCCGATCAGGCGCGGACGATTCGTATCCCTGTGCACATGGTGGAGACCATCAACAAGCTGATGCGCATTCAAAGGCAGCTGCTGCAGGAGTTCGGACGTGAACCGACCCCCGAGGAAATCGCTGAAGAGATGGATCTGCCGGTGGAAAAGGTCAGAGAAATCCTCAAGATCGCCCAGGAGCCGGTGTCGCTGGAGACGCCTATCGGTGAAGAGGAAGACAGCCATCTGGGCGACTTCATTCCTGATGAAGATGTGCCGGCGCCCGCAGAGGCGGCTGCGTTCTCCATCCTCAAGGAGCAGCTGGTGGAGGTGCTCGATACGCTGACGGACAGGGAACAGAAAGTGCTCAAGCTTCGCTTCGGCCTGGAGGATGGCCGCGCCAGGACACTGGAAGAAGTCGGAAAGCGTTTCGATGTGACCAGAGAACGAATTCGTCAGATTGAAGCCAAGGCGCTGCGCAAGCTGCGCCATCCGAGCCGCAGTAAAAAGCTCAAGGATTATTTGGAGTAGATCGTGATCAAACTTTCAGAACGACTGCAGGCGATCGCCGATGAAATAGGAGAAGGAGAAGCCATGGCTGACATTGGAACAGACCATGGCTTTCTGCCGTTATTTCTGTGGGAACAAGGGCGTTCTCCCCGGGTGGTCTTTACAGACAGCAGTCCGGAGGCGCTCGATCGGGCACGTCAGACGTGCCGGCGCATGTATCCGCAGACAGTGTTTGACCTGCGTTTAGGATCAGGCCTCAGCGTTCTTGAGAAAAACGAGGTGGAAAACGTCGTCCTTGCCGGGATGGGCGGCTTGCTGATGATGCAGATTCTTGCAGAGGACCCGGAGAAAACACGATCTTTCCAAAGATTCATTCTGCAGCCCAGGCGCCACGTGGGGCATCTGCGCCACTATCTGCTGCACCATGGTTTTTCCATCACAAGAGAGCAGCTGGTGCGGGAAGGCAAATATATCTGCGAAATCATTACGGCTGGACCGGTGCCGGTGGAGGCACCGGATCCTGCTCTGATGGCAGCACCGCCGGATGCCATCGTATGGGAAGTGCCCGCCTGGTACGGTGCAGTGA
Organism: uncultured Eubacteriales bacterium; assembly: GCA_900315555.1. Classification (GTDB taxonomy): domain Bacteria; phylum Bacillota; class Clostridia; order Peptostreptococcales; family Anaerovoracaceae; genus RUG100. The sequence goes on from OMZN01000002.1 coordinate 4,817, forward strand.
ATGATCCGCTGACCGGGGAGTATATAAAGAGACGCCTCGCCAAGGAAGAAAAGCGGCTTCTTGGCATGCGAAAGGGAAAAGCGGGGAAAGAAGAGGAGAGAGCGCTTGCTATAGCGCAGGCCAACGAAAACATTCGCTATCTCAGGCGATTGCTGGAAGGAAAATAGGGCGCACAAATACCCTGTCGTATGGTATAATCCATACGAGTTTTCGGGCAGCCCAGGTGGCTGCGCATCGATTTCTTTCGATGTGAGGAAAGTCCGGGCTCCATAGGGCAAGGGTGCCGGATAACGTCCGGCGCAGGCAACTGTAGGGAAAGTGCAACAGAAACACACCGCCGAAACGGGTCATGCCGTGGCAAGGGTGAAATGGCGAGGTAAGAGCTCACCGGCGCCGTGGAGACACGGCGGCCGTGTAAACCCCACCCGGAGCAAGACCAAGCAGGGAACCAAGTCTGTAGCCCGCAGGCTCCCGGAAGGTAGGTCGCTGGAGGCGGCTGGCAACAGTCGTTCGAGATAGATGGTCACCGAATACAGAACCCGGCTTACAGAGCTGCCCGAGCTCAACTCCTAGACAGAGATAGACAGAGAAGAAAACAAACGGAAGAGGAAGGCACTTTCCTGTGAGGTGCCCTTTTTATGCTCTGTCTGAATCTTTACATTCGATGGGCAGAAGAATAGATATGATTGATTGAGAGGGATTGCAGAGAATGAGCAGAGACAAAAGTGTAACCAAGATGGACACCATGCCGATCGGTAGGCTGGTGATGAGCATGTCCTGGCCGGCCATGCTGTCTATGGTCATCCAGGCCTGCTACAATGTCGTGGATACCTATTTTGTGTCCATGATCGGGGAAAAGTCGCTGACGGCGATTACGCTGATTTTTCCGATTCAGATGTTGATGATTGCCGTCAGTGTCGGTACGGGCATTGGTATTAACTCGCTGATTGCAAGACGGCTCGGCGCCAGGCGCTATGCCGATGCCGATCGGGCGGCTTCGCAGGGACTGAAGCTTTCCTACATTAACTGGCTTATTTTCGTGGTGGTGGGCGTCTTTTTTGCCCGGCCGTTTGTGGCTGCCTTCACAGAAGATGCTGATATTATCGCCCAGGGTGCCAAATATCTGCTGATCGTCTGCGTCGGCTGTCTCTTTGTCATGATTCAGGTAAGCTGTGAGAAGATCCTGCAGGCAACGGGCAATATGGTTCTGCCCATGCTGACGAACATGATAGGTGCTGTCACCAACATCATCCTCGATCCGGTTTTGATTTTCGGCATCGGGCCTTTCCCGCGCATGGGCATTGCAGGTGCGGCCACGGCGACCGTCATCGGACAGGCGCTGGCCATGACCGTGGTGCTGTATATTCTCATGAAAAAGCAGAGGGTTCTGCATATCGACAGGAAAGTCAAGTTCGATCGGGAAACGCTGCAGGATATCTATGTGGTCGGCGGCCCCTCGATCATTATGCAGGCGATTGCATGTATTTTGAATATCGGCATGAATGCCATTCTCGCTGGCTTTTCAGAGACGGCCATTGCTGTTCTGGGTGTTTATGGCAGGCTGCAGTCATTCATCTTCATGCCGGTTTTCGGGATTAACCAGGGTGCCACGCCGATCATGGGGTACAATTACGGTGCACGCAACAGGAAACGGCTGATGCATAGCTACTGGTTCTCGATGATGATTGCCCTGATCGTCATGGGAGCAGGCCTTCTGCTGTTTCAGCTGCTGCCGGGAGTGCTGCTGTCTTTCTTCAGCGCTTCTGCGCGCATGCTGCAGATGGGGATCCCTGCCTTCAAAGCAATCAGCTGGTGTTTCCTGCCGGCGGCTTTCGGCATCATCAGCGGCGGTCTTTTCGGTGCAACGGGGCATGGGTTTATCTCGCTTTTCGGATCGCTGATCCGGCAGATGTTTGGCATTCTGCCGCTGGCGTATATCTTTTCCAGGATGGGCAGCCTGGAGATGGTCTGGTGGGCGTATCCTTTGGCAGAGATCCTGGGGACCATCTACTTTATCATCACGGTGCGGCATTTGTACCGTACGGACATTCTCGGGCTGGACGATGCACCGGCGGCAGAATAACAGGCAGTTTCGTGTCCTTTCCTGATGCCTTGACGACGTCCGCCGCACTGTCAAAGCATGTCAGCGGGGCGGAAATATGACGGTACGTGTGATATTTTTTTCTCTGCGTCTGGCGGAATCCATAGCAACCAGGTCATGGATCAGAGGATCGCGGAGAAGATGACGCCATACCGTGTAAGAGGCGTGCAGGAAGGCCGGCTGCAGAGGCAGTTTGCTGCGGATCAGTGGGCAGGTGTAGGGCGTTTTCTCCGTGGACAGGATCATCTGCAGGCGGTCCTGCTCGTCCAGATCCGGCTGCAGGGGGTAAAAGCGGCACTGGAGCGGCCTTTTTTCGCGTCTGCAGTGCGGCGGTGTCGTGCAGCGGACGAACCAGACCTTCCCGTGCCAGGAGGGAGGAAAATCATAGTCTTCTGCCCAGTCATAGCTCCAAAGCAGCCAGTTTTCTTTCTTTGTGAAAATTTTTTCCTCGCCGGGAAGCAGGTAGATGCCCAGCTCGAAGTCTTCTTCCGGATTGTCGGATTCTCCGGGAGGCTGGCAGCATAAAGCGCCGCATAGTCTGCCGCAGTCGTCCGCAAGGGGCGAGACGCGGTTCAGCAGGCGATAGATGGCGCGGTATGTTCGTTTTCTAATCGTACTTTTCATAAAATCCAGTATAAAATTGACAGAAACTTGTGTCAATATAAGAATCGGAAAGACAGCCGGGTGCCGGCAGCGCCGCTTGTTATCAGTGCATCGTCTTCCCTGATCTGCAGGGATCTTTGAA
>OMZN01000042.1 GCA_900315555.1 uncultured Eubacteriales bacterium
CAGGTGTCTCTGAGCCACCCCTTTTCCTGCCGCCAGTTAGCAAGTCCACGATAATAAAACGCCTTTTTTCTGTCCTCAATAATAAACGGAACAATATTGTGATGAAGACATTCCTTCAGCGCCACAAGCCTTCCGACTCTTCCATTTCCATCCTGAAACGGATGAATGTATTCAAACTCCGCATGAAACGCAATGATATCGTCAATCGTCACATTTTCTTTTCTAATATATTGCGCAAGAAGTTCTTTGATACGTTCCTGCACTTCCTCCGGTTTTGCCGTCTCACGGCCGCCGATCATATTAGGCCGCTTTTTGTAATCTCCTACAGCAAACCAGCTAAGCGCAGCATCCTTTGTATCATGCTTCAGGATATAATGAAGCTGTTTGATGATGTCTTCCGTAAGCACATCCTCCGCATGATCAATCACGTAATCGATCGCCCGGAAGTGATGGACTGTCTCCAAAATATCATCGACCGGAACCCCATCGCCGGCATCAATTGTATTTGTCTCAAATATCAGTCTCGTTTGTTCTTCTGTAAGTGTACTGCCTTCAATGTGATTGGAATTATATGTCATCCGGATCTGAAGCTCATGATATAGCCCTCCCGAAATACGAGCTGCCTTTTCGTCCCGTAATGTCTGAAGGATTACATTATCAGAAATTTCCCGGACAAGTTCTGCCGGATTACATTCCAGATACTTTGCTATCCGCGCAAGCGTATTCCGAGACAATTTCTCTCCCTTGCCGATCTTCGCGATCGTCCGGGAGGAAAGACCGACAAGCGTCCGCAGATCGGTTCTGGTGATACCCTGCTCTTTAAGCATCTGATTCAGGCCGTCATAATTAAACATTTATTCGTCTCACCTTTCTGCGATTTTGCATAAATATCCGTGGTGCTTTACTTATTATGTATTATGTTCTTTGAATAAGTAAAGCTTTTACAGCGTAATTCATGTCGTATGTAAAGCAGACGAATCCGTCATAAAGTCAGCAGTTGACGCCTCTGATCATGCCCTCGTGAATAATTCAGGTTAAATAGTCAGTCCGCCCGTTCCATCCTCTCCCTCGTAATCTCCGCAGCCCTGTTCAGCCGTTCCCAGCACGTCTCGAAAAACATCTGATACGCCTCGCAGAAATAATTCAGATTTGCTTCTCCCTGACATCCGCTCATCCGCTGGCGGTAACAGCCGCCGCGGCAGACAGCCAGCCACCTGCACTGCCTGCATCGATCCGGGAGCTTCTCGGACCGGTAGCAGAATCCAATCTCGCTCCGCTTTTCATCGATCTCCGGCAGCAGGTTCTCGTTGAAATTGCCCAGTCTGTATCGATCCAGCACATAAAAATCACAGGGATACACGCTGCCATCCGCTTCTACCACATACTGCAGCCCGCAGGTTCCCCGCTGCTCGCACGATTCCGGCTCCTGCCCCAGAAGGATACTGATATAATTGTCAAACTGACGGATATATGGTTCCTGCCCCGCCAGGAAATCCTCGTACCATATAGCAAACAGTGTCGTCAGGAATCTTCCATAGGTCTCCGGCTTCAGCGCGTACTCCCGGTCTCCTCTCGTCTCCCCAAGCGGTTCTAGACATGCAATGTACTGCTGATAGTGCCATCCATGCTCCCTGTAGCTCTGATATATTTCGCGGATATGCCCGGCCGTCATGCGGTGTACCACGGTGAGAATATTGTAATCGACATGGAAGGCATCCATCAGCCCTGCCGCCTTCAGACAATGCTCATAAGAGCGCCCGCCATCCTTCGCGTGGCGATAGCGCTCATGAATTTCCGGCGTGCCATCCACCGACATGCCGATCAGAAAATGATTCTCCGCAAAGAAACGGCACCAGTTCTCATCCAGCGCATAGCCATTTGTCTGCAGCGCCAGATTGATATGAGCATGGTTTCGGTTATACCGGTGCACAAAATCCACTACCTGTTCGAAGAAGGATATCCCGCACAGCGTCGGCTCACCGCCCTGAAAGGCCAGATTATAGACATCCTCTGTGCGCATCAGTGTCCGCTTGATCACATTGCGCAGCGTCTCCACTGACATCATTCCATACGACGCCTGCTGCCGCTTCTGCGCCTCATCACAGTAGAAGCAGTAATCGCAGTGCATGTTGCACAGTCCTGAAGCCGG
>OMZN01000095.1 GCA_900315555.1 uncultured Eubacteriales bacterium
GGACATGTACGCCGGTTTGCTGATGAAATGACGATGACGCAGGTCTTGCAGCGTGCATACCAAAGAGTGAATACCTGTGACTGCGGCGGTGAAGACGCAGATACATGTTGCTATAAGTGCCTGAGGACATATCAGAATCAGAAGTATCATGACATCATGAAACGCAATTATGTCATTAAAACATTGAAAGGAGTTTGCGATGAGTAGTTTTAGTTTGATAGAAATCAGATTCAGTATAAAAAGCCAGGAGCTGGCTGATATTGTCGGTGCAAATAAAGCAAGGCGTAAAAAAAGAGAGTGTAAGGTTCAGGTGAAAGGCGATGTGGTCAGCGGCAATTATTATGGATCCGAATATGATGAGTATGGCGATTGGGACGAATTAACCATCACCCCGATGGATGTGGTTCCCAGTCTCCACGGTGCAGCGCAATGGCTTTTGGATGTTACGAAGCACGGTTTTTTAATGACAGATGCGGGATATGGCCAAATAGAAGAAAAGATTGACGAATTGGAAAAAAGCATAGTGGAGTATAGTATCGAATACTTCCAGTGCGACCCTTATGCGGAGACATTCATCCAGTATCAAGGTTTTGACGGCACACAGATCAAAACAGAAGAAATGGGAGCGTTTGATTGGGAAAGAATGTGGTCTAGCAGCAACAAAAGTAGAGCAACTTCTGCTCTTTCCAGTATGGGCTATGATATTGATGAAATGGCTCCGGATGATGCAGAAGAATGGTTGAGTGCATTCAAAGGAAGAAAAGAATTCTTTCAGCCTCTTCTCGATGCATTTGGGCATAGAAAGATTACTCGGGTATAATAGAGACAGTTAATGTAATATGCGAGTAAGCGAGGAAACACAATGCAAGTCAATAAAAAGGCAGTCAATGATGGTCTGGATATCTTAGTGAGATACATGGCACCTTATGTTTCCAAGGTCCTGAGAAGCTATGACAGAGACCAGTGGTGGAACAATGTTCTATATGTAGTCAGATTCCCTGACCAGCTTCCTCAAAGCGGCACATTCGAAGAGTTGGCTGGGTCTTTGGATGCGGCCTGTTGTTTTACGCTAATCATTCGGCGCTGGCAGGATGTCTTCAAACACAACCTTGATTACAATTGTCGGACCTGGGTGAACGAACTGGTTGGGGTTCGGAACGCAGCTTCTCACACCGGATATCAGGATATGGAGCAACCGTACGCGGAGCGTGGTCTGGATACGATGGCTCTGTTTTGCAAATACATCAACCCGAAAGGGGCAGCGGAGATCAGAAAGATATACAAAGAAGTCCGCGCAAGAGCTGACAAACCCACCGTTACATATGCCGGTGCTGCGCAGCCGAAAACGGCTTCCGCCAGAGGCCCCCTGACAAAGGGCAGCCTTCTGCAGAAGGTTGGCACGGATGCAGTGCAGAAAACGACACTGACCAGAAAGGTGACATACGGCGGCAAAACGGAGATCTATCCGGTCTATAAGGTCAAGCTGGATGAGCTTTATTACAATGATCAGAACGATCGCATCGCAACCTGGATTTCCCGCTATGAAGCTGAAAACGGAGCGGATTCACTGAGCAGTCTTGACACGGAAGGTTTCAACGAAATCATTGAAGGGTTTATCATCGACAGCAATTCGGATGCCATTTCCAAAACAAAGAAGAATATAGAATTGGTCGGGCAGAGAGAACCCGGCGTGACGCTTGCGGACGGGCGTATCGTGGATGGTAACAGGCGTTTCACCTGCCTGCGTAAGATTCAGGAAGAGACGGACGAGCCGATCTATTTCGAGACCGTCCTTATGGATGTAGATATCAACGAGGACAAAAAGCAGATCAAGCTTTTGGAATTAGCGATTCAGCACGGCGAGGAAAAGAAAGTCGACTACGATCTGATCGATTACGCGATTGGTACATACCGCGACATCGAACTGACAGGCCTGCTCACGGCAGAGGAATACGCAGCCAGCGCGAATGAGTCTGTTGCTGAGGTTAAGAAACGTATCTCGGTCGCTAAGATGGTTACAGAGTTCCTTGAATACATCCATCTGCCGGAGCAGTATTACGTCGCCCGGGAGTATCAGGTATACAGCCTGTTCCAGGAGATGATGGCGCCCCTCAAGCAGCTTTCTGAAGAGGATCAGGAACGACTTAAAACAGTTGTCTTCAACAATGCCATGATGAAAGCGCTTCCTGACCAGCGCAAGTTCATCCGTGATATCAAAGGCATGGTCAAGAATGGCACTTATAAGGACTACTTTGACGACCAGGCAATACTCGCGGAGGAACTGTCGGAAGAGTACGATCAGGTCGAGGTGCATTCCAGATTTGACGTTGATCAGTTTGCCGAGGAGAATGCATCGATTACTGAAGAGATGCAGACATCGCTTGAGAATGCGCTTCAGCATACCCGTGCGGAGGTGCTGAAAGCAAGGCCTTCTGCCAATGTGCGAAAGTGTACCGGGCTGTTGCAGGAGATCGACGACAGAGTCATCGCCAAAATGGAAGATAAAGAGAAAGAGAAACTCAGAAAAGAACTCGATGACCTTACGGCTGCTATCAGTAATCTGACAGAAGCGCTCGATGACTAAAACACAGAACTATGGATATCAAAGAATTGCCAATCGAATCAGCAGGGTTTTCGAACAGAGCCAGCCATGCACTGTTTCGTGTGGGCGTTAAAACTGTAGGGGAACTCATGGAATATGATGAGTCCATGCTTCTTCAAATACCCAATCTCGGGAAAGGGACTGTAAAAGAAATCATGCAGAAGTTGGAGAATATGGATTTCCCAATCGAGGGGGCTGAGCTAGTTAAGAAAGAGCCTCCGTTCCGCCTGGA
>OMZN01000023.1 GCA_900315555.1 uncultured Eubacteriales bacterium
AAGTCTTTATCTGATTTTGATCCAAAAACTGCTTTCCGCTCCTTGCCAAGCGCACAAAGCTCTCCTGGGTCACATCCTCGGCATCATAATGGTTTCTCGTATAGCCGATGGCCGTTCGATACACCTGCGGCATGTATTGCTCATACAGTTCCCTCAGCCCTACGCCGGCAAATCGCTCCGCCTCCATGGCTTTCTCCTTTCCAGCACGTATTCTAACACTCGTCTTCTTTGGCTCTGAGTGTATTGTGGAAAAGTCGGAAAAGCCAGCGAAGCGGCGCAAACGGAGGTTTTTCTGACACGAAAAAGGAATCGACTGCATTCCAGGTGCTCCTGAAATGCGGCCAGTTCCCTTCGTTATATCAGTTCATTTCGAACTGATTCCTTAATCATTGCGCAGATGCTAGTGAGGTCTGGTATAAGCTGCACGGTGGGGAAGCTGAAGACATACTCCACCTGGTCTACGTCCATTTGAAAACTAATCTCCTTTTAGCAAACTTGTGGGAGATTTGTTCGATATCGCCAGAGAAACAGCAAACGCAGTAACGGAGCATAGCACAGCTCCGGATACGGCAACCGGGATCTCCTCTGAAAGGAAGCCTAGCATGAATCCATCTTCCTCAAATCCCATTGCAAAAGCAGTGTTAAAGGCTGCTACCAACTGGGCCGGTATCGCCCCTGTCAGTCTACTTATGAAAAACTTGAATAAGGATGAACAAAGAATTGCTCCAACCACGGAAGAAAACACGACCGGGAGAACAGACGTTATCAAAAAAAACACGATCACATCTCGTTTGCTGGCCCCCTGTGCGCGCATAAGTCCCAGGTTCTTTCTCTGCCGGATAGAAACAGCTAAAAAGTAAGCAGAAATTGTGATAATCCACGCGATGATGGAAGAGGCCAGCAGTCGATGGCCGCTTGCTACACTATCCTCAAGCGCTACTGTCAGATCTTCTATTTCACTGTCAAAGACGACAAAACGAGCGGGATCTAACCCGAGCGCTGAAGCGGCCTCTTTAAATTCTTGGACTTTGTTGCTTTGAAGTGCAAACGTGACGAAGTTTCCATTGCGTGGGAGACCGGCATATTCCGGTAAAGACTTGTTGGGAACAATAATAGTGTTGGGAGTAATTTGGTAATATCCATCTCCCCAAATATCTGCTTGACGAAAAATCCCTATTACTTGAAATGAATCAGCATCTGCTTTGGGTGGGACATTTGTCCTGAGCGCTTGCGCAACCGGACGAGTCATCCCGGAGTTTGTCTCCACGTAAATAGGATCTCCGGTTCCATAAAAGGATAACGGAATCGCATCGCCAAGGTGTATACCATTTTGTAGAGCAAGCGTTTCCGAAATAAGGCAGACTTTTGTGCCAGACTGATACTCTTCCTGAAGAAATGCCCTGCCCTCGACTATATATGCCCATTTTTGGTTGAAAGCGCAGACACACTCCAGACGATCTGTTCCCAGAATTGGGAAACAATGTAGGTTCATTTCTGTACTCTCTATCGTGTTCTTCCACGTAAGGTTTTCCTCCTGATCCAGGAAGGTACTCAGTTCTTCATCTATTTCTGTAATAGCAGGTGAAGTCACTCCTGTTTTTGTATCTGTTATATACAAGAGAGACACGGAAGCTGAATTAACCTTATCTAGATCACTCTGATTTAGAGTGACTGATCTTCCTGTACTTTCCGAGAAATACTCTGCGGCAATATCCTCAATTCCCTCAAGATACCCGTGCTGAATTGCATCTTCCTTCATCTGTTGGATACCGTCAGATGAAAGATTGCTCCAAGAAATCTCTTCGATCGGGCACCGAAGACGTACGGCGAGAACTTGTCTGAGCTGTAGATCCCAATCCCGGTATGTACCTATGATCAGATAATGGTTACCTACCTCGGGCAAAGGCGAATAATCAGATGGTAAACTGATATGAATTGTTGACCGGATCTCATACGCGGGATGAAGTGACACGCATTGATCAACAGACCCAACGATCTCCCAGCTAAATTGAGATTCCTTCACCTCCGTAACGGCGATAATCAGGGCAGCTTGATTTGCAGGGTAATCCAAGTTAGATGAATATCGACCTCCCTCACTGGCGCTAACAAGGGGAACTAGGTTTTCGCTGATGGCGCTGATATACTTCTGTTGATATACCCCTTCAACAACTGTATGATCCTGCGCCAGTTTGTCTGCTGTCACCCAATCATCTTCTGTAAAAACTTGCTCTATTGTTGTTCCTTTTTGCCCGCTTCCGTTTTCATAGGGAAGTAGAGCTTTCTCGGTGGACGGAAGAGCTATTGTCACAAATTGCCGCTGGACTTGGTCGATAGAATCTCTCATTGCTCTGTTAACGCCAAACCCGAAGAACAGAAAGCAAAAAGAGGCGCACAGAAGGAGGCATGCAATCCCAGTGCGGGCCGGATCTCTTAGCAATTGGGAAACAGGTTTCATGAATCCACCTCCGACAGTTCGCCATCCTCCATCTGGAACAAATGATTGGCCTGGGCTGCCAGGTTTAGATCGTGCGTTGCCAGGATAATACAGATATCCTTTTCTTCTGCCAATTCCAACAGCAACTTCATGATTAACAAGGAATTCTCTTTGTCGAGATTGCCGGTCGGCTCGTCGGCAAGGATGATGTTGGATTGTACTGCAATCGCGCGTGCAATGGCCACACGTTGCTGCTCTCCACCGGAGAGCGTACTTGGCAGCCGGTTGTCGACAGATTTGTCCAGGTTCACGCTGCGCAGTGTCTCTTCGGCCAGCAATAGAGCTTTGGACTTATCAACTTTGTTCAAAAGAAGCGGGTAAAGGAGATTTTCTTTTACGGTCAAAAGTGGAAAAAGGCTGTAATTCTGATATATGACGGAGATTTGCTTTCTGCGATAAAGATCCGGATTCATAGACTGAAGATTTGACCCGTTAATCATGATTGATCCGCAATCTGGCTTGTTCAACCCAGCCAGCAAAGAGAGCAGCGTGGATTTGCCGCTTCCACTTCTTCCGACCAGCGCATATACCTTTCCGCTTTTTGCCCGGAAGCTGACATCATTGACTGCACGGATGATTTGCCGCCGACTCCGATAAGAAAACCCTACGCGGTCAACAATGATTTCTGTCAAATGAATGCACCTCTTTTTCCATCAATTTGTGTCAAGCAGCAAACTATGCTGCCCAGCAGTGTAGATATGCCAATACCGATTGCGACCAAGATCTGAACATTTATCTTCCAGGCTGCAGAAACAAGGCCCATACCGAGAAGCAGGCCAAGCGGCAGCCACCCTAAAAGCTCAATTCCAAGGATTGATAGGATTTGTATCGTGCTGGTTCCCAGCATACGAGCAGTCTTCAGGTCTCCTTCCTGGCTATGGACAAAGAGCGCTCCCATGCAAGCACCCAGAAGGATAACTACGATCAACAAGGGTGTTCGAATCAACTCCAGCATGCGCAGGCTCTTGTTCAGATCCTGTAAGGAGCGGTTGAGCTCTTCATCTTGGATTATGGCAGCGTATGCATAATGGGTGAGAACCGGGGAATCGTGCATCTCAGGGGCTTTTCCTGACGGTGTTACAGCGCAAAAATGACGGGATAGAATCTGACAGAATTCGGAGAGTTCTGTGTTGTCTCGAACCGTCGCGCGGAGGGAGTCTGCCGTGTAGTGCCCTTCCAATGCAATTTGGCAATCCACAGCTAATTGCCACGGACAATAGATGAAATCGTCATCTGAATGATGAATTCCTATCACATTTAGTGAAAGGACAAGTGCTTTATCCCCAACGGGAGAAGCCTGAATTGCTAAGTGAATAGAGTTGTCCTCGTTCATCATCGCCGCAGTCTTCTCAGAAACAATGCATACGTGCTCGTCCGATCCCAGAAAGGACTCGTCATATCCGGGGAGAAAGTCGACTTTTGCGCTTAACGCTTCGCCTGCCCCAGCTGCGCTCATACCTGTAATCCCGATTAACTTTTGATTGACTGGCAAGGCTTCTCCCGCGGGCTCTGCTCCGGAGAGATTAAGCTTATAATACAATGTCGTTTTGATTTGGACATTTTCAACGTAGCTTGAAAAAGCCCGATCTTGTTCAAAACCTTGATACGAATAAGATTCTGAGATGAAATATTCCACCCAGTAGTCTGGAATTTCCAAGCCGTCCGTGCGTGTTCCGGCAATGTTCGACAGAATGATATACACGGGGATTGTTTCGTAAGCATCCTGGATATCCTGCCTTTTTTGATCAATTGCTCGAACGAAAAGGCTCCATGCGGCCAGAAGCGCCGCAATGAACAGGCACAAAATCAGATAAACATGGATTCGCCTGTGAATGTTTTTATTAACATAAAGAATTAGCGCATTTATACTCATGGTTCCACTCCCAAACAGATAACGTTCTTCCGCCGCATCATCAAGCGCCGGAAGAACCATAAAGCTTTGTATTTATTGGCAAAAAACCAGATTTTTGTCCCAGTCCATCGTTTTTAACGGGGCAGTATACTTCTGCGATTGTTTGCTATTTGAGTATACATAAAATGAGAAACTGCGTCCTTAGATTCGGCACGAAAGAAGGATTTCTTGACACGAAAAAAGGAAGGGCGCACCGCAAAATGCGCAATCCTGTCATTCCGAACCTGCCAAGGCACTCACTACAAGTTCTAAGGCTCCTTCGTCGCCAAGAACTTGTAGTGAGTGACCGATGTCACTGGCTCGCAATGACACGCGCATGATGCGACATGCCCTTCCGATGGACTTATTCTTTTATTCGTTTGGGATCTCTGCCACGACCTGGAACCAGGGCTCGCTGTAGTCGATGACCAGTTCCCCTTTCAGCTGCTGCAGGATGCGCTGCACAGCGGGGAGACCGAAGCCGTGCTCCGCCTTG